>NZ_JBBKBA010000001.1:0-300000 GCF_038404985.1 Ferrovibrio sp. MS7
GCGGTCGCAGATATCGAGCTGCACGAAGCGGTGCAGGCCGGGATTGGGCAGGTTGGCGATGTTGTCCAGGTTGGCGGCATAGGTCAGCTTGTCCACCGTCACCACCGACTCGCCAGCCGCATTTAGCTGCCGCACCAGCGCCGAGCCGATGAACCCGGCACCACCGGTTACGATTACCGTCATCGCCTCGCCTCCTCAACGCGCCCCGCCCGTGCTATTAGACAGCAGCTTTATTCGGCTACAGGGTTGTGCGCCAGCTTCATGTCAGCCGCCACCATATCGGCGATCATCTGGCGGAAGCTGATCCTGGGCTTCCAGCCCAGAATGGTATTCGCCCGCTCAGGGTTGCCGAGCAGGTAATCCACTTCGGTGGGGCGGAAATAACGCGGGTCGATCTGCACCAGAATATCGCCGGTCTTGGCATTGACGCCAACTTCCTCAAGCTCGCTGCCGCGCCACTCGATCCTGACATCGGCCTCTGCGAAAGCCAGTTCGACAAATTCGCGCACGGTATGCGCCTCGCCGGTGGCCAGCACAAAATCATCCGGCTTGTCATGCTGCAGGATGCGCCACATGCCCTCGACATAATCACGGGCATCGCCCCAATCACGCAGTGAGTTCAAATTGCCGAGATACAGCCGGTCCTGCTTCCCGGTCACGATGGCGGCCACCGCGCGGGTGATCTTGCGGGTGACGAATGTCTCGCCGCGGGTCGGCCCTTCATGATTGAACAGGATACCGTTCGACGCGAACATGCCATAGGCTTCACGGTAGTTTCGCGTGATCCAGTAGGCGTAAAGCTTGGCGGCGGCATAGGGGCTGCGCGGCTCGAAAGGCGTATATTCGGATTGCGGCGGCTTGGCATTGCCATACAATTCCGAGGTCGATGCCTGATAGAAGCGCACCTTGTCGTTCAAGCGCAGGATACGGATCGCTTCCAGAAGGCGCAGCGTGCCCAGCGCGTCCGAATTAGCGGTGTATTCCGGCGTCTCGAAACTGACCTGCACATGGCTTTGCGCCGCCAGGTTATAAATCTCGTCCGGCTGCACTTCCTGAACCACACGGATCAGGTTGGTGGCATCGGTAAGATCGCCATAGTGCAGGAACAGATTGACGCCGGACGTATGCGGATCCTGGTAAAGATGCTCGATACGGCCAGTATTGAAGGATGCGGAGCGGCGCTTCAGGCCGTGAACCACATATCCTTTCTGCAATAGCAGTTCCGCCAGCAAGGCACCGTCTTGACCCGTTACGCCCGTGATAAAGGCGACTTTCTTCTTATCCATACAGCAAGCTTTTTCTATGCAGGTTAAAGAACAAGACGTTATATTTCATTTTTTTGGGTTGAGCCAAGCCGTAGCATGAAGTCGAGCAATTGCCTCCGTATTAAACCTTAAGGTTGCGGCGCACGCTGCAAACATGTAAATGCCAACCGAATACTTTCGCTTAGCTCTGAGTTCTATATATGCAATCTGTCCACTATTATGCCCATTTTATGGAGAGAATCTATAACTTTTGAGACATAAAAAAGTCTTATGGAATAGCATTAGGGTTGCTCAGATGCTATACGACCAGTCGATACAATTCTTCCATGGCCTTGAACGAAGGCGACCACTTGCTGGGCTGGAGCGTTTAGTTTACGAAATCTACAGTTTGTTTCTCTAATCTAGCCTCAGCTATTAAAGCAGCGGACAAATCATAGATTTTTATTATTTGGATGAAGAAACGGCCATTATGACAACAGCAGCCATTATTGTCCCCGTGGTTCTTTGCGGCGGTACCGGCACCAGACTTTGGCCTTTATCGCGCCGGGCGCTGCCCAAACAATTCCTTGCAATGGATGGCGAAGCCACCATGTTGCAGGAAACCGCCGCCCGGCTGAGCAATCCGGCACTGGAACCCACTTGGTATGTATGCAGCGACGAGCATCGTTTCATGATCGCCGAACAGCTGCGCCGCACCGGGCTGCCAATGGGGAAGATTCTGCTTGAGCCGGCGGCCCGCGGCACCGCGCCGGCGGCGGCCATAGCCGCCCTGGCCTGCCTCGCCCAATATGACGGCGCGGATAACGACCCGCTGCTGCTGGTGGCGCCGGCCGATCATGTTGTGCGCGATGCCGGCACCTTGCTCAACACCATCCTGGCGGCGGCCGACGCCGCCCGGGCCGGCCATATGGTGGTTTTCGGCATCGAGCCGGATGCGCCGGAAACCGGTTACGGCTATATCAAGGCCGGCGCCGCCCTGGCGCATCAATCAGCCGGCGCCGCGGCAACCGCCCGCCATGTCGACCGCTTTGTGGAAAAGCCGGATCGCGCCCGCGCCGAAGCCTTCCTGGCCGAAGGCAGCTATTACTGGAATAGCGGCATCTTCCTGTTTTCCGCCCGGCGCTTCCTGGCCGAACTGGAACAGCATCGCCCGGATATCCTGGCGGCCTGCACGGCAGCGGCGCAAAACCTGCTAACCGATGCCGATTTTGTCCGCGTCGATGCCGGGGCTTTTGCCGCCTGCCCGTCCGACGCCATCGACACCGCGGTGATGGAACGCACCAGCAAGGCCACCGTGCTGCTGTTGAGCGCCGGCTGGAGCGATGTTGGCACCTGGTCGGCGCTGTGGGATATCGGCAGCCGCGACGACGACGACAATGTGACACGCGGCAATGTCCACGCCATCGACTGCACCCGCTCATATCTGCGCAGCGAAGGACCGCTGATCGCCGCCCTGGGCGTATCCGATCTGCTGGTGGTGGCCACCGATGATGCCGTGCTGGTGGCGCCACGCGACCGGGCGCAGGATTTGCGCCAGGTTGTTGATCGCTTGAAACAGGCGCAATGCGAAGAAGTGGAGCAAAGCGCCACGGTTTACCGGCCGTGGGGCTACTTCCGGCGCATCGATGCCGGCGCGCGTTTCCAGGTCAAGCATATCATGGTCAATCCGGGCGCCAGTCTGTCGTTGCAGATGCATCATCACCGCGCCGAACATTGGGTGGTGGTCAGCGGCACGGCCCGCGTGGTGCGCGGCGACGATACTTTCCTGCTATCGGAAAACCAGTCGACCTATATTCCGATCGGCGTGACGCACCGGCTGGAGAATCCCGGCCGGCTGCCGCTGTCGCTGATCGAAATCCAGTCCGGCAGCTATCTGGGCGAGGATGATATCGTGCGCTTCCAGGATACGTTCGGGCGCGTCTGAGCAGACCGCAGCTCGCCGGCGCCCCCTCAATAGCCGGCAGGCCGGGCGATGCCGCAGGCGTCGAGATGCTGCCAAAGCGAGGCGAGCAGGATCGGCAGCCCTTCCGGCGCCGTGGCCTCGCAGCGCGCCACCAGCACCGCCTGTGTGTTGGAGGCGCGCAACAGCCACCAGCCATGCTCGGTATCGGTGCGGATGCCGTCCACGGCATTGAAGGCCGTGCCGGCGGCATGCAGCCGCTCACGCACCTCTGCAATCACATCGAATTTGCGTGAATCGGCGCAATCGATGCGGATTTCCGGCGTGTTGTAGAGCTTGGGCAGGCGCTTGCGCCAATCGGCCAGGCCCTGATCCGGCCAACCGGCAACAATGCCGAGCAGCCGTATCGCGGCATAAAGCGCATCGTCGAAGCCATAATAGCGGTCGGCGAAAAAGATATGGCCGCTCATCTCGCCGGCCAGCGGCGAGCCAATATCGGCCATCATGGTTTTGATGAGCGAATGCCCGGTGCGCCCCATCACCGCCTTGCCGCCCAGCTTGTCGACCTGATCGAAAAACACCTTCGATGCCTTCACATCGGCAATGATCGGAGCGCCCGGCCGATCCGCCAAAATCTGTTCGGCAAAAGCGATCAGCAATTTATCGCCCCATAGAATCTCGCCCTCGCCATCCACCACGCCGATGCGGTCGCCATCGCCATCAAAAGCAATGCCGAGATCGGCACCCTGGGCGCGCACCGCGGCAATCAGATCGATCAGGTTGTGCGGCTCGGTCGGATCGGGATGATGATTGGGGAAACTGCCGTCGATCTCGCCATAGAGAACCGTGTTCTGGCCCGGCAGGCGCTGCGCCAGCGCCGTCGCCACCGCGCCAGCGGCGCCATTGCCGCAATCCCAGACCACACGCAGCGGCCGGCCCGGCGTGAAATCCTGCAGCAGCCGCTGCACATATTCCTCGAATACCGAAGCCTCCGTTGCCAGGCCGTCGCCCTGCTCGCAATCCCCGGCGGCAGCCAGCCGGCCGATATCGAGAATATCGGCGCCAAAAAACGGCTTGTTGCCAAACACCATCTTGAAGCCGTTGTGATTGGCCGGATTATGCGAGCCGGTAACCATGATGCCGCCATCGGCATGCCGTGCCTTGGCGGCGTAATACAGCATCGGCGTGGGGCCGCAGCCGATCTGCACCGCCGTGCAGCCGGTGCTGGTCAGGCCGCGCACCAGGGCGGCGGCCATTGCCGGGCTGGAAAGCCGGCCATCCCAGCCGACGCAGACGACGCCGCCGCCGGCGCGGCGCACACGGGTGCCGAAAGCGCGGCCGATCGCATCGGCATCGGCTTCCCACAGGGTTTCGCCGACAATGCCGCGAATATCGTATTCGCGCAGAATGCTCTTATGGAAAACATGCGTCATGGCAATGCCCCGGAATAACAATCGGCACCGCGCCGGCTTATGCCTGCGGCTTGGTGGCAGACAGAGAATTCACGATGTGGGCAGCCACCTTCTTGCCTTCACGAATGGCATAATTGGTGCCCCGATCCTCAGGGTAGACCTGCGCCATGGTGGAAATCAGCACATTCTCAAGCGGCGTCTGCATGCCGGGCACGATCTTGGAATAATGCTTCTCCACGATCGGCTGGGCGTAATCCGCACGCCAGACATAATGCTGCTTGATCCAAGATTTCTCCATCGCCGGAAACATGCGCTTTAGATGCGGCATGGCGAATTCGAGCAATTCGTCATCCGGCATGGTGTAGAACGCATCGGTGGCCGGCAGATAGCGCGACAGATAGACGATATGGCTGTTGCCGTAATATTGCGGCGGCTCAAAATTAGTGTGTTCGATCACGCCGACAAAGGGAAAGCCGGGATCGTTTACGTTGAGCCAGTAGGTACTCGACAAGCTGCGGTCGAGTTGCAGCACCAGGCAGATATTGGCCAGATACTGCACCCTCCGCAGCGCCTGTAGATAGGTTTCCGGCGCGGCATCCCGCAACAGATCAGCCGCGTCGGGCAAAGCCGTTGTCAGCAGCACGCTCTTGGCCTTGTAGATACCCTTCGAGGTTTCCACCGCCAAGGCGCGACCATTTTCGGCGATCACCCGCTGGGCGGATTGACCGGTTTCGATACGGCCGCCGCGACGCAGGATTTCCTCGCCCATATGCCGCGCCAGGGCGGCGAAGCCGCCACGGTAATAGGCCAGCATCTCCTTGCCGCTATTGGCGCGGCTGCCGCCACGCAGCACCAGCTTTTTCCAAAACCAGACGGCGGAAATCGTATCGGCGAAAACACCGAACTTGCCCACCAGCAGCGGCTCCCAAACCACCTTGAATACCTTCTCGCCGAACAATTCGAGCAGCCATTCGCGCGACGAGCGGTTTTCCAACTGCATCCAGTCTCGCACTTGGCGTGCTCGCAGCACGCCGATGCCAAGCCGTATACGTTCCAGGAATGGCAAGGCGCTGAACCGCAGCAGGTCGACCGGCGTGCTTAGACGGAAAAAATTATTCGAGAAATACATGCCGGTGCGCGCTTCATGCGTCACCACCGAATCGGTGCGCCCAAGCTCGGCCACCAGATCGGTCACTTCACGGTCGCTGACAAACCAGTGATGATAGAATTTCTCCAGTTCGAAGCCGCCGATATCGAAGCCGCCGGCCAGGCCGCCAAGCGACGCATCCTGCTCTAGCAGCAGTACCGAGCGGCCCTGGCGCGTCAGATCGAGCGCGGCCGAGAGGCCGGTGAAACCGCCGCCGACGATCAGGCAGTCAACCGCTGCGTCTTCGGCGGCTTGAGTTGTCGGGAGAGTTGCTTGCGTCATGGAGTAGCCTGAGCTGATTTGAATGTAATCAGGCGGTTCAGGCTGAATTGCAGTACCAGAACAACGCCAAGGGTGAGAAGTTTTGCCAGAATCGGATGGATGGCCAGCCTGTCGATCATCCACCACAGCATCGCGGTGGAGACCAGATAGCCGGTGAAGGCGACACCGCAGAAAACCGCAAGCCGCAAGAGCGGCCGGTCGAAAACCTTGAAGGTGAAAGCGCGGTTGAGCACAAAACTGAGAAGCGTGCCGCCGGCATAACCGGCCAGATTGGCGAACTGGTACCATATGCCGGCCTGTATCAGCACGGAATAGAGTATAAAATCCATTGCCACACCACTGCCGCCGCACAACGCATAGAGTACAAACTGCCGCAAGGCAGGATTATTGAGCATTTTCATCTTCAACATTAGCACTGGCCGCGACCGTATATTGGGGCTTGCCGGTCAGCATCATGAAAATATTGCCGATATATTCGCCAACAATACCGATGCAGGAAAGCTGTGCTCCGCCCAGGATCAGCGAGGCGACAACCACGGAAGACCAGCCGACCGGCATGGCATTCCAGGTGAAACGCTGTACCACCAGCAGAATGGCCAGCACAAGGCCGCTAAAGGACAGCAACAGCCCCATCAGCATGGCAATGCGCAGCGGAATAATGGTGGTGGAGGTCGACATCCGCATCAGCAGCCGGGTGGATTTCAGCAGGCTGTAGCCGCCGGTGCCATGCAGGCGCGGATGATGCTTGGCCTCGACCGAGGTGATGTTGCGCGTTAAGCTGAGGATGATGCTGTCGATATAGATCGACACGCCGCGGTATTTCACGATCTCGTCGGCGAGTTCGCGCGAAAAAGCCTTGAACGGCGACAGGTAAAGGTCTTTCGGCTTGCGCAGCAGAATGCGCGCCAGCATGTCGTTGAACTTACTGCCCAGGCGCTTCCACAGCGCATGATGCCGGGCCGGAAATTTCGCATAACAAACATCGAAACCGTTGCGCACCTGCTCGCACAGCATGGCGATATCATCCGGCGCATGCTGCAGGTCGTCGTCCATGGTGACGACTATCTTGCCGCGCACGGCATTTAGGCCGGCCATGATGGCATTATGCTGGCCAACATTGTGGCGCAGGTTGAAACCGCGCACCATCGGATTGGTCTTGCACAATTCGACGATCACCTGCCAGCTGTTATCCGGCCCGCAATCATGCACCAGGATCACTTCGAAGGAGCGATCCTGCAAGGCTTCGCGAATCCTGGCGATAAGATCTGGAAGTATTTTTTCGCTTCTATAAACAGGAATGACTATGGATATGTCATATTTCTTTGACCTAACCATGGCGGACATAATACTTCCTTAGTATCTTTTCGAAGTAATTGCTGGGAAATTCTACTCCAGCAGCCGCCATTATAGCAGCCATATCAGTAGTATCAACATGATAGGGCGTACCCAGCGGCAGCACTTCATATTTGCCGACCCGGCCGAGAATAACCTCGAAAGCCCGCACAATATCCAGGGCGGTGACCGCGAAAGGCGGAAAGACATTCATGGCGCCGCTTGGCAAGGCTTCGTTATCAATTACATAGCTGCAAATCCGGCAGACATCTTCAATATCGAGCAGCGCCCGCGGCGCCCTGGCCCAAACGTTGAAACTTTCACCGGCCTTGATCTTGTCATGCAGAAAATTCGCCAAGGTATTCGGATTGCCGATATTGCCGACAACCTGCGGCAGACGAAAAATATAATGCCGCGGCGCGGCGGCGGCGATCAGCGCCTCCATGGCCAGTTTATGCCTAGTATAACGGCTGTCCTGGCGCTCCGGATCAAAAATACTGCAGGTGCTGAAATAAACGAAAAGCCTGTCAACGCCGCACAGATGCCGCTCAAGCAAATTCTGCTCGCGGCTATAGGCGGCCTGATCGGTTTCGGCAGAATTCGAAACCCCGGAAGCAAAAATGACTATATCGTCCCTGCCGCTATATTTACGGAAACCTTGCGCAAGCAAGCCGCTGCCAACAATCATTTTTAATCATTCCCCCGAACCACGCCGCCACCAGTATGTTGTTGGGTCGGTGAAGTTGCAACGCTCGTCGTTTTCAGGCCAGACAACCGGAATCCGGCGCGGTCATGCCCGCCTTGCCTGCAACCAGACGGAGCCGCCGAAAGGCAGCCCCAATCCATAGCGGTTCAGCCATTCTTCTTGGCGCGCAATGGAAAACAACGCCGTGTTGAGCCAGGGAGCGAGCGGCCGCACATCGCTGGCGGTCTGCATTTTACCGACGCTCATGCGGTGCAGCAGCATCAGGGGAAATAACAGGCTGTTCCAATAGCCCGCCGCCTCGATGGCAAACCCGGCCTGCCGCAGCCGCTGCATGGCCTGCCGCTTGGTGTAGCGGCGGACATTATGGACATGGATGTCATGCGGCGAATTCATCCAGGAATAAGCCGGCAGGTTGAGCAGAAGACGGCCGCCCGGCTTCAGGCAACGCAGGAATTCCGCCAAGGCGGCAGCTTGATCCACCCCGGCATGGCACAGTACATCGTCTGAAACGATGGCATCGAACGCAGCATCGCCAAACGGCATTGCATTGACCGAACCTTCGGTCACCGGCAGGCCGGATTTGGCCCGCGCCATGCCGGCCGCCTCGGCATTGAATTCCAGGCCGTGCAACACCAGCGCCGGCATCTGCTGGCGCAGAAAACGCAACAGGCCACCGGTGCCACAGCCAGCATCCAGGACATGGCCGGTCGGGGCGAGCCGCAGCGCCGCGAGACGCTGCTGCTGGATACGGTGCAAAGCCCTGTACCACCACAACGTCTCCTCAACCGCGGCCATGCGGTCATATTCATCCTGATCCATATTCCGCCCAGCAGTCTCGGGAAAGCCGGCGCCGGCGCATGCATTGCTCCCGGCGGCCGGCCGCAAACTAATCGCGGGAAAGCCGATTTACAACGCCTATTGGTTCAGCATAAATTTCGGCGCTGCGTGAAACAGCGCCTGAAAATCTACACTTTTCTTCATAAAGCCCATAATATTTCCCGGCGTCAGGGAAAGGTCGCAACCATGGTCATGTTCAGCGTTATTACACCCTCATTCAATCAAGGACAGTATATTGAGAGAACCATCTTAAGTGTTTTAAATCAAGGAAATGCAACTTTTAAGTATAATGTTTTCGATGGCGGCAGCAAAGACGATACGGTTGAAATCCTCCGCCGCTATGGCGACCGGCTAAGCTTTGTCAGCGAACCCGATGGCGGCCAGGCGGCTGCGGTAAATCGCGGCCTGGCCGCCGCCGATGGCGATATCATTGCCTGGCTCAATTCGGACGACATCTATTATCCCGGGGCTTTTCAGGCCGTGGCCGAGATTTTCGAGCGCCACCCCGAGGTTGACTTCGTATATGGCGAGGCCAGCCATATCGATCCCGCCGATGCGGTGATGGAACGCTACTATACCGAAGCCTGGAATCCGGAACGGCTGCGCGATGTCTGTTTTCTGTGCCAGCCGGCGGTATTCTTCCGGCGCCGCGTGGTCGATCGCATCGGCCCCCTGAACAGCACCCTGCGTTTCTGCATGGATTATGAATACTGGCTGCGTGCCGCCCAGGCCGGCTGCGTATTCCATCATACATCCGCGCATCTGGCCGGTTCGCGGATGTATCCCGAGAACAAGACCCTGGCCAACCGCGTTGCCGTGCATGGCGAACTGAATAGCATGCTGCGCCAGCGCCTGGGCAGGGTTCCGGCCCGCTGGCTGTCCAACTACGCCCATGCGGTGGCCGATGCCCGCGGCATCGAACGCCAGGATCATGCGCGCTTTGTGAAACACCTCACCCTCCATCTGATCTATGCCGATCTGCGCTGGAACCGGGGCCTGGGCAAGGAAGTGCGCGGACTGATCCGCGAATGGAACGGCCCGCTGATCGGCAAATATCCCCTGCTCGGCAAATTGCTGCGCGATTAGGAGCATCATGCGTATAGGCTTCGATGTCAGCCAAACTGGTCTGCTGCGCGCCGGCTGCGGCAATGTCGCGTATCAAACGATCCGTGAATTAGCGCAGATCGACAAGACCAACAGCTATCTGCTCTACCCGAATTTCGGCGACCTGTTCTGGGACGAGAACTGGCGGCAGAGTACCGTGCTGCCGATGCAGTATAACTTCCATCGCGGGCTGCACCAGGATACGTACGAAAAGCTGCGGCAATTCTGGTATAATCCACCGCCGGATCTGGAACACCTGCTGGGTTCGCCGGACGTGGTGCATAGCCACAACTTCTATTGCCCGCCGCATCTGCGTAAAGCCAGGCTGGTCTACACGCTCTATGACCTGAGCTTCATCAGCAACCCTGAATGGACCACGGAAGCAAACCGGATCGGCTGCTTTCGCGGCATCTTCCAGGCCAGCCTCTATGCCGACCGGATCATCTCGATCTCAAAATTCTCCCGCGACCATTTCCTGTCGCTGTTTCCGCATGTCGAACCGGAAAGAGTGGAAGTGGTGCCGCTGGCCAGCCGCTTCACCAGCGCCACGCCGCTGCCCTGCCCGGCCCGGCTGGCGCCGTATGCCGGCAGCGACTTCCTGCTTTCAGTGGGCACGCTTGAACCGCGCAAGAATTACTTCAAGCTGACCGAGGCTTATGCCCGCATCCTGCATGGGCGCGCGGATTGCCCGCCGCTGCTGATCGCCGGCGGCAAGGGCTGGATGTTCGATGGCTTCATGCAACACTTGGCCGAACTCGGCATCGCCGACCGGGTGCATATGATGGGCTTCTGCAGCGAGGAGGAACTGCAATGGCTGATGCAGAACTGCACGCTGTTTCTGTTCCCGTCCTATTGGGAGGGTTTTGGCCTGCCGGTGGTGGAGGCCATGAGCCAGGGCGCTTTCGTGGTGACATCCAATGTCAGTTCGCTGCCGGAAGTGGCCGGCGACGCGGCATTGATGGTGGATCCGCATGATGTGGCCGCCCTCGCTGCGGCGATCTGCAAGCCGCTGGACGATGCCGAACTGCTGCGCGCCGGACGCGAGCGTTCGCGGCTCCAGGCCGCCAGCTTCTCCTGGCGCAAATCGGCCGAACAGGTGCTGAATATTTATCAGGATACCGTCAACAAACCGAAAATCCACAGCCAAGTGGAGATGCAGCCGGCGGCTGTGCCTGACATGGCCGAATCGGTTGACATCATCGCAGCGGCCGACACTGCCGAAATCACCGACACCCGCGAAACCAAATCATGGTGGCGAGGATTGCTGGACCGCTGGCAGAGCCGCCAGCAATGAGCGGTTGCGCCGCCGGCACGGCCCAAAGTTTCAGCATCTCGGTGCCGCTGCGCACCGGGCTGGAGAAGCTGCACGGCGCCTTGGCCAGTCTGGCGCAACAGGAGGTTGCCCTTAACTATGCCCTGCTTGATGCCAGCGGCGATGCCGGGGTGGACAGCATCGTGGCAGCCGCCGGCTTGCGACCGGCCTATTCCTACTACCGTACGGCGGATGGCGGGCAGGCGGCCGCCATACAGGAAGGCTGGAACAATACTGCGGGCTCGATTCTCGGCTGGCTGAATGCCGATGACCGCCTGCTGCCCGGCAGCCTGGCACGGGTCGGCAGAATCTTCGACACCCATCCCGAGATCGATATTGTGTACGGCCAGGCCAGTTATCTGGACGCGGACGGCGCCTTCATCGGCTACTTTCCCGCCTATGCACCTGATACCGCCAGGCTGGACCGCAGCAACACGATCTGCCAGCCGGCGGCCTTTGTGCGCCGCTCCGCCGTCGAGCGGATCCAGGGCCTGAATACATCGCTGCATTATACGATGGACTGGGATCTGTGGCTGCGCCTGCGGGATGCAGGGTGCAAATTTCTCGGTATAGATACTGTGCTGGCGGTCGTTATCAACGACTCGAATACCAAGACCAACAGCGGCGGCGGCGCGCGCGCGGAGGAAATCGCCGCCATTCTGGCCCGCCGGCCGCGCCGGCCGGTTGAGCGCCTGCAGGATTGGGTCGGCCAGGCTTTTGGCGCCGCCGCACTGGCTGGCCGGCAGACGGAATGGCGCTTGCTATCGGCCTTGTTGGCCTGCAAACGCGGCTTATCCGGCGCTGGCCGGCGGGACCGCCTGCCCGGTTTCAGATACGGCCTACAGCCGCTGAGCAACGAGGTTGCAGGCCGCTGCACTGTGACACTGCCGGTGCCGCCCGATCAGCTGCCGGCACAATTCTCGCTGTTCAGCGACAGCAGTGGGCCGTTCCGCCTCAGCACCGATCCGGCACACCCCACCGCCACCCAGATGCTGGTGCCGCAGGGCCGGGTGCGGCAGCGGGGTATCGGCGGCATGCATCTTGCGTACAAGCACGTGACATCCGAACCCGTTACCTGGTCCAACCCATTCATTGCCGGCATCGAAGGCCCCGATCGATGGCGGCTGGTCGCCGCAAAAGCGGAACGCCTATAACCAGCCCGATTAGGGAAAGCCGCCTCATCATGAAAGCCATTATTGATATCCGCGCGCTGATACCGGAGAAATCCGGCGGCATCATCCAGAATATCATCGGCGTCTTGCGCGCCTTGTTCAGCCTGCCAGACAGCAATGATGAATATGTAATAGCCTGCTGCGTATTCAATCGGCACCTTGTGGAAGATATTCCCGGCAGCAAGGCGGTTATCACGCTGCCTCTGCACCAATATTATGACCAGCTTGAGGCATTGCGGCTGAAGCAGCAAGCCGACGTGATTTTTCATATCTATCCGCGCGGCGACTGCGTTGACTACGATCTGTCGAGACGGGTTTTTTATATCCCCGATCTGCAACATGAGTTTTTTCCGGAATTCTTCAACGCCGAGATTATCAAGGGCAGGCAGAACGCATTCACACCGGTGCTGAACCATGCCGGCGCCATCGGCACGATCTCGGAATTCTCCAGAAACACCGTGCTGGCGCATCCGGAATGCCGTTGCGCAGACATCTTCCTCATGCCGCCGGCCCTGCAGCTTGAACATGCAGAAATCCGGCCCGACACATTGACCGCGGCCGAGCAAAAGCAGATCCCCGACGGCGACTTCCTGTTTTTCCCCGCCAATCTGTGGCCGCACAAGAATCACCGGCGCCTGTTCGATGCCCTGCGCCTGCTGTCCAAGCGGCATGGCATCGCCATTCCGCTGGTGCTGACTGGCGCGAAGAACGACTGGCCGGCATTGGCCGCACAATATCGCGACCTGACGATCCGCCATCTCGGCTATGTGCGGGGTGAGCTGGTCAGCGCCCTGCTCGCCAGGGCCACGGCTTTATGTTTCTTCTCATTATACGAAGGCTTCGGCATTCCGCTGCTGGAAGCCTTCCATGCCGGCACGCCGGTTGCGTGCAGCAACACCACCAGCCTGCCGGAAATTGCCGGCGATGCCGCGCTCTACGCCTCGCCGCTCGATCCGGAAGCAATGGCAGACACGCTGCACCGGCTGATAACTTCTCCCAATCTGCGGCAGGACATAGTGGAGCGCGGACGCCAGCGTCTGAAACTGTATTCCTGGAAGCAATCGGCGCTGAACCTGCAACAAGCCCTGCGGCGTGTGGCGCGGCGTGGCGGCATCGGCAGATCCGTGGCCAAAACCAGCGATAAGCAAGTCGACGCCAGGCCGCTGGTTTCGATCATCACCCCGTCATTCAACCAGGCCCGTTTCATCGCCGCCACCATCGACAGCGTTCTCGGCCAGACTTACGACAATATCGAATATATCGTGATGGACGGCAATTCCACCGACGGCACCGTGGATATCCTGAAACGCTACGACGCCCGCGTGCGCTGGATTTCGGAGCCGGATGACGGGCAGACCGATGCGATCAACAAGGGTATGGCGCTGGCAAAGGGCGACATCCTGGCCTATCTCAATTCGGATGATGTGTTGGAGCCAACGGCGATCGCCGAGGTGGTGGCGTATTTCACCGAGAATCCCGCCGTCGACATGGTTTACGGCGAAGCCCTGTATATCGACGAGGATGGCGCCGAGATCGGCCGCTACAACACCCAGCCCTACACCAACGACGCCCTGGTCTATGACTGCATGATATGCCAGCCGGCGGCCTTCTGGCGCCGCCGTATCGCCAGTATCGTCGGGCCGTTCGATGCAGCGCTGCATTATGCGATGGATTACGATTACTGGCTGCGCATGCGCAAGCTGAAGGCCAGCATCACCCATGTGCCGAGGGTATGGGCACGCTCGCGGCTGCATGCCGATACCAAGACAATCGGTCAGCGCGGCAAGGTGTTTGGCGAGGTCTTCGATGTCTGCCGCCGCCATCTGGGCTTTATCGCCACACAATATTTTGAGGGCCTGTGGCACTACCGTCTGGTCGAAAGCCATCCTCGGATGGGGCCGCTGATCGGTTCCTTCCCGTCGATCTGGCGCCTCGTCGCCCGGCTGCACCGGGTGATCTATTTCCAGCAGCAGGGCATGCTGAGAACAATCGTCGGCTCCAAGCTGCGCTCCATGTCATATCACGGCTCGCGTCTGACCGGCCTGATCTACAACACCTACCGCCGCCTGCGCCGCAGCCGCAACAATGCCGGTGAAGTCCCGCGCTCAGTGGCCGGCTTCTGGGCCGATAACTGGTTTTCTGGCCATACCGCCATAACCTATGCCACGCACCAGAAGCCGCAACAGGCTTTTCTGCGCGGCGTGCCGCCGCTGACCTGCGATCTGGATATTACGCTGAACGGCAAGAGCCTGCTGCATCGGCAACTGGGCGGCGGCGAGCATGCCAGCATCACGCTCAACCTGCCGGCAATGCGCCCCGGCGACCGTTTGGTCGTGGCTTTCTCGAAATGGGAAGTGGAGGTGGGGGGCCGGCCTCTGGCCTTCCTGGCCGATAGCACAAATCTGTTCGCCGAGAGCGACCACCTGTAGCGGCCAGGTGGTTTCGTCTCGCATTTGTAGCGGCAGATGAATTGGGCTAGAATATCGGCTGAATTCCAAGGCATTCCGCCCACCAGATCGGCTAAACTACCGAATATACGGAGCGCTCGACATCTTTCATGACACAAGTAAATAAAACAAAAAGGGCGCTTATTTTTGGCATATCCGGGCAGGATGGCGCTTATCTCGCCGCCCATTTAAGCAGAAATGGTTATAAGGTCTTTGGTTCTTCACGCGGATCAAATGAGAATAGTAAGGATAATTTGCGCAGAATTTCCCCTGATCTGCTTGATTCCGTTGATTTTCTTACCACAAGCCTTGAAGACTTGCCTTCGTTAATTACATTGCTGGAAAAAATCGAGCCGGATGAGATGTATAATCTCGCCGCGCAGAGTTCGGTCGGGCTTTCCTTCGACCAGCCGCGCGCCACTTTCAACAGCATTATCGGCACCACGCAGAACCTGCTGGATGCGATCCATCTGAGCAAGGCGCCGATCCGTTTCTACAATGCCAGTTCCAGCGAATGTTTTGGCGCCATCGATGGCCCGGCGGATGAAACCACGCCTTTCGCGCCACGCAGCCCCTATGCCATCGCCAAGGCCGCAGCGCATTGGCTTGTCACGAGTTATCGCGACGGGCGCGGGCTGCATGCCAGTTCCGGCATCCTGTTCAATCATGAATCGCCGCTGCGGCCGGTGCGTTATGTCACCAAGAAGGTTATCAATGGCGCCCTGCGCATTGCCTCCGGGCGCAAGGAGCGGCTGAAGCTCGGCAATCTGGATATCCGCCGCGATTGGGGCTGGGCGCCCGAATATGTCGATGCCATGTGGCGTGTGCTGCAACATTCTTCCGACGATTATGTGATCGCCACGGGCGAAAGCTACAGTCTGCGCGAATTCGTCGCCTATTGCTTTGAACGGCTCGGTCTCGACTGGCTCGACCATGTTGATGTCGATCCCGGCCTGCTGCGTCCATCCGAAATTCCCTATAGCGGCGGCAATCCAGCCAAGGCCGCGGAAAAACTCGGCTGGCGCGCGCAAAGCAGGATGCAGCAGGTGGTGGAACAGATGCTGGCTGCGGAAAAGCTCGCCTTGCAGGAATCCGGGGAAATATAAACCAGTGTCGCCGCTGCCGAAAACGAGAGTGCCGTGAATACCGAGACGCAGAAACTGACCTTGCTGGTGGATTGCATGCCGATGCTGAGCGGCGGCGAAAATGGCGGCGCCAAATGGGCTGCGATCGGCATCGTGGACAGCATCACGGCGGTGCATCCGGAATGGCGGGTCATCGTCATGTGCCGCGCCATGGTGGCCGATGAACTGCGCGCCGCCCTGCCCAATGCCGAAATCCTGATCGGGCTGGACAGCAGCGGCATGCATATCGCCGGTCTTCGGCTGCCCCGGCTGCGCGATGGCCATCGCATCGATGCCATCCTGTGCCCCTTTGTCGGCCCGCAAATTGTGCATCCCGATATTCCGATTGTTTCCGTGATCTACGATGTTCAATTCCAGTATTACCCCAACTTCTTCGCGCTGGAGGATTTGCACGCGCGCGCGCGCAGCGTGGTCGATGCGCTCGGACAAAGCGACCGGGTGATCTGTTGCTCCGATGCCACGCGCAGCAGCCTGATAGATTTCTACACCTATGATGCCGAGCGCATTCACGCCATTCAGCTGCGGCTGGCCGACCGCCTGCCCGGCACCACGAATGGCGCACGGCACCTCGCCGAGCTTGGACTGAAGCCTCGGCAGTATCTGCTCTATCCGGCAAATGCCTGGTTGCACAAAAACCACGCCATGCTGTTGCTGGCCTATACGCTCTATTGCCGCCAGGCGGGCGAGGACAGCCTGACCCTGGTCTGCACCGGCACCGGCCCTGGCCATGAAATGGATATCGTGAAGGATGGCATCGAGCGCATGGGCCTGGCCGGCAAGGTTCTGCTGCCCGGCTTCCTGGATGCCGACAAGCTCGCCGCACTGTTCGACGATGCCTTCGCCATGATCTTCCCGTCGATGTTCGAGGGCTTCGGCATGCCGGTGCTGGAAGCGATGCAGCGCGGCATCCCGGTATTGTGCAGCGACCTGCCGCCGCTGCGCGAACTGGCTGCGGATGCGGCGGTGTATTTCGACCACCGCAAGCCGGACGAGATCGCTGCCGCCATACTGAAATTGCAGGCCGATCCGGCGCTGCATGCCGAAATGATCGAGCGCAGCCATGACCGCGCCCAGCCTTATACCGACCGCCTGGAAATGGGCCGCGACTTTGCCACCGTGATCGCCGATATGGTGGCGGCGCGCAACGCCGCCAGACCGGCGGGCGATACCAGGCTTTATGAATACGGCCATGCGATTACGCCGGCCAATCCGGCTGAGATGGAAGACTTGCTCGGCGATGGCTGGGCACATTCAGAGCCGCATGGTGTATGGGCCCTGGGCGAGCGCAGCGTGCTGTTCGTGCATGCCAATACAGTGTCCAGCAATGTCACCCTCGACCTCGAATTCTCACCCTTCCTGGCGCCAGGCCAGGTGGGCCAGCGGGTGGGACTGTTCGTAAACGGCAAGGCCCAGGGTGAATGGCTGATTACACGGCCTGGCGAAGCTGTCAGCGCGGAAGTGCCAGTGCATGTTTGGAATATCGGGCGACCGACGGAAATCACCCTGCTGCATCCGGATTACCAATCGCCCAGTGCGCTGGGCATGAGCCCGGATGAGCGGCGGCTTTCGATCAGCCTTAGCCGCTTCTCGGCCACGCTGGCGCCGGTTTCGGCCATACCAGAAGGCACCGACTGAAGATGTGGTGGCAATCGGCAAGTCGGCCACTAAGACCGGCTCGGCAAAAAGATCGGCGCGGGATCAACACAGGCCGCCAGAATTGCGGGACGGCTTTAATACTTGAAGTGGAGCGGGGGCAAAATGCGTGATATGGCGGCAATATGGCAGCCCCGGCTCCGCCTGAATCTCAATCATCTGCTGCTGCTTGGCGGCCTTTGCTGCATCCTGGTCTTTATGCTGATACTGCCCGCTCAGCGTGTTGGCGATGGCAGCGAATATTACGCTATGTATCTGTCGTGGCAGGAAACGCTGCGCCCCTATATGACCGAAACGGCCTACCAAGCCTACGCAAAATTCATGGCAAGCGGACAGGTTCCTGGTCTGGTTTCACGGACTCAGTTGGAGAATGCCTTTCCAGCACTACGCCTTGGCACCACCTCGGATTTCAATCACTTTTGGCTCTTCAGTTTTCTAGCTTTTGTGATCGGCAAGCTGACCAGCCTGCTGCAGATCGGGATCCAGCTGCATACCGGCTTCATCCTGCTGCATTTCATTCTGCTATCCACCACGATATTGCTGGCCTACCGCTTCTACAAATGGCCCGGTGTTACCACCGTTCTCATCATGACATTCGCCTCGCCGATGTTCTGGTTCATCGACAAGGCGCATACCGAGTTCTTCACCTATTGCCTGGTGCTGTCGTCCATCATCCTGCTGTTGCAGGAACGCTTCTTCCCTGCTGCTTTTTTCCAGGCCCTGGCGGCGACGCAAAATCCCAGCTTCGCCATCATCGCCGCCTTCATCCTGCTGCTCAGCCTGGTACGCCAGCCGGGCCGCTCCTATGGCCTGTTCGAATTGATTTTGGCCGGCGCAATTGGCCTGCTGGTGCTGCTGCATCCGTCTTATTATTTCTTTCGCTTTGGTGTTGCCACACCACAGTTACTCGCCGGTGGCGCCTCACTGGGCGGTAATCTGTCATCCTTCCATGTCTGGCTGCTCGATCTAGATATCGGCTTGCTGCCCAATTGGCCGATCGGCACGCTCTCCCTGTTGCTGGCGGCACTATTTTTCCTGAGCGCCCCACGCAGCTTCATATGGTCCAAGCAGAAGCTGGGCATCGCCGCTTTCATCCTGTTCTATCTGCTGATCAATCTTTACGCCCATTCCTCCACCACCAATATCAACAGCGGCGCCACGCCGGGCCTGTCGCGGTATTCCTTGTGGTATCTGCCGCTTGCATTCCCTTTTTTCATCTATGTCATCGTCAAATTGTCAGAACGCCTGGTAGCGGCTTCGGCCGCCGCAATGGCCTTCTGTGCGCTGGCCATGCTGAGCCTGTATCAGAATGTGCCTATCCGCTCGGAATCCTATACAAAACCAGCCTATCTCTCGATGCTGGTGCAAAGCCGACTCCCTTGGTTTTACAATCCACCACATGAAGTATTCCTTGAGCGTTACACACCATTTGGTGAAGCCGTTCATCTTCACGCCATGCTTATGGCTGTTGGTCCAGACTGCAAAAAAGCGCTGGTCATACCATTTGGTGATAGGCAAACAGTCACTTCGCCAACGCATTGCTTTCTAGATAATCAAAAACTCAAGGCTATTGCTTCTGAGCTCATCGGAAAAATGAAGCGACCGGATTATATCTCGCTCAGCACTGAACAGGTAAAATCAGCACGACTTACCATTAATACCGGCCAACGCTACAAGGTGGGCATGGATCAGCCCGGCAATTTCCTGCTCCGTTCGGGTTGGAGCGGCATCGAGCCGTGGGGCGTATGGTCAGAAGGTGCACAAGCCGCAATTGCTTTGCCTTGTGATGATGACCGTTTCAATGCCAAAGAAATGTTCCTAGGTTTTCGCGTATTTGAAAAACAGACCTTGACTGTAAAGGAGGCTAATGGCGCCGTATTGTGGTCCGGCCAGGTAGCTGGGGCTGCAGCATCTGTAAAATTTGATATGCGGAGGGAAAATTGCCAAAGCGGGCAATATCTCATCCTGTTGGATATTTCCAACCCGACCTCGCCGAGCGAACTAGGCCCGTCGAATGACCGGCGCAAGCTCGGTATCGGCCTCGTCGAAATGATGATCGGCAATACGCTTTAGAACAACTCACGGCTTGGCTTTCAGCCATGCCGTGAGTTGTTCAATCGCCTTGCCGCGCGCGGCACGGTCAGCTTCTGATTCACGCAGCAAGGCTTCCAGCTGATTGACCGCCGCCAACCGCGCGGCGCGATCAGCTTCGGCCACTTCAAGCAAGGCTGATAATTTTTCCATCGCCTCGCCACGCGCGGCACGATCGATTTCAGATTCTTGTAACTGCGTCACCAACTGTTTTATCGCCTCGGCATGATCCAGCTCTGCGGCCTGCAATTGCAGCCCGAGCTTGTCGATAGCTGCGCCACGGGCCGCACGATCTGCTTCCGATTCCTGTAACTGTCTACTCAACGTCTCAATAGCCCCGGCCCGCGCCGAACGATCCGCTTCAGACTCCTCCAACTGACGACTCAATTGTTCAATAGCCCGGGCACGATCCGCGCGGTCAGCCTCCGCTTCGCGCAATTGCCGCGTCAGCTCGTCAATCGCCCCAGCCCGCGCCGTACGATCCGCTTCAGACTCCTCTAACTGACGGCTCAATTGTTCAATAGCCCGGGCACGATCCGCGCGGTCAGCCTCCGCTTCGCGCAATTGCCGCGTCAGCTTGTCAATCGCCCCAGCCCGCGCCGTACGATCCGCTTCCGATTCTTCCAACTGGCGGCTCAATGTCTCAATAGCACGGGCACGATCCGCGCGGTCAGTCTCCGCTTCGCGCAATTGCCGACCTAATTGTTCAATGGCCTTGATCCGATCCGCGCGGTCCTTCTCCGCTTCGTTCAATTGCCCGGTCAACAAATCCATTGCCTGGCCGCGCGCGGTCCGATCCGCTTCGGCTTCCTGCAATTGCCGCGTTAATGTCTCAACCGCTGTGCCGCGGGCAAACAAATCGGCTTCCATTGCCACCAGCCTGCGGCCGATGCTTTCCGCTTCCAGCTTCAGCGCGACATGCTCGGCGAGCAGATTGGCCAGCCGGCCCCGCATGCCGGATTCGACATAATCGGCACTCCCAGAGAAGATGAAGCCTAGATCGGCCTGCTCGCCCTCGGATAGCGGCTGCGCCAGGCTGGCTGCCCGAATCTGGTCGGCTATCCGCGTATCATACAAGCGCTGCGCCTGTTGCCGGTATTGACCGGCGCGGCGCGGATCGGGCACCGGCATGCCACTAGCCGCAGCATGCTGCACCATCTCGGCATAGCCCCAATCCGTCACCACATCGACGCCGATCCATCCCAGCAGTTGCGCCAGTTGCTCCGGCGCCAGGCTGCGCCAGGTATCGCGCGACTGGCGGTGCACTGCCTGCGTTGCCAGGATTTTGCGGTCGCCCATATCGCCATCGGCGCGGCGCTTATGGCTGAGCTTGATCTGCTCGGCAAGCTGCCGATTGCTGCGCTTGCGACCGATAAAATCATAAATCTCGGCCAGCAGCTTCACCGGATCGTCAACCAAAGCCTCATAATGCACGGTGATCTGGCGCTCTGGAAAATAGGCAGCAAATCGATCCAACAACCGAGGGCCGAGCAGCAGATCGAAAACAAACGGATCGTCCGGCGCCTGCCGCATCAGCAAAAACGGATCGATATTCCAGCTATCCCGATAGGATAAGGCGACATTGACCGGATTGCGGCGCAGGATGATGAAACGGGCGGCCGGAAACAAATCCGCGATCTGCCCTGCAATCTGATAATAGCGCGGCGTCTTGTCGAGAAATATCGCGCATCCCGTATCAGCCAGCTGTGTATTATAGGCTTCGCGGGCAAAATCGCGCTGTGCCTTGCGTAAATTGTCATCGCCGAGAAAACGACGCACGGCACTGCCGATGGATTGCGAACCGGCTGGATGGCGAACACCCACGCAACCGATTTCCAAGGCCGCGAACATCAGCCAGGGTTCAGGCGGCGCCAGGATTTTCGGGTCGTTGCCCAGCATCTCGGCCAGCAAAGTGGTGCCGGAGCGCGGCAGGCCGAGCAGAAACAGCAGGTTCTCGCCGTTTATACCGATTCCCGCCGCCGGCGCGGTCATTGCTGAACCTGGATCGATGGCGGCGCAGCCAGCAACACATAGCCGGCAGCAGCGCTGCTGCCCAAAATCTTCAGCGGAAAGGCATCGATATATCGGGCGGCAAAATCATGCAAATTGCTCTCGCGCGAAATGCCGCAAGTGATGAAATAATCGCCTGGCAGCAATCCGCCGCGCACGGCCCAACGCAGTTCCAGATTCATACCGATGGCAGGGGTGACTTTCCGCACCTGTTCAAACAGCGTATTGGTCGACAGCACCACATCGCCGCGTTTGTTCACCAGGCGGATGCCGAAAACCGGATCGGCCAGGGCGGCATGGAACGATACGCTGTAGCAGATATCGAATGCCTCGCCCTGGCCGACCGTGCCGACCCTTTTATGCTCTGCATTCTCCAGCCACACGCCATCGATGGTGCAGGCATCCGAACGATAGACGATGGCGGATTCGGATAGCGGCAGATATTGCGTTTCTGGTGTTTCGGGCGGCGGCGCGGCCACAGGCAGCGCCTGCCGGGTACTCGACATCACATAGGCGCGGGTCACATCCGCCGGCTCGCCTTCGGCGGCAATGCGGCCCTTGTCGAGCCAGATAACGCGATCGCAAAAGCGGTTGATGGCGTTCATGTCATGCGACACTAGTATCACCGCGCGATCCTTGGCACCGATCAATTGTTCGATCCGGCGAAAACATTTGAGCTGAAAATCGGCATCGCCCACCGCCAGCGCTTCATCAATAATCAGGATATTCGGCTCAAGAAAGGAGAAGATCGAAAAAGCGATGCGGGTCAGCATGCCGGAGGAATATTTCCGCGCCGGGATATCGATGAAGTCGCCGATGCCGCAGAATTCAACAATATCGGCCTCGCGTTCGGCGGCATAGCCGGCCGGAAAGCCGAACATGGAGGCGGCGGCATGAATATTCTCCCGGCCGGTGAGATCCGGATTGAGACCGGCGCCCAGTTCAAGAATCGCCAGCACGGTGCCCTTCAGCGACACCCGCCCGCCCGAGGGCAGGGTGCTGCCCACCAGGAGTTTCAGCAACGTGCTTTTACCCGAGCCGTTGGCGCCGATCAGGCCAAGGCATTCGCCCGGCATAACCGTGAAATTAACCCCGTCCAGCGCAACGATTTCACTATGGCGGGGGGCTGCCAATGGCAATAGCATCTGCAACAGCCGGTCCCTCGGCCGCTTGAACAGGCGATAGCGTTTCGACAGGTCTTGCGCAGAAACCAGCGGTGCCGTCATCACAGATTATCCCGCACTTCATATTTCATGCCGCGATACAGCAAGCCAGCGCAGCAGGCCAGAAAAATCGCCCAGCCGCCGGCCAGCAACCATTGCAGCGGGTCGCCGGCATGATCGTAGAGCAATTGCTCGCGCAGCAGGATCATCGGCGCGCTGAACGGGTTCAGATAGAGCAGCCAGCGGAAACTGTCGCCAATGGCGGTGACCGGATATACCACCGGGGCCGTCCAAAGCAGCAATTGCAAGGCCGCCGGTAGCATCAGTTCCACATCACGGAAAAATACGTTGAACAGGCCGCAGATCATCGCAAGCGAGAAAGCCTGTGACAACACCAGGATCAATGTAGGCACCGCCAACAGCCAGGTTGCGGTTGGTCCGATGCCGAAGATGACGATGAAGAACAGCACAAGAGGGAAGCTGATAAGCAGCCCGACCAGCACCAGCAGCAAACCTTCCACGAAGAAAAAAACCAGCGGCACCGGCAGCCGCTTAATTGTATCGGCATTGCCACGCAGCACATTGGTCCCGGTGGAGATCAGTTCGCTACAGAATTGCCAGACAAAAAAGCCGGTGGCGAGGAAAAAGCCATAACTGATGCTGGCATTTTCGGCGACGATGCGGGTGGGCATGACCTGGGAAAAGATCAGCCAGAAAATACTCAGCATGATGATGGGATGCAGAAATGCCCAGAATGGGCCGGCCAGCGACAGCAAGTATTTCTGGCGAATCTGGACCCGCACCCGATTGAACAAAAACCCGGCATAGCCCGGAGCGTTCATGAACAAATCCCCTCGGCTCGACAGCGTGGCGTTTTACTCAGGGCAGGCGCCACGAACAAAATATTATCTACAATTGATGTAGTTACCGAATTCATTAGCCACCACATTTATTGATTGAATACTTTCGGAGAGCATTCATCATCCCGCCATCAAATGAAATTCCGGCACATAAATGCCCGGATACTTTCCTTCTCGCAATATT
Organism: Ferrovibrio sp. MS7; assembly: GCF_038404985.1. Taxonomy (NCBI): domain Bacteria; kingdom Pseudomonadati; phylum Pseudomonadota; class Alphaproteobacteria; order Rhodospirillales; family Rhodospirillaceae; genus Ferrovibrio; species Ferrovibrio plantarum. The sequence continues at coordinate 24,023 of NZ_JBBKBA010000001.1, forward strand.
GCCTACACAAGGCTCAGCCAGCATTATATGGGCTTTAGCCGCTGTTTTGAAGTGGGCGGAGCGATGACCAATTCTGGCGCCCAGGTCATGTTTAGGTTAATTAAAAAGCGGTTTGTTGGCTGATATTTGGGGTAACATGATGGCGCAAGCGTCAGTTTTCGATTTGGCAGGGAAGCGGGTATGGGTTGCCGGGCATCGCGGCATGGCGGGCAGCGCCATCACACAACGCCTGGCCCCTGAGCATTGCACCCTACTGACCACTGACCGCCGCCAGGTAGATTTGCGCCAGCAGTCCGCTGTGTCGGAATGGATGCAGGCCAACCGGCCCGATGTTGTTATCCTGGCCGCCGCCACGGTGGGCGGGATTTACGCCAATTCCACGCGGCCGGCGGATTTCATCTACGACAATCTGATGATCGAGACCAATATCATCCATGGTGCGCATGAAGCCGAGGTCGCCAAGCTGGTCTTTCTCGGCTCCTCCTGCATTTATCCGCGCCTGGCGACACAGCCGATGGCGGAGGCGGCGCTGCTCACCGGACCGCTGGAACCAACCAATGAATGGTATGCGATCGCCAAAATCGCCGGCATCAAACTTTGCCAAGCCTATCGCAAACAATATGGCCGCGACTTCATTACCGCCATGCCCACCAATCTCTATGGGCCGGGCGACAATTACGACCCGCTGAACAGCCATGTGGTGGCGGCCATGCTGGTCAAGCTGCATAATGCCAAACAGCATGATCTGCCGACTGTCGAAATCTGGGGTACCGGCTCGCCGACACGGGAATTCCTTTCCGTCTCAGACATGGCCGACGCGGTGGTGTTCCTGCTTAAACATTATTCCGGCCATGACCACGTGAATGTCGGCACCGGGATCGAAACCAGCATCCGCGACCTTGCCCTGCTGCTGGCCGATATCATCGGCTTTCATGGCCAACTGGTCTTCAATCCGGAAAAGCCCGACGGCATGCCGCGCAAGGTCATGGATATCGGCCAGATCAAGGCGATGGGCTGGTCGCCCGTGCAAGACCTGCGCAGCGGCCTGACCGAAGCCTATCGGGCCTATCTGGCACATCTGGATGCCGAATCGCACTCAGAATGACAGCATTTTTACATGGACGCGTTTATTTTCTCGCGTCATTGTCTGTGTAGCTGAATAAAGAATTCACCGAGAACAAGAAACAATGTGGCCAACTTCTTTCCTGTATAAAAATACCGATGATGTTGTGTTCCAGGCCCCCTGGCCGGATCGTGAGGACTTGGAAAGCTTTTATGCCTTTGCGCTGCCTAAGGCCGGCAGCTCGCTGCTGGAAAGCATCCTGTTCGACATCTCCACCCTTAGCGGGCACACCACCTTCACGCCAACGGTGACGCTATTCGAACACGGCATCAAAGAAGAGGATGTCGATATCGATCAGCCCAATACGTTTGAGGCGCAGGGCTATTGCTTCTCCGGTTTTCGCCACGCCCCGCCCTTCCTGTCTTCGCGCCTGCTGGAAAACCGCAAGGCGATCTTGCTGGTGCGCGACCCGCGCGACATGCTGGTGTCGATGTATTTTTCCATGCGCTACAGCCATGTCGAACCGGGGCCGGGCGCCTATCGCGACTGGTTCCTGGCGCAGCGCAAGTCGCTGGCCGATATTCCCATCGACCGCTTCGCCGCCGGTGTGGCACAGGATCTCAATGCCACGCTGGAGGCCATGCTGGGCTTGCTGCGGCACGCCAATATCAGGCTGTATCGCTACGAGGATGTGATCTACCGCAAGCAGCAATGGATTGAGGATATCGTCAGCTTCCTCGGCCTGACCTTGGATAATGCGGCCCTGGCCGGCATTGCGGCAAAATACGACACCCTGCCCGCGGGCGAGAATGTGAACAGCCATTATCGCCAGGGCCATCCCGGCGACGGCGAACGCAAACTGGAGCCCACTACGCTGATGCGGATCGGCCGCATGCTGGCCCCGCAATGGCAATGGCTGGGCTATCCCACCGAACAGCCACAGGAAGCGCTGGCCCAGTCGGCCGATGTGGTGGCCCGGCTTATACCGCCTTCGCCGTCGGCCAGCATCACCTGCACGCGCCTGGAAGGCGAAATTCCGGATGGCCTTGGCCCGGCACTGGCCCGCGCCTCGCATCCCGGCACGATCAGCCTGAAAACTGGCCGCGCCGAAATCCTTTCCGCCCATCTGGCCACCCGGATCGCCGAGGACGGCACCAAGCGGCTGGCCTATTCCTACATCGTTGCAGTCGGCCCGGTGGCGGAGGAACTTATTTTCGGCTGCCGCATGGTGAATGAACGCGGCGGGGTGTTCTTCGGGCGCAATTCGCTGGCGCTGAACCAGCCGCCGCTGCATTTCCCCGAAGGCGGCACGCTGTGCATCACCTGGGATTTGCCGCATCCGGTGCCGCCCGGCCTCTATCGCTTCAGTGCTGGCTGCTCCTATGCCAACAACCCGACCAATTTCATCGCCCGGGAAGTGGATGCCTTCCAGGCCGCGCTGCCGCAGTCCTGAGCTTCAGGCCGGGGAGCAAATCCCCGGCTTCACCCGATAAATCCGGTATGGTCCGATGGCAGCCTGCAACGCATAGCGGGCAGCTAGGGCTGCCTCTTCGGGGCGGCCGGCAGGACTTAGGATAAAATCGTACTTCCATTCCAAGGCACTCCAGGCTGCAGCTTCATTGCGGGCCAGCCCGGCCCAGAACGCAGCCGCGCGCTGGCGCCCTTCCGGCGCCATGTATGAATCGGACCGGATGCGCGAGAAATCAAAATCGATCCGGCGCCCGGCAACCGATGCCGTGATCTGGTCGCCGCCGAACATGACAATATCGGCGCAGCGGGGCAGCCGCCTCAATTCCGCGATCAGCGCACGATGCGAGGCATCACCAGGCAGCCATGCGCCGCGCATATAGTAGGCCACGGTGGGAATATTGATTGCAGTCAGCAGAAGCATCGCCAGCGCTGCCAGACCAAGCACCAGATTGCCGATCTTCAGGCTGCGGCGCTCAACCAGCGCCATCAGGCCAAAAATGGCCAATGGCACGGCAACAACGCGAAGCCATAAGCCGGATTTCAAGCCGGCATCAGGATAGGCGCCGAATAGGTAAAACAGCAGACCGGCTGCAAACAAAACCAGCAATGCGACAACCAGCCGCCGGCTGTCATCGGTCCGCGCATAGCCGCGCCCATAGGCTACGGCGCCCACCAGCGCCAACGGCAGCGCCATGCCGAATGCGGCCAGCACATACAGCCATTGCACGGAAAATGCCTTGCCTCCGAAAAAAGCCACGTCGGCGCCACTGCCCCACAGCAATGCCTCCGCCAGAAACGGCACCAGCAAAGGCAGTGGCAGCAACGCAGCGCCCACCAACGCGGCCTGGGAATTACGCAGCCCCTGCTCACGATAAAGCTGCACCGCGAACAGCAACAAGAGCAGCACATATGAGAGCAGGATATGCGGCAGCAGGATCAGGCTGCCGAGAGCCGCAGCCACGGCCAGCAATCCAGCAAGCGCGATGCTGCGGCCCGGCGTGGCGGACTGGCTAGCATTCGCCAGCAACAACATCATGCATAGGCCGACAAGCACCACCAGCAAATGCTGCGGCACGAAGATATAGGAGATGAAAACTTCATCCACCCAGATGCTATCGAGAATCAGCCGGGCGCGGAAAAAAGCAAAGCCGATTGCCGGCACCGCATCGATCAGCAGCGGCAGCCCGCCACCAGCCCATGTGGCCAGTAGAACCGCCAGCACGTGCGCCATTCTGGATGCCGTCATCGCCTGGGCCAGTTCAAGCGCAACCACCGGCACGGCGACCGACAAGACAACAACCACAAGCCAGAAAGCGGCAAAACTCAGTTGACCGGGTCCGCTCAGTTGCGCCAGCAGCGCCGCAGGCGCGTAATACAGAAAATTGTAGGCAAAAGCCTCGCCCTTGAAAAAAGCGTTTTCCGGCGGCCAGGATTGCGCCTCATACAATGCCTGTAGCGCGAAGAAATGCTTCGGCAGATCGTATATCTCGGGAAAGCGGTAATTCGCCGCATCGCCCAGCATTGCTACCGGCCAATAGATGGCGGCCACCGCCACCACCCATGAAATCGTTATCAGACCAATAAACGCGCCGGCCCAGGTGAAGCGAGGAAAAGCAGGCACAAGGCCGGATTGGCCGCGATGCCGAAGCGCCAAGACATGGCCGGCGGCGGCAAAGAGCAGGATTGCCGCCGGCATCATGCTGCCGAACAGCCTGAGCGCATAAATAGCGGCCAGCCCAAGCAAGGCGTATCCGACAACCAGACCGGTGCCGAAATGGCTTGCCCTGCCGATGCCGCAGGCAAGCAGGAACGTGCGGCCAAGAAACGCCGCTGCGCCAACCATTGCCATGCCGAACACCGCCAGCAGCCAGTAGGATTGCGGCGTCACGCCGTTTGGCCTTGAAGGCTGGTCGGTGATGCGGAAGGTGAAAACGTCAAGCGCAACCAGTCTGATATCGCCACTGCCTCTGGACCATCCACCCAGGCCGAATGACACGGCGCCCTGCCACGGCCCGGCCTGGCCATTCGCCAGGCCGATATATTGCTGGCCGGGCCGGTAGCTGCCCGGGGCTAGAGAGACCAGCTTCTCACGCCCATGCAGGGAAACATGCGCAGAAGCCGCATTGTTGCCTGTGAGCTGACCGGCAAAAGCCGCCTTCACATAAAACGAGCCTTTGAAGTTCAATGGCTGCGATATGAAGCCGGCGTCGACAGGACTATCGCTTGATACCCTGGGCTGACCGTCGGCAATGGAAAAATCAACCCCGGCCGGCCCCCAGGTCTGCCATTGCAGCATCGACAAATCCGCAACCTTGGTTAATTCGACCCGCCGGCGCGGCACCGCAATCACATATTGCTCGTTATCAACCGCCACCCAATAACCACGCTGTTCCAGGCGCGCGGCGATGCCGGGATCGCGCAACCCCCGCAGCGCAGCCACCACCACAATATCCCAGCGCCGCAAATCGGCCTTGGCCAGCAAATCATTGATGGTGGCCACCAGGGTCAGACGGTTTTGCGCCTGGCTGCCGATAAAAGGCAGCAAGGCCGGCGCAAATTCCTTGTAAATCAGAATTTCGAGAGCCTTATCGGTATCCAGCCGCAATTCATCCACTGCGGCCGTTTGATAAATAAAATCGTAAGCCCGCAGCAGGCGCTTGATCGGCGTATTGGCAGCAGCCGACCGGCTTACTGGCTGCTGCCAGACCACGCTGGGCACAATTTCACCGGGTCGAACAGCCAGCGCCACATTGATCGCAACCACAATCACGCTGCAGAAAGTCAGTATTGCGAATTGCCAGCGTGTTTCAGCCACTAAACGGGCGCCGGCAGCCATGAAAAGCAACAGCAGGCCAGGCAGGAAATAGCGGAAATTCCAGTTGAAGGCCGGCGACAGAAACATTGTCACCAAAACAGCCGCCGCAACGCCAGCTAGCAAAAATGGCAACAGCCTAGGCGAGGCTACCGCCGGCTTGGCCTTGACTGAGGCGGCGCCAATGGTGAAGCGGCGCCAACCTGCCCAGAGCAGTAACGCGCCGCATAAAAACCAGGCGGTGCCACCCATATTGTTGGAAAGCGCCCAGGATAAATGATCGCTTGGCGTCTCGATCACGCCCGGAAATATTCGCGCAAAAGCAAGAACCAGATTGTCGAGCACGTAACTTGCCTGGAACGCGACCTTTTCCACATCCACCCGCTGCATCGGATTGCCATAGACAATCCAGTTGGTCCAGAAACGCGATGAAAAGATCAGCAGGCCGGCACCAGCCCATAACAGCACGGAACGCGGCAGCTTGATCGCGGCAACGGAAAGATCGCGCCCCAGCGCCAGCCCGGCAACGGCGACCAAAACCAGCAGCGGCAGCAATACCGAAATCTTGGCGCCAAAAGCCCAGCTTGCGGCCAGCAGCAGCAAGGCAAGGTTCACGCCGGACCTGTCGCCAAGCAGCAGGCGCAACAGCCAGCCGGCAGCGAACAGGAAGCCTACGCAGCCCAGCAGATCGCCCTTGAGTGTTGTGGCCAGACCAAGGATCGCCGGCATCGATCCAAGAAGCAGCGCCATGCACATGGCGGTGAAGATTGGCGCCCCCAACAGCCGGGTCAACCAGAACACAACGGCCATGAAGCCGGCCAGCACTTCAAGATTGGCATAATTGAAAGCGGCATAGGAACCTGCGGCGAGGCCATAAGCCAGAGCATTCAGTTCGCCGTTCCATTCATTGACGAACAAATTGAGCTGAATGGTCGGCATATGGACAAAAACAGTGCCGTAATTGAGCCAGATCGCCAGGCGCGGCACGCCATAGGTTTGCGCATCCCAGGTATAATCGGCGCCGAGGCCGGAGCGCAGCCAGAACAGCACCAGCAGAATCGCCAGTAAGCCAAGCGGAAGCATGAGCCGCGCCGGCGGAATATCGGCCACGGCAGCAGGCTGAAACCGGTATAGCTGCATTGCCGCATGTGCAGCGGCAACAGTGAGCAACGCACATATAACATAAGCCGGCTGAGACAGCGCATCGAATGCGGAAAGTGCCAGGATCAGTGCATTCTGCCCTGCATTCACCATCATCCAAGCAGCCAGCAGCGCCGTCAGGCAGTCATGGCTGAATCTGGCTGAAAAACCTTTACCTACCACCCAGACCGCCGCCACCTTCAGAAACAGGTAGGCAGTGGGAAGTACAAAATCTGTCATCACCAGCATAAAGCTGACCTTACGGGAACAGAGCGGCCTGACATTGGAATCTACCGGAAAGTGGCTATTTTCTATCCGAGACCATAGTCTCGGTGGACGCCAACCGTCCAGACATATCTAGGGCCGGAGATTATGGCTCAGCCCGCAAACACCTGTGCCCGCCTGAAGGCCAGACGCACCCGCTCGCCTACCTGCAGCGGCCGTTCGGCGAAAGCTTCGCGGGTCTGGCTCACTTCCAGCACCGGCAGACCTCCTTCGACTTCCACCTCGATACGCACATTGGCGCCAACTGAGGAAATGAAGCGCACGATGCCGCTATTCTGCAGCGGTGCACCAGGCACCAGGGCTTCCGCAATGATGTCATGCGGTCGTACATAGAGCTTGGCAGCCCCATCCAGCACACGCAAAGCCGGCAGCAGGCTGGTATCCACCGGACCGAACAGCACCCGGCCATTGCTGATCTGGCCATCAAGCTCGTTGATATCGCCAAGGAAGCGGTTGACGAAGGGGGTCGCCGGTTTCTCATAGAGCGCTTCCGGCGTATCCACCTGTTCGATGCGGCCCTTATCCATGACGACCACGCGGTCGGCCAGTTCTAGCGCCTCTTCCTGGTCATGGGTGACGAACACGGAGGTCATGCCGAGTTGTTCATGCAGGCGGCGCAGCCAGCGGCGCAATTCCTTGCGCACCTTGGCATCGAGCGCGCCGAAGGGCTCATCCAACAGCAGTACTTTCGGTTCAATGGCCAGGGCGCGGGCCAGGGCGACGCGCTGACGCTGGCCGCCGGAAAGCTGCGCCGGCAGGCGCTCAGCCAGCCAGTCGATCTGCACCAGGCGCAGCAACTCGTTCACCCGGCGCTGGATTTCGGCATCCGTCGGGCGCAGTTTGCGCGGCCGCACCCGCAGGCCGAAGGCGACATTCTCAAACACGCTCATATGCCTGAACAGCGCGTAATGCTGGAACACAAAACCGACATCGCGTTCGCCGGCGGTGCGCTGGGCGGCGCTTTTGCCATCGAAGCGGATATCGCCGGCATCGGGCTGATCAAGGCCGGCGATCAGGCGCAGCAATGTGGTCTTGCCGGAACCGGATGGCCCGAGCAGGGCCACCAGTTCGCCACTATTGATGCTGAGGTCTACCGCCTTGAGGGCGAGAAAGGAGCCAAATTGCCGGCTGACGCCGAGGATATCGATCTGCATGGCGCTATCCTATCCGCCGGCCCGTGCCGTGTCGCGCGCCAGACGCCATTCCAGCAGGCTCTTCAAGATCAGCGTGACGATGGCAAGCATGGCCAAGAGCGAAGCGACCGCGAATGCGGCAACGAAATTGTATTCGTTGTAGAGAATCTCCACATGCAGCGGCATGGTGTTGGTCTGGCCACGGATATGACCCGACACGACCGATACTGCGCCAAACTCACCCATGGCGCGAGCGTTGCAGAGCAAAAGGCCATAGAGCAGGCCCCATTTGATATTCGGCAGCGTAACGCGCCAGAAGGTCTGCCAACCCGAGGCACCGAGCACAATCGCCGCCTCCTCCTCCTGTGTACCTTGCTCCTGCATGATCGGAATCAGCTCGCGCGCCACGAACGGGAAGGTGACGAACATGGTCGCCAGCACGATGCCTGGTACAGCGAAGATGATCTTGATGTCATGCTCCTTGAGCCAGGGGCCGAACCAGCCCTGCAAACCGAACAGCAGCACGAAAACCAGGCCCGAGATCACCGGCGACACCGAGAATGGCAGATCGATCAGGGTGATCAGCAGGCTCTTGCCGCGGAAATCGAACTTGGTGATGACCCAGGCGGCAACGATGCCGAAAGCCAGGTTCAGCGGCACGACGATGACGGCGGTGATCAACGTGAGCCGGATTGCGGCCAGCGCCACCGGCTCGGTGAGGGCACGGAGATAGGCCGCCCAGCCCTGACGCAGCGCTTCGGTGAATACGATCACCAGCGGCAGCGCGATGAACAGCGCCAGGAACCCAAGTGCGATGGCGATCAGCGCCCAGCGCAGCATCCAGGCACCAGCCTGATCAATACGCCGTGAGGAGCGGCCGGGCAGAGCATACGTCGCGGCCATGATCAGCGCCCCTTCTCGCGGCGTTCCGCCCAATGCTGCACGGCATTGATCAGAAACAGCATGACGAACGAAGCCACCAGCAAGGCTACGGCGATCGAGGTTGCCTCGGCATAGAGGAATTCCTCCAGTTTGATCACCACCAGCAGGGGCGCGATTTCAGAAATGCCCGGCAGGTTGCCGGCAATGAAAATCACCGAGCCGTATTCACCCAGGCCCCGCGCCAGGGCAAGCGCGAAACCGGTCAGCGTCGCCGGCATCAGGCTCGGCCAGATGACACGGGCGAATATCTGCCAGCGCGTGGCACCAAGGCTTTCCGCTGCCTCCTCGATCTCTTTCTCGAAATCCTGCAGCACCGGCTGCACCGTGCGCACCACGAAAGGCAGGCCGATGAACACCAAAGCCACCACGATGCCGCTGGGGGTGAACGCCACTTTCAGGCCGAGCGCCGCCAGCGGTGCACCGAGCCAGCCATTCTCCGCCCAGAGTGCCGTGAGCGCGATGCCGGCGATGGCGGTGGGCAATGCGAAGGGAATATCCACCATGGCATCGACGATGCGGCGACCGGGAAATTCGTAGCGCACCAGCACCCAGGCTACCAGCAGGCCGAATACCGCATTGATCACCGCCGCAATCAACGCGGTGCCAAAGCTGAGCTTCAGCGAAGCGACCACGCGTGGGGCCTGGATGGTGTTGATGAAGGCATCCCAGCCGAGCGTGGCGGATTTCAGGAACAGGCCGGCCAGCGGCACCAGCACGATCAGCGCCGTCCACAGCAAGGTGAGGCCCAGTGTTAGGCCAAAGCCCGGAATCACGCTGTGGCGTGGCCGGAACGGCATGGCAGGCAAAGCAGTTGTCGCCATTCTTCTAAACCCCCATCATGAAAAGCTGCGAACCGGCCCCGAAATAGATGTTCAGGAGCGCGGCTTGTAGATCTGGTCGAACACGCCACCATCGCCGAAATGCTCCGGCTGCGCCTTGGCCCAGCCGCCGAATTGCTCGTCGATAGTGAAAAGAGAGACTTTGGCGAAGGTGCCGGCATACTTATCGGCAACTTCGCGCAGGCGGGGGCGGTAATAATGCTTGGCGGCGATTTCCTGGCCGTCCTTGCTGTACAAAAACTTCAGGTAGTTCTCGGCAACGGCACGGGTGCCGCGCTTGTCCACCACCTTGTCGACCACCGCCACTGGTGGTTCGGCCAGGATCGAGACACTGGGCACCACGATATCGAACTTGTCCTTGCCAAGCTCATTCACGGCCAGAAAGGCTTCATTCTCCCAGCTCAGGAAAACATCGCCCTGGCCGCGCTGAGTGAACGTGATCAAGGCGCCACGCGCACCGGTATCCAGGATCGGCACATTGCGGAACAATGCCTGCACGAAATCGCGCGCCCCCTGCTTGCTGCCGGTCTTCTTCTCGGCATAGCCCCAGGCGGCAAGGTAGTTCCAGCGCGCGCCGCCCGAGGTCTTCGGGTTCGGCGTGATCACCTTCACATCGGAACGGACCAGGTCACCCCAATCCTTGATGCCTTTCGGATTACCCTTGCGCACCAGGAACACGATGGTCGAGGTGTAGGGCGAGGCGTTGTCTGGCAGGCGCTGCTGCCAATCCTTCGCAATCAATCCATGCCGGGCGATGGCATCGATATCATAGGCCAGCGCCAGCGTAACGATATCGGCATCCAGGCCATCGATCACCGAGCGCGCCTGCTTGCCCGAGCCGCCATGACTCTGGTTGATGGTCAATTTCCGGCCCGGACTGGCCTTGATGAAGGCGGTGTTGATCTCCTGATACAATTCCCGTGTCGGATCGTAGGAGACGTTCAGCAGGGTCTGTGCGCGGGCTGGCAATGCAGCGCCAAGCGCAATAGCTGCGGACAGAATGATCCCGTGAATTCGCATGACCTCTCTCCCTTTGATTGGCGAGCGGACGCTGAAGGTCCAGGCTTGCGCTGGTCAGGCAACCGCCGTGCCGGCGGCCACAGAAAACTGACGATCGGCATAATCGACAAGCAATTGCGCGGCCAGCGGTGCAGCAAGCGCCCCCGTGTCGACCACCAGATCGGCCTGCCGCGGTACCTCGTAAGGCGCACTCACGCCGGTAAAATTGGCGATCTCTCCGGCCAACGCCCTTTTATACAGCCCTTTCGGGTCACGGGTACGACAGATATCAAGATCAGCGCTGACAAAAATTTCATGGAACCCCGGCCCGATAATGCCGCGGGCATGATCGCGATCAGCCTGGGCCGGTGAAATCGCCGCCACCATGACGATCAGGCCAGCATCGGCCATCAGCTTAGCCGTCTCGGCCAGACGACGGATATTCTCCGCCCTTGCTTCCGGCGTGAAACCGAGATCGCGATTGAGACCGTGGCGCACATTATCGCCATCCAGCACATAAACCTGGCGGCCGCGCGCAAAAAGCTGGCGCATCGCTGCCATCGCCACAGTGGATTTGCCGGCAGCCGAGAGGCCGGTAAGCCACAGCACGCCACCGCGATGACCATTCAACTGCGCCCGGTCCGCCGCCGTGACCGAGGCATCGACCCGAGTGATATCCGAAAGCTGGCCACCTTCGGCGGACTCGACCACAAAGCCAGCGACGATGTGGAAGTTGCGCGCCAGCACGCCACGCCCGGTGCGAGCCATGGTTTCGTAGCGATCCAGCGCCAAAGGCTTGCGGGTGCGCAGCACCACCCGCGCCACGCCATTGCGCTCGACCTGTGCAGCCTTCACCGGCTGCAGCGTCTCAACGTCGATTACTTCCTCGATGGTCTCCACCAGCGCATCGGCTTCCGCCGTACCGATCTTGAGCGTAAGCCGCTGGCCGACATGCAATGCTTCCTTGTCGAGCCAGAACAGCCGCGCCAGCACACGGGTGGTTTCCGATGGCGCCTGATCCGGCGCAGTAGCCAGCGCGCCGCGCTCCACGAACACGTCTTCATCCAGGGTGAAGGCGACGCTTTCGCCGGCCTTGGCCTCCAGCGGCGCCACCTTATTGCCCCAAGCCTCGATCGAAGCGACATTGGCCTCACGCCCACCCGGCGTGAAACGCAGGCGGTCACCGATCTTCACAGTACCGCTTTCGATCCGCCCGACGATGATGCGCTTGTCGTCGACCCGGTAGAGATCCTGGATCGGCAGACGCAACACTTCATCGACAGCATCCTTGCGGTCCGGGAAGGCATCCAGTGCTTCGAGCAAAGTCGGCCCCTGATACCAGGACATTCTGGTGCTGGGTTCCGCGATATTGTCGCCCTGCTTGGCAGAAAGCGGCACAATGGCGGCGGCCTCAATACCGATGCCGGCGAGATAGCCGCGCACAGAATCGGCCACCGCCTGGAAACGCACGGCATCATGCTCGATCAGGTCGATCTTGTTCACCGCCACCGCCACTTGGCGCAGGCCCAGCAGATGCAGCAGATAGGCGTGCCGCCTGGTCTGTTCGGCAAGGCCCTGGGCCGCATCCACCACCAGGATCGCGGCATCGGCCTGAGCCGCACCGGTGACCATGTTCTTCAGGAATTCCTTGTGGCCCGGCGCATCGATAATGACATAGCGGCGCTCGGCGGTGTGAAACCAGATCTGCGTCGTATCGACGGTGATGCCCTGGTCACGCTCCACCTGCAAGGCATCGAGCAGGAAGGACCATTCAAATTCCAGGCCGCGCTTTTCCGACACGGCACGCAACTGTTCCACCTTGCCGGTGGGCAACGAGCCGGTATCATGCAGCAGGCGCCCCACCAGGGTCGACTTGCCATGATCGACATGGCCGACGATGACGATGGGAAACGCCCGGCTGCGCTGGGTCTTCGATGCGGCCTTGATGCGGTCGGTCAGGTTCACAATGGTCATGGTTTCACATATACCCAGCGACGCGCAACCGCTCGAATGCGTCCTCCGAGTCGTGATCCATGGCACGGCCAGCACGTTCCGGCTCGCGGGTCACTTCAAGTTCGCTGATGATCTGGTCGATATTGCCGGCCTGGCTATCAATCGGGAAAGTAATGCCGATCTCGCCCAGTGAGCGGAAACGCTTGCCTTCCTTGGCAAAATACAGCGGCACCACCGGGATACCCTCGCGCTGTATGTAGCGCCAGATATCCAGTTCGGTCCAATGCAGCAGCGGGTGGATGCGCATATGCACACCCGGCGGCAGTTCCGAGGCGAAATGATCCCAGAGTTCGGGCGGCTGGTCGCGGAAATCCCAGGCACCATCCTCGGCACGCGGGCTGAATACCCGTTCCTTGGCGCGGGTCGCCTGCTCGTCGCGGCGGATGCCGGCGATCACGCCCTTGAAACCATACCTGGCGATGGCTTCCTTGAGGCCCAGGGTCTTACGCGCCGCGATACGGGAATTATGCGGCAGGGTCGGATCGGTGGCTTCCAACGGCGGGCACATATCCTGGATCAGTTCCAGGCCCCATTCCTTGGCGTAGCGGTCGCGGAAGGCATAGGTCTCGGGGAATTCCAGGCCAGTATCAAGATGGGCCACCGGAAACGGCACTCGGCCCAGGAAGGCCTTCTTGGCCAGCCAGATCATGACATTGGAATCCTTGCCCAAGGACCACAGCATCGCCAGCGGCTTGATGCGGCTATAGGCCTCGCGGAGGATGTAGATGCTCTGGGCTTCCAGCCAGTCGAGATCGTCGGTCATAATTTCACAAACTTTCAGCGTTCTATTCTTCACCAAGGCGGCTGGCCGGTAAAGGCATATGGAGGCCGCATTCGACTTTGTCCTGGCCGCGCCAGCGGCCCGCGCGCGCATCCTCGCCGGGCGTGACCGGCTGGGTACAGGGCGCGCAGCCGATGGAAAGATAGCCCTGGTCTGCCAGCGGATGCGCAGGCAGACCGTGGCGGCTGACATAGTCGGTAAGTTCCGCTGCCGTCCAGCCGGCCAGCGGATTGAATTTCAAGCGGCCATCCACCGCCTCCACCAGCGGCAGAGCGGCCCGGCTCCGGGCCTGGAAGCGTTTGCGGCCATTGATCCAGGCCTCGAAGGGCTTCAGGCCGCGCTGCAGCGGCTCCACCTTGCGGATGGCGCAGCAGGCATCGGCATCGCGGAACCACAGAGTGCCACTTGGATCCTTGGCCCCCAGCAATGCCGGCTCGGGGCGCAACACGCGCAGATCGGTAAGGCCGAACTGCGCCGTCAACTGCTCGCGATAGGCCAGGGTCTCGTCGAACAGCTTGCCGGTATCGATGAACAATACTGGTGTTGCCGGATTCACCTGCGCCACCAGATGCAGCAGCACGGCGGCATCGGCACCGAAGGACGAGACCAGGGCGATGCGCCCGGGGAATAATTCATCAATCGCCACGCGCAGCATGTCGGTTGCCGACAGCCCGGCAAAGCGCCGGTTCAGCACCGCCGCCGTATCGGCGAGCGCGTCGCCGCCTATGTCGAGCGCGGCACTCACAGCCCTGCCTTGCGCGCCAGGCGCTGCTGCAGGCCGAGACGCACATTCTGCGCCGTGGCACGGTCATCGCCAGTCGGCTGATAGAACACGGTCATTTCCTGCAAGGCCGCCTTGAACACCTTTTCGGCATCGGGGCGGTTGATCTCGAAGGCGTCGAAGCCGGCACGGTGCATGTAGAGAAGCTGATCGCGCAGCACCTGGCCGGTGGCACGCAATTCACCCTGGTAGCCGAGATGCTCGCGCAGCACACGGGCCTGGCTATAGGCGCGGCCATCGCTGAATTTCGGGAAATTCAGCGCGATCAGGGCGAAACGGTGCACATCGCCGTTCAGTTCTTCCGGCGCCGCCGTGTTCGGCAGGCTCAGACCCAGCGGCGCGTTGCGCTGTTCGAGCTGCGCCTTCTGCTCCTGCCAGCGTTTCAGCGACACCACGGCCTTGCCGTCCGCCGGCAATTCCGCGTCATCCGCCACCAGGATCCAGTCGTCAGTGGTTTCGATCCCGTTCTTAATGAGCGGCATAGACCTTCTCCTTGAACGGGGCGAGGCCGACGCGGCGATAGGTATCGAGGAAACGTTCACCTTCCTGACGCAAACCGAGATAGGTCTCGACCAGTGTATCGATGGCATGCAGCGCGTCCTGCTCATTCAGCGCCGGGCCGATCAGATCGCCGAGTGCCGCATCGTCGCTGGCGGAGCCACCAATAGTGATCTGGAAGAATTCCTCGCCGGCCTTGTCGACGCCGAGGATGCCGATATGGCCGACATGGTGATGCCCGCAGGCATTGATGCAGCCGGAAATCTTGATCTTCAGTTCACCGATATCCTGCGCCCGCTGCCAGTTCTTGAAACGCAGCGCGATGGCCTGGGCAATCGGGATCGAGCGCGTGTTGGCCAGCGCGCAGTAATCCATGCCCGGGCAGGCAATGATGTCGGAAACCAGTCCGATATTCGGCGTCGCCAGCCCTTGCGCCTTCAGCGCCCGCCACAACACCGGCAGGTCGGCCTGGGCGACATGCGGCAGCACCAGATTCTGTTCATGGGTGACCCGGGCCTCACCGAAGGAATAGCGCTCAGCCAGATCGGCCACCGCCGCCAACTGGTCCGCGGTAATGTCGCCCGGCGGCTTGCCTTCCTCTTTCAGCGAGATATTGACGATGGCATAGCCGGCCTGGCGATGTTTCACCACGTTTTGGCGGTGCCAATGGGCAAAGTCGCGGTCCTGGCGCAGGCCTTCCAGCAGGGCAGCTGGCGGCGCAGCAGGCAGGTCGGCATAGGCCGGCGGCGCGAACTGCGCCGTGATGCCGTCAATCACGTCCTGCGGCAGCTTCAGCGCGCCATCCTTGATCAACGCCCACTCGGCTTCCACATCCTCGCGGATCTTCTCGATCCCGGTCTCGTGCACCAGGATCTTGATCCGCGCCTTGTAGAGATTGTCGCGACGGCCATAGCGGTTATAAACACGCAGGATGGCTTCGAGATAGCTCAGCAGATGCTGCTTCGGCAGGAAGCTGCGAATGGTCTTGCCGATGAACGGCGAACGGCCGAGACCACCGCCGACAAAGACCTCGAAGCCGGTTTCGCCGGCATCGTTCTTCAGCATGCGCAGGCCGATATCATGCACACGCACGGCGGCGCGGTCATGCGGCGAACCGGTGACGGCAATCTTGAACTTGCGCGGCAGGAAGGCGAATTCCGGGTGGAAGGTCGACCATTGCCGGATGATCTCGCACCACACCCGCGGATCCTCGATCTCGTCGGCGGCGACGCCGGCATACTGGTCCGTGGTGGTGTTGCGGATACAGTTGCCCGAGGTCTGGATGGCATGCATCTGCACTTCCGCCAATACGGCAAGGGCTTCCGGCGCATCCTCCAGCTTGATCCAGTTGAACTGGATATTCTGCCGCGTGGTGAAATGGCCCCAGCCACGATCATAGCGGCTGGCGACGCGCGCCAGGCCGCGGAGTTGATGCGAGGCCAGCGTGCCATAGGGAATGGCGACACGCAGCATGTAGGCATGGAGCTGCAGGTAGAGGCCGTTCTGCAGCCGCAGCGGCTTGAACTCGTCCTCGCTCAATTCGCCGCTGACACGGCGCTCAACCTGACCACGGAACTGCGCCAGGCGTTCATCGATCAGTTGCTGGTCTAATGGATCATAACGGTACATGACGGTTTCCTCAGGCTGCTTCCGTGGTCGGTCCCTGAGCGCGGATACGCTCGCGGAACTGCACCGGCAGCGGGGGCGTGCTGCCAGGCTCGACCGGCACCAGATAGGGTGCCACTACAATATTGCGCGCCGCCTGGGCATTGGCTTCGGCCAGCAGGCTGGCGGCGGCGGCTTCGTCCGGTGCCACGACGGCATCCTTGATGCTACGGCTCCAGGCGGAATCGGCGGTGAGATAGACCACATCACCGCGCACCAGATGATTGGCGGTGACAATCTGCGGGTTGTGCTTGAGCTTCGGGGCTTTGGCCATGGGGCGGGGCTCTTTTCCTAAGCGATCTTGCGCTGCTGGTGCATGGATTGCGTGGCGCGGGCGCGCGCCGCCACGGCACCAAGCACCAGCAGGGTGGGGCCGGAGCCGTGACGGGCACCGAGCGATACCAGGTCGGCAAGCCGGCCCTGGCTGACAACCTGGTCCGGGCGGCTGCCATTCTCGATCAGCGCCAGCGGCAAGTCTGCGGAGACGCCATGGGCCAGCAATGCATCGCGGATCGCCGCCGCCTGGCTCAGGCCCATATAAATCACCAGCGTCTCATCGGCCTTCACGCGTTCAGCCCAGCCGAGTGCTGCTTCGCCGCTCTTGTCGTGGCCGGTGACGAGCGTAAGCGCGCGGCTCATGTCGCGATGGGTGAGCGGGATGCCGGCGGCTGCGGCACAACCGAGCGCCGCCGTGATGCCGGGAATCACCACCACCTCAGCGCCATGCGCCTCAAGGTGATCCACTTCCTCGCCGCCACGGCCGAAAATGAAGGGGTCGCCGGCTTTCAGCCGCACCACGCGCTTGCCGGCTTCCGCCGCCTGCAGCAGCAAGGCATTGATGCCGGCTTGGTCAATGCGGTGGCTGCCTTTGCGCTTGCCTACCGGTACACGTTCGGCATCGCGGCGGGCGCGCTCCAGCACCGCCGGCGCCACCAGATCATCATAGAACACCACATCGGCGCTGCTCAGCGCCCGCTGCGCGGCGATAGTCAGCAGATCGGGATCGCCAGGGCCAGCGCCAACGATATGCACCACACCAGCGATTTCAGCTTGTGGCCGGTTCAGTTCACGCAGCATGGTTTCGCGCGCGGCACCAAGGCGGCCTTCCAGTGCCTGGACCGCCGCCGGGCCATCGAACACCCGGCGCCAGAAGGCGCGGCGGCGTTCGGCATCGGGCAGTACACGGGCGACACTGGCGCGGAAATCTCCGGCCAGCTTCGCCAAGTCACCGAGCCGGCTCGGCAGCATCGCCTCGATCTCGGCACGCAGGCGACTGGCCAGCATCGGCGCGCTGCCCTCGGTGGCGATGCCGACGGTGATATCGCCCCGGCGCACGATGGCCGGCACGGTGAAATCGGAAAGGTCGGCGCGGTCGACAACATTGATCAGCAGGCCGCGCGCCCGGGCTGCCGCCGCCACCTGCTCATCGACACGCGGATCGGCGCTGACGACGATAAGGAAACCTTCCAGCGCCGCCGGGGTGAAATCCTCAGGCCGATGCCGGATCACGCCCTCGGCCGCCAGGCCGGCCAGTTCGGCATTGAGTTCAGGGGCGAGCACGGTAAGCACGGCCTCCGCATCGCGCAGCAGGCGCAGCTTGCGGGCAGCATTCTCGCCGCCGCCAATGACCAGGACCGGTCGCTGGCGCAGATTGAGAAAGGCAGGAAAGGACGACATCGGGGCGGCTCCAGGGGCAGCATCGCTTAGGAACGCCCGGATCGGCATTCCCCGCTAGCAGTCTGTGCCAGGGAATATTTTACACTGACATTCTATAGTCAATACAGTTTCACATAAATTCATTTAGTTTTATTATATTTCACATAATAAAAATGATAAAACAAACTAACCAATTGATTTATCTACTTTGACGTCGCGATGTACACGCCGGTCCAGTTTTCGCCCGGCGGGTTGGCGCGGTATTCCCCGATCCGCTCCAGATAGAGGTCGTACAGGTCTTCCAGTTCGGGATTGGCCTGGCTTTGAATCCGGATCGCCGCCTCGGCGGCATCCCAATCCTGGCTGCGATAGGCCGCCAGCATGGCGGCATGATCGGCCTGCAGTTTCTGAAAACCAGTATCGGCTGCCTTGGTGGCATCGCCGAGCAGGGCAAAGATCCGCACCGCCTCGGTCTTGCCCTTCACGGCGATCAGATCCAGTTCCAGCATCGCCCAGCCCGCCTTGGTCGCTTCCCGGGTCGATTCGCCCACCACGATGCCGACACCATAGGTCTTGGACTGGCCCTCGAGCCGCGAGGCCAGGTTCACTGCATCGCCGAGCACGGAATAATCGTAGCGCTGTTTCGAACCCATATTGCCGACCACGCATTCGCCGGTATTGAGGCCGACGCCGATATTGATCGGCACGAACGGCTTCGAGGCGGCCTTGGCTTCCGCCTCCAGCGTGGCATTAAGCTGCTTAAGGCGCTCGAACATGCGCAGGGCCGAGGCGCAGGCATGGTCGGCATGGTCCGCATCATCCAGCGGCGCATTCCAGAACGCCATGATGCAATCGCCCATGTATTTGTCGATGGTGCCGCGGCGATCCAGGATCACGTTGGTCATCGGGGTCAGGAAACGGTTGATCAGCTTGGTCAGGCCCTGTGGATTGCCCTTGAACTGCTCCGAAACAGCGGTGAAACCACGGATATCGCAGAACAGGAACGTCATGATGCGGGTCTCGCCGCCGAGCTTGACGCGCTCAGGATGCGCCGCGAGCTGCTCCACCAGGGCCGGCGAGACATAGCGCGAGAACACGCCGCGCACCTGGCGCTTTTCCGTCTCCGTGCGCATGTAGCCGATAAGCGAGCCGGAGAGATAGATCAGGAAACCGGCCAAACTCGGCGACACCGGATCGACCAGCAGGGCATGGACGCTGTAGCCATACCAGGACAGGCCGAAAGCCAGCAGGATGGCGCCGCCGCCGAACAGCGCCGTGCTGAGTGCCCCGCCGCGCGCCAGCAGGGCGATCAGGCCGAGGCCGAGCACCAGGGTGAACACCCATTCCAGGCCTTCCGACCAGTCCGGCCGCTGCAGGTAATGGCCGAGCAGCACCTGCTCGATGGCCTGCGCATGGGCCTCCACGCCCGGCATCACCGGATTGATCGGCGAGGGGCGGATATCACGCAGACCAGCGGCGGATGTGCCGATCAGCACGATATTGCCTTCGACCAGGGCCGGATCGAACTCGCCGGTCAGCAGCTTCCAGGCCGAGAGGTAGCGTTTAGCCTCCGGCGGGGTGAAATGAATCAGAATCTGACCATCGGCGGTAGTCGGCACTTCATAATTGCCGATCTTGATGCTGTTGATGCCGGTGGCGGCGCCGAAGGCGGTCTGGCCGCTGGCGCCCGATGACCGCACGACATAGCTGCGGGCATTCTGCGCCACCCGCAGCGCCTCGGCGACAATGCTGGGCAGCAACTGGCCATTCAACTGGAACAGCAGCGGCACGGTACGCACCACCAGGTCGCGACCAGGATGGAAATTGAAAGAGCCATTGCCCGCTGCCGCCGCCTCGAAGGCCGGCAGGGTAGGCACCGTGCCGTGGAAATCGCCTTGCAGGAAGGGGCGCGGATTGTCGCCGGCGGTGGCAAAACCCGCACGCAGCCTGGGCTTGCGGTCATTCTTCTCTTCCGTGAGGACAAAGCCGGTAACGGCATTCTTGGCCTGGCCCAGAATGTCGGCCAGCATGGCATCGTGGTCCGGCAGGTCGGCGAGACGCTGGGCGATATCCTCGGCGCCGGTGATCTTTTCCCACAGCTTGGCTACCTGGCCCGGCGAGGTACGGTCCGGTTCCGCGAAGACGATATCGAACACGATGGCGGCCGCCCCCGCGTTGGCGATTTGCGCCACCATCTCAGCAACCACTGGGCGTGGCCACGGCCATTGCAGACCGACTCGCTCCAGGCTCTCGTCATCAATGTCTATCACTCGAACGGGTGTATCCTGGAACGTCCGGGGTGAGATACGCTGGTAATAGTCGAACACAATTGTGCGGAAATCTGTCAGGAGGCCGGCCGGATCCAGCCCACGCAGGCCCAGTACCACCACGAGAACCAGGGTGGGCACATAAACACTGGCTTGCTTGAACCACTTCATGCTTACCCCCGCAGACTTTCCGCCCTGTTGTGGATGTTTCCACGCCGCATCGTAGCTTTACCGTTAATTCGCAGATTATCGCCTTGAATCCGCTTCGCAACGAACAAGAATTTGCGTATTCTTCGCTTGGTTGCAAGCAGCGTACTGCAAGTAGTGCTTTGGGGAAGCTCCAGACGTGTCGCCACATAAACAAAAGACTTCGCGCCGCCTCACCATGTCCGCGCTGGCCATCATTGGTGGCTTGCTTTGCTCGGGCGCAGCTTCGGCACAGCAGCAAATCAACTACACGCCGGAATACGATGCAGCTTTCAAGGCGATGCTCAGCGATCCTGGCAATCTCGACAAGACCTTTGCTTTCGCCAGCGAGGCGATCAAGGCCGGCGATCTGGAAGGCGCGGTAGCGGCGCTGGAGCGGATGCTGTTCATCAACCCGAATCTGCCGCGCATCCAGCTTGAACTCGGCGCCTTGTATTTCCGCCTTGGCTCGTTTGAGGCTGCGCGCGCCTACTTTCTGACCGTCAAGGATGATCCGAACGCACCGGCGGAAGTGAAAAGCAAGGTCGATGCCTTCCTCGCCGAAATCGACAACCGCCAGAAGCGGCATAAATGGTCGGGCTCGCTGTTTGCCGGCATACGCTGGCAATCCAACGCCAACACCGCTTCCGCCGATGGCGTGGTATCGGTGCAGGGTGTCGCGTCGACGCTGGACTCGCAGTTCACCCAGAAGCGGGACTGGAATGCCTTCGCGGCGCTGAGCGTCAAGCATACTTACCAGATGGATCCGGCGCAGCCCGATACCTGGGATACCAGCATCACCACCTTCGGCTCGCGCCAGATGCGGCAGGAAACCGTGGATGTCACGCTCGGTGAAATCACCACCGGGCCGAGCCTGAAGATATTCCCCGGCAACGACTACGATCTCACCTTCCGCCCCTACGGCCTGATCACCTATGTGGCGATCAACGATGTGCGGGATTTCTTCGCGCCCGGCGCCGGCGCCTCGCTCAGCGCCACGCTTGATCCGTTGACCTTGGCCGAATTGTCGACGGAATGGCGCGACAAACGCTACCGCGACAGCTTCAAGAGCCCGACCAAAAGCGACCGCGATGGCATCGAACGTGCGTTGCGCGCCCGCATTGTCCGCGTAATCAACCAGGATCTCAGCCTCAATCTCGGCGGCAGCCTGACCAAGCAGGAAACCCAGGCTGACTCGCAGGGCAATTTCGAATATGCCTGGACCTTCGGTGCCGCTTGGAATTTCGACTCGCCACTTGATGGCACGATGCCGCGCTGGACCTTGATCGGCAGCGTTACCCGCGCCTTCACGCCCTATGAGACACCCGACGCCACCATCAATGCGAACGTGACGCGCTTCGACAAGGATTGGCGTTTCTCGCTGACCCAGGCGGTGCCGCTGAACAAGGACTGGACCGCGATTGCCATGCTGGCGCGCACCATTCGCACGTCTTCGCTGCCGAACTACCAGTATACCAACAACGCGTTGACGCTCGGCGTCAGCTACCGTTTCTAGGAGCACAAGCCATGACCGCTCGCCGCTTTACCCGCGCCGCCGCCCTGGCCGTTCTTCCCGCCCTGGCGCTCTTCGCCCTGCACTCTGCCCTGGCAGCCTCCGATCCCATCGGCGTGGCAGCCGCGGTGAACCCCGATGCAGCCGGCACGCCGCCGCAGATGCAGAAGCGCCTGATCGAAGTCGGCACCAACATGCTGAAGGACGAGAAGGTGGAAACCGGCCCCAATGGCCAGGTGCAGTTGCTGTTCAACGACGGCAGCGCCATTTCCATTGGCCCCAACAGCGAAATGGTGCTGGATACCTTTGTCTACGATCCGGCCAAGGGCACCGGGCAGATGGCCGTGTCGGTCGCTAAAGGAACCTTCCGTTTCATCGGCGGCAAGATTTCCAAGGAAAACCCGGTCCAGATCAAGGCCGGCAGTGCCACCATGGGCATCCGTGGCGGCGTAGCCGTCATTCAAGCCACGCAGAATCAGCCAACCGGGCCCGGCGCTGCGAACAATCCGGCAGCGACGCCGGGGACAACCTCCACCGCGACCTTCCTGTATGGCAACCAGATGACCGTTACGCAGGCGGGCGTGACGCAAACCGCCACGGTGCCAGGCACGGCCATTGTTACACCGCCAGCCGGCCCACCCAGTCCGCCGCAGATTGTGACGGCGCAGCAGATCCGCCAGACCAACTCCCAGACCGCCAGGCAGGGTGGCTCCAGTGGCGGCAGCAGCGGCGGTGGCGGCGGTGACAGCGGCGGTGGCGGCGCGCCGAGCGGTGGCGGCAATATCGAAGCCGGCCTGTCCAGTTCGGGCGTCTCGCAGCAGAATTCATCCGCCCCGCCGTCGTCGATATCGACGGTGTCGCCCGCGCCTCAGGTGCAGCAGCAGCAATCCTCCAACCCGGCCCCGCAGCAATCCTCCAGCACGGACCAGGCGAGCAAGTCGGTTAACAGCAGCCAGACCCAGACTCAGACCCAGCAGGTGGTGAACAATACCAACCAGCCGGTGATCACCCAACTGCCCGGACGGATCGGCCGTTTCCTCTATGATAACGGCACCACCGCCGAGATTTTCTCCGGCACCAACGTCGCCAATGGCAACGCGACGGTGAACTCGACTTACAATCAGACCATCAATAGCGGCAATTTCCGACTCTACGCCGCGAACAAGAATGCGTCGGAATCGCTGCAGGCCACCATTGCCTCCACTCCAATCGGCACTGGCACGACACTGACATTGCCGATCAATGTCGAAGATTCGGCCTTCACGCTCTCGGTTTCCAGTTCGCCCTACGGCGCTCTCTCTGGCAGTGGTTACGCCAGTTCGGATAATGATTTCTTCTATTACTCGCTGCAGAGTCAGGCTGCTTCGACCACCAAGCTGGTGCTATTCGGCGGCACACCGACCACCACGGCTGATTTCCGGCATAGTGGCTTCAGCACCTATACCCTGCTGAACGGCGTGAACACCGTGCCCCTGATGGGCTCGGAGATGAACTCCACCTCCGTAAGCTCCTCTGCCCAGGTATCGAAACTATACTCGAACCATTCGAGCAACATGCTGCCCAGCAGCATGACCGGCGCTCTTGCCACCAATCTGCAGGCGACGATCTCGATCGCCGGCCAGGGCACCAGCCAGTCGTCGATGCTTTCGGGCATGACCGGTGTTTTTGCCAACGACACCACGAATAACGATGTGGTGCTGACCGGCGGTGTCAACGGCTCCTTCCGCGCCGGGGCAAGCAACACACTGCGGAATTACACCTCCACTGTCAGCAGCGCCGCCGCCGGCAGCAATGGCTCGTCAGTCTTTGGTGATACTGGTGAATACCTGGTACTGACGCCTGACAGCCTCTACCTCGATACCGACACCGAAGCCGTCACCCGCACGACCAAGATCGGCATTTCCTCGCAAGCGGCCACCACGCCGGTGCTGGAGGATTATTTCTTCATGAATGGTGCCACGCGCACCAGCAATCCCAGCGGCGTTACCAGCCCCACCCGCACCAGTCGCACACTGCAAGGCTATGCCTCGGGCATGCTGGAACGCGCCAGCCAGACCGATCAGATCCTCTACACCAAGGATCACGACCCGACCAATGTGTCGCTGACCACCAACGCCACCAGTAACCAGGCACGCGCCACCTTCACCCTGCGGGGCAGTACGCAGGACTTCGTGGTGGAATTCGGCGACGTGAATGCTGGCCTCAACGACAGCGTGTCGCGCTCCTCCTTCATCAACGACAAGCTCTATGCCGCCCGCGAGTCCTATGGCCGCAATAGCAGCGTCGATGGCACGCCGGTGCAGAGCGCCCAGAATTTCCTCGCCTCATCCGCGCTGGCCAGTGTCAACAGCAGTTTCGTCAGCCAGGGCAACGCCTTCTGTGCGACATGTAACGACCTGTCCTGGGGCTGGTGGCTCAGCAACATGCAGGAAGCGAGTTCTGGGCCGAATGACCGGGTGCATATGGGCACGTTCGTCACCGGCCTGCTGCCGGCGACAAGCGCCATCCAGCAGACCGGCACCGCCACTTTCCGGGGCCAGGCACTCGGCAGTGTCACGAATGGTTCCAACCGCTACCTCACGCTTGGCAACTATCTCCAGACCTGGAACTTCGCCAGCAAGACTGGCCAGATCTACATTACAAACTTCGACAGCTATAATTTTGTCGGCACCGGAAGCGCCCCGGACAACGACCGCGATTTCAATGCCAACCTGACGCAGCTTTATGCCAGCGGCATCAGCGGCTCGATGCACGGTTCCTTCTTCAGCGACGGCCTGGGCAACAATGCCAAATATGTCGGCGGCCAATTCACCCTGAGCGGCACCGGCTACAACGCCATCGGCACCATCGCCGCTTCCAGCAATACTGCCTCGACCGGCTTTCTCGGCCGCTTCCTGCGCTCTGACCCAACCAACAGCATCAATCCATTCACCGGCTTCAATAACTCGACGCTGCGCGCCACGGCCGTGAGTGCCTACAACAACACCAATATCAGCTTCACCCGGCTGGATCAGACCTGGATGAGGGCCAGCACCACGGAAGGCGATCTGTATTTCTACGCCGTGCCGTCAAACAGCAGCTACACTGCCAGTGCCGCCACGGTGATTTCGCCCTATGGCCAGCAGGCCGGCACGGTGTATTACGCCGCCGACCAGACCTTCTTCTTTGCCGGCCTGCGCGACTCCCTGGACAACACGGCGCGTACCGTGGTGTTTGGCGGCAATCCGACTCCGCGCGTGGATTTCCCCACCCTTGGGCTTGCCAGCTATAATATGGGCCAGGGCAACAACCCGGTGCCCTTCGCCAGCACCGCGATCACGTATGCTGACACCAACCTCTCGAACGCCCGCACGGTCTCGCCGCTTTACGCGGCCTTCTCCAGCAACCTGACCTATGCCGGCACCAGTTCCGCGCCGGAGCGTGCGGTGCATACCCAGGCCTCCATCGGCATCTATGGCCAGGGCGCGTCGCAGCAATCCTTCCTGGTGGCGGAAACCGGCAATTTCATCGAGGAAGCAGCGAATAACGACGTGGCGCTGACCGGTGGCATGCGTGGCTCGATCCGGATGAATGCTACCGGTGCCACCACCCGGCTTGTCAGCAACGTGACCAGCGCCGATGCCGATACGCGCAACGCCATTTATGGCTCGAATGCGGATCACATGGTGCTGACGCCAGATGCCACGGTGACCAACACGGTGGACGGCACCATCGACCGCGAGACCGCGCTGGCCTTCAATCAGCCGCATACCAACCTGACTGGCTCGAGCTACAATTTCTTCGAAGTCGCGAACCGGACCAGCACCAACTCCACCACCCTGGCCGCACCCGGGCGCACCAGCCAGACGCTCAACGGCTATGCCGGCGGCTTGATGGAAATCACCCCGCCGAGCAGCAGTGTGGTGAACAGCACTGACCGCGTGCTGGTGAACCAGAGCGGCACGGCGGCTGACGTGACAATCCAGACCAGCGCGGCAAACAACCGCGTCTCCGCCAACTTCTCGCTTGGTGACGCGCTGAACGGCACCAGCACCAACAGCTACCTGATCAAGATGGGCTCGATCACCGGTACGTCCGCCGGCTCTTCCGCTTTCATCAATGATCAGGTCTATGCTGCCCGCGACATCGCCGGCGCCACCGACAACACCTTCAATGGCGGCGCCAGCGTGAATGGCGGCTCCTCGGTGAGCGTGGACCAACGCGGCATCATGGTAACCCACACGCTGGCGGAGGTTTCCTCCAGTGCCATCCCGAGCGGCGTTACCCTGTGTAGCTGCGATTATCTGCAATGGGGCTGGTGGATCACCGATATCCGCCACGGCACCGGCGATACCAATGGCGAACGCGACCGCGTGCATCTCGCCACCTGGGTCGCCGGTACACTGCCGAATGTGGCCGAAGTGCCGACCACCGGCACCGCCAGCTACAACGGCAGCGTGATCGGCAGCGTGAACAACAACGGCGCACGTTACATTGCCATGGGCAATTATACCCAAAGCTGGAACTTCGCCACCAAGGCGGGTACGGCGACAATCAACAGCTTTGACAACCTTGCCAATATCAGCGGTGCGCTCTCTTCCGGTAACGGCCGCGATTTCAATGGCGCGCTTACCGGCAGCGCCGGCATTACCGGCCAGCTTGCAGGCTCGTTCTTCAAGGGCGGCACCGATCCGGTGAAGGCGGCGGCGGGCAACTTCACGCTCACCGGTACCAATTATCAGGCCGCCGGCACCTTCGCCGCGCAGAAGCCGTAAGCACATTGCGCCAGCCGTCCCATCATGGGGACGGCTGGCGGAAGCGCCGGATGTAGTTGTTGCGCTTAAAGCCGCGCGGCGGCCGCCTTGCTCGCAGCAAGGCGCTTTTCCAGCATCGGCGCCATCACGCCGCGCATCTTGCTCAAAACAACTTCCCCTGCTCCCTCAGGCGAACCAGCATTGAACGGCGGCGCCGGATCATACTCGATGGAAAGCTGGATCGCCTTGGCCACATCTTCGCCCAGCATTTCCGCCACCAGCGCCAGCGCGAAATCGATGCCGGCGGTGACGCCGCCTCCGGTGACGCGGTTGCGGTCAATTACATACCGCGCCTGCGCCGGATAGGCGCCAAACATCACCAACTGGTCATGCGAGGCCCAATGGGTGGTCGCCTTGTAGCCTTTCAGCAAGCCAGCGGCACCCAGCACCAGCGCACCGGTGCAGACCGAAGTGATCCAGCGCGCGCCATCGGCCTGGCGGCGCAGGAATTCCAGCACCTCGTCATCCAGCATCAGGTCGATCTGACCCGGTCCGCCCGGCACGCAGATCACATCCAGTTGCGGCGCCTCAGCCAGTGTCTTGCTCGGCAATAGATGCAGACCACGATCATCACGCACCGGCTCCAGCGTCTTCCACAGAAGATGCACTGTGGCGCCCGGCGTGCGGGCAAAGACCTCGAACGGTCCGGTGAGATCAAGCTGCGTCAGGTTGGGGAACAGCAACAGGCCGATCTGCATGGTCATCTCCTTCAGGCCGATTACGCTTGGGCCGGCTTCGCTTGTTTGCGCCGCTCGGCGAAGATGCGCCGCAGCGTGTCGCGGATATCGCGTACCTCGGCGCCCTGCAGCAGGCCGCGCGCCTGCATCTCGGCATGGGCGCGGGGCAGATTGTAAAACGGGATCGCCGGATAGAGATGGTGCTCGATGTGATAGTTCACGCTATGCGGAAACATCAGCCAGATCAGCCAGCCCGGCCCGGTATTGCTGCGCGCCGCCAGCAGCGGCGACGTGGTGTCGCTCACCGCGCCATGCTCGCAGATGGCGCGCAGCCGCAGCAAAGCCTGCAACAGCGTCACCAGCGGCAGCAGCCACAGCACCAGGTATTCCAACAGATAGCCGCCAGCATAGGCGGCGATGGGGGCGGCAACATGGAATCCCACCACCCACCAGCGGTCGATACGCGCGGCACGCCGCAGTTCCGGTGCGGTATCGTCGAGCGGACGATTCACGGCGGTGGCGTCGTCATTGATCGCCGGGGCGCCGAAGAAATAGGCGTAGGTCTTGGGCGCGGTGGCGCCAGTGAGGTCGCGCAGCAGCTTCTTCGCCAGATAGGCGCGACCGCGCGGATAGCCGCCATGCAGCGGAATATCAGGATCGCGCGACTCATAGAGGTGATTGTGGTGCAGGCGGTGCACCACGCGGTAGGTGCGCATCGAGATGCCCACCGGGATCGCCACCAGGCAGCCGACGAGATCATTGAGCCAGCGCTGTGCGAACAGCCGGTAATGCGCGGCATCATGCGCCAGCACGAAGCAGGCCTGCTGGCGCGAGCAGATCACCACCAGCATCGGCGCCACCACCCAGGGCGTCCACCAGACCAGCGACACGGCAATCGCCGCCGCCAGCACCCCCAGGGTCTCGATCACACCCAGCATCGCCGGCCAGAAAGAGAGCTGATAGAGCTGCTTCAACACATCCGGCGGCAGGCCGGCGGCGCGGCGGCCATCGGCGCGGAATTCCCTGCCTAGCTGGGTTTCAGGAGCAGTGCTGCCCGGCGTTTCCATGACCCGAGCATAGCCAGCACCGGGGTAGCGAGGAAGCCCTTGCCTATGCGGGACCAATGCGCCAACGCGGCCGCGCCAGCATCACCAGGTCCCCGGCTTGATCGCGCAATTCTACACGGCCCTGCACATCCTGCGGTTTCGACCAATCCTGGTCCTCAATGCGGCATTCCGCCGTGATCGGGCCCCGCGCCTTCTTGAGGAAATCGCTGTCCATGCCGGTGACGATCCAACGGCCTTCGCGCGGCTGGCCACTGCTCATTGCCAGGTTGGCGGTGGTCTCGGCCAGGGTGATCAATGCCGTGGCATGGATCGAGCGCAGATGGTTGCGCACGCCGCGGCGGTCGGCCAGGCGCATGCGGGCGCGACCGGGTTCCAGGCTCAGCACATCGGGCCGGATCGTCGCGGCATAGGGCACCACGAAGCCGAGCAGACGGCCAAACAGGTAACGCCCGCCGGGCAGGCGATTGAAACTGTGCCACTGCTTCATCAATTGCGCGGCCATGTCATTTACTCCTGGATGGGGTGAAAAGCAGGGCGGCGACGGCAAGGTCGCCGAGATGCTGGATCGCCTGGGCCGGGCTTTCCTTGGCCTGGCCATCGAGCCACAGCCGCAGCCAGAGCTGCGCCGGGCCGATCAGTTGCGCCAGCAGGATTTCCGCCGGCATCTGCGCCAGGCCGCCCGCCCCCTGGGCCTGGCGGAACAGCGCCCCGACCTGGCCATGGAACGCGCGCGTGCCAGCACGGATATCGGCATCGGCCTTGGCCAGCGCACCTGCGCGGCGCGCAGTGGCCAGGAAGGCGGCTTCGGCGCGATGCTGCGTCGCCCAGCCGATATGGCCGGCGACACAGGCACGGATCAGGCCGGCGGCATCGCCGCGCGCCTTTGCCAGGGCGGCCAGCAACGCCTCGCGCGAACCCGCCAGGCAATCGGCATACAGCGCGGCAGCAATGCCTTCGCGGTCGCCGAAGAAGTGATAGATGCTGCCGGTACTGGCACCTGCGGCATCGCGGATCATCTCAATCGTGGTGCCTTGCAGGCCATGGCGTGAGAAACAGCCAAGTGCTGCCGCCAGGATACGGCCGCGCGTGATCTCGCCGCGCGGCGGTTTCGGCGGCGCCTTGGGCAACGGTTTCGGACGGACGGCAAGGGCTGTCTTGGCCATGGCCGCACTATACGGCATCTAGAATATTTTTCTAGAATAAAATTTTAATTACTCAAGGCCGGCTGATTTCCGCTGGCGCCGCCCCATCATCGGGTCCAGACTGCCGGAAACGTCTCGCCCCGCCGGCAGCAGGAGGAATGCCATGCTGTTTGCCAATGATTTCACGCGCCGCCTTGGCCTCGATCACCCGCTGGTGCAGGCACCGATGGCCGGCGAAACATCCACCGTGCCGCTGAGCCTGGAAGCCAGCAAGGCAGGCGCCCTCGGCTCGCTTGGCGCTGCCTATTTCACCCCGGCCAAGCTGCGCGACTCGATCCGTGCCATGCGCTCTGGCACCGACCGCAGCTTCGCGGTGAACCTGTTCATCCCGGTGCCCTGGGGCCGCGATCCGGCCCGCGAAGCCGCCTATGCCGCCGAAATCGCGCGGGCACATCAGGCGCTCGGCCTGGAGCCGCCGCAGCCACCGGCCCAGATCGAGGAAAGCTTCGAGGCGCAGATGCAGGTGGTGCTGGAAGAAGCGCCGCCAGTGTTCAGTTCCACCTTCGGCGCCCCGGATGCGGATCTGGTGACCGCGCTGCAGCAGCGCAGTATCTACGTGATCGGCACTGCCACTACCGTCGCTGAAGCCCTGGTGCTCAAGCAGCGCGGCGTAGACGCCATCATCGCCCAAGGCGCGGAGGCCGGCGGCCATCGCGGCAGTTTCCTCAAGCCCTTCAGCCAATCCATGATCGGCACCATGGCGCTGGTGCCGCAGATCGTTGATGCCACCGGCCTGCCGGTACTGGCGGCGGGCGGTATCGGCGATGGACGCGGCGTGGCCGCTGCGCTTTGCCTTGGCGCCAGCGCCGCAGCCCTCGGTTCGGCTTTTCTGCTTTCGCCGGAAAGTGGCGCCAGTGCCGCCTACCGCGCCGCGCTGACCAGCCCGGCCCAGACCGAAACCACGATCACCCGCGCCTTTTCCGGGCGGCCGGCGCGCGGCCTGCGCAATGATTTCCTGGAACGGCTGGAAGGCCGCGAGGAGATCATCCCGGATTACCCGATCCCCAATGCCTGGAGCCGCCCGATGCGGCAGGCCGCCGCGCGCCAGGGCGAGGCCGGCTACCTGTCGCTCTGGGCCGGTCAGGCCGCCGCCATGACCAAGCCTGAGCCGGTGGCAACCATCGTGGCGCGCGTGATGGCCCAGGCCAAAGCCGTACTGGGCGAGACTTGATCCCCCAGGCTTTGCTTGATGCTGGGCGACTTGATCCCTGCCAGCTTCATTGCTAGGTCCTGAGCATGGGACCGCTGGAGACTTACCGCGCCAAGCTGGCAGCGGGCGAATTGCAGGGCGACGAGGCGCAGGAACTTGCCGCCGAGAAGCTGGAATTGCTCAGCCGTCGCCTGGCGCATTACACGCCGGGCCAGGGCGATGAAGGCTGGCTGCAGCGCCTGAGCTTCGGCCGCAAGCGCGAGCCGGCACCGCAGGGCCTCTATATCTTCGGCGAGGTCGGGCGCGGCAAATCCATGCTGATGGACCTGTTCTTCGCCACCGCACCGGTAGCGAAGAAGCGCCGGGTGCATTTCCATGCCTTCATGCAGGAGGTGCATGCGGCGATTTTCCGCTACCGCAGCCTGCCGGAAGACGCGCCTGAGAAAAAGAAGGGCGGCGACGATCCGATCAAGCCGGTGGCCAAGGCCATTGCCGAACAGGCATGGCTGCTCTGCTTCGATGAATTGCAGGTGACGGATGTAGCCGATGCCATGATCCTCGGCCGGCTGTTCCAGAAGCTGTTCGACCGTGGCGTGGTGGTGGTGGCAACCTCCAACCGTGCCCCAGACGAGCTTTATCTCAACGGCCTCAACCGGCCGCTTTTCGTGCCATTCATCGCGCTGTTCAAGGAAAAGCTAGATGTGCTGCAGCTTGCCGCCGCGCGCGATTACCGGCTGCAGCGGCTCTCTGGCGCGAAAGTGTGGCATAGCCCGCTGGGGGCGGAATCCGATGCCGCCCTGGCGCGCGCCTTCGCGCTGCTGACCGACGACGAGGCCGGCGAACCGGCGGATATCGAACTGTTGGGCCGCAAGCTGCATGTGCCGCGCCAGGCGCGCGGCGTCGCCTGGTTCAGCTTCGCCGAGCTTTGCGAAAGCCCGCTCGGGCCGGCGGATTTCCTGGCCATCGCGCGCAGTTTCCATTCGGTAATCATGGGCGGCATCCCGGAACTGGGGCCGGACCGGCGCAACGAGGCGAAACGGTTCGTGACGCTGATCGATGCGCTTTACGAAGCCAAAGTGAAGCTGATTGCCTCGGCCGCAGCGCCGCCGGAAACGCTCTATCCGAGCGGCGACGGCGCGTTTGAATTCCAGCGCTGCGTCAGCCGCCTTAATGAAATGCAGAGCGACGATTACCGCGCCCAGCGGCATATTTCTTGATCGTCATGCCCGCGAAAGCGGGCATCCCATACAGCGTCTTGTAAAATGCGACCCCAGGTCGAACACCCAGGATGACAGCCGTGCCGTCAGTTCGGCAGAACCAGGTCGCGCGCACCTTCGGTGCGGGCTTCGTTCAGCACCGTGTCGGAAAGCTTGGCGCCGGTGAAGCGGCCATCGGTGAGATCGGCGCTGGTGAGATTGGCCTGGGTGAGATCGGCATCGCGTAGATCGGCACCGACCAGGCTGACGCCGGAAAGATTGGCCCCCACCAGCTTCACCTGCTTCAGCTTGGCCGCACTCAAGTTGGTGCGGGCAACGCGGCCAGCGCGGGCCTCGTCGCGGATCGCCGATAGATTGGAATTCGACATGTCGGCGCCATCGAGCACCGCGCGGCTTAAGTTTGCGCCACGCAGATTGGCCTTGCGCAGATCAGCCTTGCGCAGATCAGCGAAATTCAGCCGCGCCAGGGCCAGGTTGGCGCTGGTAAGCAGGGTCTCGGCGAAGCAGGCACGCTCCAGCAGGGCGCCCATCAGATTCACGCCGGCCAGGTTCATGCCGCGGAAATCGAAATCGGAAAGATCGGCGCGCTCGCCTTCACGACCCTCGCTCATCACCCAGGCGGCGTGGCGTTCGAGCAATACCGTCAATTCCTCGCGGCTGTGGCGCGACACGGCGGCAAACACCGCCTCGGCGAATTCCGGCAGGCTGCGCATCGCCTGATCGAGGATGGCCCCGCGCATGTCAGCACCGGTGAAATTGGCGCCATCCACCGAAGCGCCGGCGAGGTTGGCGCCGGCCAGGTTGGCGCCGCTGAAATCCGACCCGGCGAGATTGGCTTCGTTCAACCGCGCCGAGACAAGCTGCGCCTTGCGCAGATCGGCGCCGGCCAGATCGGCCTTGCCGAGATTGGCGTCGGCGAAATCGGCATGCAGCGCGAAAGCCTTGCCGAGGCTGGCGCCGGCCAGATCGGCGCGCTGCGCCGAAGCACCGGAAAGGTCGAGCGGCCGGCGCTGCTGCGTCGAGGCGTCGGTGAGGCGGCCCTCGGAATCGTAGACCGGCGCCACCGCATCACCGCCATCGATCTCGGCGAAATTGGCATCGTTCAGGCCGGCGGCGCGCAGGCAGGCGCCGCGTAGATCGGCCCAGCGCAGGTCGGCGCCATCAAGTGTTGCATTGCGGAAATCGGAACCGGCGCATTTCGACAGCGACAGCCGGGTGCCATCGAGGCGGGCGCGGTGCAACCGCGCGCCGGTGAGATCGGCCTGGGCCAGATTGGCGCCGGAAAGGTCGGCGTCGGACAGATCGGTGTAGGAGAGTTTCGCCGGCTTGGCGTCGCCGCGTCCCGCCAGATGTGCCTCATGCTCCCGCACCACCTCGCGGAGGCGTTCCTGGCTCATCTTAGCCAGTTGTCTGGGGGCATCTTTCAGAAGATTCGGCATACCAACGTCAACGCTTGCTGAGGCATCATATTACGCTGAGGTATGGGGCGCTGCAGCAAAAATAAACCCAAATGTGACCAAAGCTGCAGCACCCACCCTATAAGTTGCCTCACCTCGGGCAACCTGCCCGATTGCGTGCATTAACCGTTGCTCAGCCCCGGCGCTCCACCATCTTCTGCTTGATTTCACCGATTGCCTTGGCCGGATTCAGGCCCTTCGGACAGGTATCAGTGCAATTCATGATAGTGTGGCAGCGATAGAGTCGGAACGGATCTTCCAGGTTATCCAGGCGCTCGCCGGTCATTTCATCGCGGCTATCGGCGATCCAGCGATAGGCCTGCAGCAGCACGGCAGGACCGAGATAACGGTCCGAGTTCCACCAGTAGCTGGGGCATGACGTGGAGCAGCAGGCGCAGAGGATGCACTCATAGAGGCCGTCGAGCTTCTTGCGGTCCTCGGCCGATTGCAGGCGCTCGCGCGCCGGCGCCGGGCTCTCGGACTGCAGCCACGGCTTGATCGAGGCATACTGGGCATAGAAGTTGGTGAGATCCGGCACCAGATCCTTCACCACCGGCATATGCGGCAGCGGGTAGATCTTCACCTCACCGTCCACATCCTCGCAGGCCTTGGTGCAGGCCAGCGTGTTGCGGCCATCGATATTCATGGCGCAGGAACCGCAGACACCTTCGCGGCAGGAGCGGCGGAAGGTGAGCGACGGATCGACCTCGTTCTTGATCTTGATCAGGGCGTCGAGAACCATCGGGCCGCAATCGTTCATGTCGACGGTGTAGGTGTCGACACGCGGATTCTGGCCGTCATCGGGATTCCAGCGGTAGACCTTGAAGGTCTTGAGATTCTGCTGGTGTCCGCCTTCGGCTTTCGGCGCGGGATGCGTCTTGCCTTGGGTGACGCGGGATTTGGTCGGCAGATTGAAAGCAACCATTGGGGTGGCCCTTCAGTAAACGCGCTTCTTGGGTTCGATATACTGGATCTCGTTGGTCAGCGTGTAGGTGTGCACCGGCCGGAAGTCGATGGTCACCTTGCCGCTGCGGTCGAGCCAGCTCAGCGTATGCTTCATCCAGTTTTCGTCGTCGCGGTCCGCGTAATCCTCGCGGGCATGGGCGCCACGGCTTTCCTTGCGGTTGGCGGCGCCATGCATGGTAACCACGGCCTGACCGATCAGGTTGTCCAGCTCCAGCGTTTCCACCAGATCCGAATTCCAGATCATGCCGCGATCGCTGACGGCGATATCCGACATCTGGCTGTTCACGACATCGATCAGCTTCACGCCTTCCTCCAGCACCTCGCCGGTGCGGTAGACGGCGCAGTTATTCTGCATCGTGCGCTGCATCTTGTCGCGGATCACCGCCGTGGGCGAACCGCCCTTGGCATGGCGGAAATGATCCAGGCGGGCCAGGGCTTCATCGCCGGCATTCTTGAGGTCGCGATGCTTGGCGTCCTTCTCCACCACCTTGGCGGCGCGGATGCCGGCAGCACGACCGAACACCACGAGGTCGATCAGCGAATTGGAGCCAAGGCGGTTGGCACCATGCACCGACACGCAGGCCGCCTCGCCAATCGCCATCAGGCCGGGCACCACGGTATCCGGGTTGCCGTCCTTCAGGGTCAGCACTTCGCCATGATAGTTGGTCGGGATGCCGCCCATATTGTAGTGCACGGTGGGCAGCACCGGGATCGGCTGCTTGGTCACGTCGACGCCCGCAAAGATCTTGGCGCTTTCCGAAATGCCCGGCAGGCGGTCTTCCAGCACCTTCGGATCGAGGTGATCGAGATGCAGGAAGATGTGGTCCTTGTTCTTGCCGACGCCGCGGCCCTCGCGGATTTCCATGGTCATGGCACGGCTGACAACGTCGCGCGAAGCCAGGTCCTTGGCCGAAGGCGCGTAGCGCTCCATGAAGCGCTCGCCGGCGGAATTCACCAGATAGCCGCCTTCGCCACGCGCGCCCTCGGTGATCAGACAGCCGGAGCCGTAGATGCCGGTGGGGTGGAACTGCACGAATTCCATATCCTGCAACGGCAGGCCGGCGCGCAGCACCATGCCGCCGCCGTCGCCGGTGCAGGTATGGGCCGAGGTGCAGGAGAAATAGGCGCGGCCATAGCCGCCGGTGGCCAGCACCACCATATGGGCGCGGAAACGGTGGATCGTGCCATCGGCCAGGTTCCAGGCCATCACGCCACGGCAGGCGCCCTCATCGTCCATGATCAGGTCGAGGGCGAAATACTCGATGAAGAACTCGGTCTCGTATTTCAGCGACTGCTGGTACAGCGTGTGCAGGATGGCATGGCCGGTACGGTCGGCCGCCGCGCAGGTGCGCTGCGCCGGGCCCTTGCCGTATTCCTTGGTCATGCCGCCGAAGGCGCGCTGATAGATCTTGCCTTCTTCGGTGCGCGAGAACGGCACGCCGAAATGCTCCAGCTCGATCACCGCCGGCACGGCCTCGCGGCACATGTATTCGATGGCATCCTGGTCGCCGAGCCAGTCCGACCCCTTCACGGTGTCGTACATATGCCAGCGCCAATTGTCCTCGCCCATGTTGCCGAGTGCGGCGGAGATGCCGCCCTGCGCCGCGACCGTGTGGCTGCGGGTGGGGAAAACCTTGGAGATGCAGGCGGTCTTGAGGCCGGCAGCGGCCAGGCCCATGGTGGCGCGCAGACCGGCGCCGCCGGCGCCGACCACCACCACATCGTAGAAATGTTCGGTGACGTTATAAGAGGCGGGCATGGGGTCAGGCTCCGAAAAACAGCTTCAGGATCGACAGGGCACAGAGCGCGCCGACCAGGAACACGGCAAAGGTGGTGCCGAGCTGCACAAGCAGCTTGGTGCCTTCGGTGTGGATGTAATCTTCGATCACCACCTGCAGGCCGAGCTTGAGATGCCAGAACACCGCCAGCACGCCGAGCAGGGCGATCACCGCCAGCAGCGGATGCTTGAAGGCGGCGGCGACAGCGGCGTGATCGGCAGTGCCGAGTTTCAGCAATGCGACCGCGAGGATCAGCACCAGCGGCACCAGGGCAACGGCGGTCACGCGCTGCAGCCACCAATGCTGCACGCCTTCCTTGGCCGAACCGAGGCCGCGCACACGCTTGAGCGGGCTGCGCATGGTATTCTTGCTATTGCTCATGATGCGCTCCTCACTTCCAGGCGTAGGCCAGGATCCAGGCCAGCAGGGTCAGCGCCACGGAGGCGATGATGACGATCCAGGCCGAGCGACCGGCAACGGCCTTCTCAAAACCATGGCCGAGATCCCAGGCGAGGTGCCGGATGCCATTGCAGAGGTGATAGAACAGCGCCCAGGTGAAGCCGAGTATGATCAGGCGGCCAAGCCAGGAGCCGAGCACCGCCTGGACCAGGGCGAAGTAATTCGGGCCGGCAGCGGCGGCGACCAGCCACCAGGCCAGCAGCAGGGTGCCGAGGCCGAGGCCGACACCGGTGATACGGTGCAGGATCGAGGTGATCGCCGTGATCGGCAACCGGTAGACCTGCAGATGCGGAGAAAGCGGTCGTTCGATATTCGCCATTTCATGCCTTCGATCTGGGGCGCGTGCCGGAGCGGCCGCAGGAGGCGGCAGGCCCGGCACCCGGAAAGCTGGGGGGATTGTAGGTTCCACCCCTGTCTAGTCAACGATTCCAGGGAGTTCTTACTCCCCACCCCCGCCAGTCGCAAGGGCATAAGCTATACGAATAAGACCGCGTTCTGGATGGCCTGACCGGGGCAGCTGGGCAAGGCTGCGGCCAAACCACAGCGGGAAGTGGTCCAATCCGTCGGAGCCGGCTATTTACGCGGCATCAGCACCCAATAATCGAGGTCCAGGACGACGCTGTCGAGGTATTTGCCCTCGGCATCCTTCTCCGGGAAGCCGTCAGCTGGGCGGTCCTTGAGCGCCACGGTGCGGACCCGGAGCGCGCCGACATCGGCGCGGCCGGGGATGCGGGCCTTGTCGAGAATTTCCGACCAGGCATAGACGGTGTGGCCGGCCAGCGTCGGGTTGACATGGCGGCCGCCATTGATGGCGGCGAGGAAAGCGCCATTGCCGAGCCCGTTGAAACTGAGCGAGCGGGCCAGCGAGATGATATGGCCGCCATAGATCAGGCGCCGGCCAAGCCGGTCCTGACCCTGGCGATACTGGTCGAAATGCACCTTGGCGGTGTTCTGGTACAACCGGGTGGCAAGCTGGTGCTCGGCCTCCTCGATGGTCATGCCATCGACATGGTCGATCTTTTCGCCGACGGCGTAGTCTTCCCAGCCATGCGGGCTGCCGGCGAGCGTCCAGTCATACTGGGTGAAATCCATGCCGGCGGGGATGCGGAGCTGGTCGGCGCGCACGGCAACGGCCGGCTGCGGCACACGCTCGGCGACCAGCGGCGCGTTCTCGTCGCGCTTCTTCACCATCACCCAGCGGACATAGTCGAGCACCAGTTCGTCGCCATCCTTGTAGCCCTGGCTGCGGACATAGACGACGCCGCTCTTGCGGTTGGAATTCTCCTTGATGCCGATGATGCGGCTGACGGCGGAGAGCGAGTCGCCGGGATAGACCGGGCTGAGCCAGCGGCATTCGGCATAGCCGAGATTGGCCACCGCGTTGAGCGAGATATCCGGCACGGTCTTGCCGAACACGACATGGAAGGTGAGCAGGTCATCCACCGGGGCGCGCTTGAGGCCGAGCTTGCGCGAGAAGCTGTCGGCCGAGGGCACCGGGAAGCGGCTGCCATACAGCGCGGTGTAGAGCGCCACATCGCCCCAGCCGACAGTGCGCGGCGTGGCATGGCGGATTTCCTGGTCGAGGCGGAAATCCTCAAGGAAATTGCCCAGATTGGTCTTGCTCGCCATGGTCCCTACCCCTTCCCCAACGCCTAAGCCTGACGCAGCTTGTCGATCGCGGCGGCCAGCGCGGTGAGCTTCTTGGCCTGCGCCACATGCAGATTCTCGATCAGCTTGCCATCCACCAGCACCACGCCCTTGCCTTCCGCCGTGGCGGCCTCGAAGGCGGCGATGATCTTGTGGGCATACTCGACCTCGGCGGCCGAAGGCGCATACACCGCATTGCAGGGCTCGACCTGCTTCGGGTGAATCAGCGTCTTGCCGTCGAAACCATATTCCAGACCCTGCTCGCAGGAGGCCTTG
The DNA here is from genome assembly GCF_038404985.1 of Ferrovibrio sp. MS7. NCBI lineage: Bacteria > Pseudomonadati > Pseudomonadota > Alphaproteobacteria > Rhodospirillales > Rhodospirillaceae > Ferrovibrio > Ferrovibrio plantarum. Next base: position 62,755 of record NZ_JBBKBA010000001.1, read on the forward strand.
AAGCCGGCATCGTCATCGAGGTTGAGATTGACGCCATCGAGGATGGCCAGGCCATAGGCGCGCGCCGCCAGCAGGCAGAGCGACAGCGAGGCGGCGACGGGCAGGCGCAGCGGCGTGTGCCGGGCATTGAGGTCCTTGACCAGATCCGACGTGCCCATCACCAGGCATTCGAGGCGCGGATGCGAGGCGGCGATGGCTTCGGCGTGAAGAATGCCCTTGGGCGTTTCCATCATCGCCCAGAGCCGGGTGCGCGCCGGCGCGCCATGCTTGGTCAGCAAGTCAGCGGCTTGCTGGATCAGCGCCGCATTCTCCACCTTGGGCAACAGCACGGCATCGGGCCCGGCAGCGGCAGCGGCGGCCAGATCGTCCAGCCCCCAGGGGGTATCGAGGCCATTGGTGCGGATGATCAGCTCGCGACCGCCATAGCCGCCGGCCTTCACCGCATCGCAGACCTGCTGGCGCGCCACCGCCTTGGCATCGGGCGCCACGGCATCTTCCAGATCGAGGATCAGGCCATCAGCCGGCAGGGTCTTGGCCTTGTCCAGCGCGCGGGCATTGGAGCCCGGCATGTAGAGCACCGAGCGGCGCGGCCTGACACTGGTTTCCGAAAGGCTGCCCTGCATCGTCGATCCCCCATGCTGCACTGCGAAATGATTGCCGGCCACTATAATCCCCGGCCCACCCGTGGCAAGCTCCGGCACGACCTGCACGGGAAAGAGAAAGCCAGCGGCGTGACCATACTCGCCATCCAGAGCCAGGTGATTCATGGCCATGTCGGCAACAGCGCCGCCATGCTGCCGCTGCAGCGCCAGGGTTTCGAGGTGCTGGCGATACCGACCGCCGTGCTGGCCTTCCATCCCGGCAAGCTTTATCCCGGCCAGAGCGGCCCCGCCCCGGTGCTGACCGAGCCGGCCGCCATCGATGCCTGGGCCGGGGCGCTGGCCAGCCTGCCGCATTGGGGCCGGCTAAAGGGTGGCATCACCGGCTGGCTCGGCCGCCCGGCCATCGCCGAGGCCGCCGCCCGCGCCATGCTGGCAGCCAAGGCGGCCAGCCCGCATTTCCATTGGCTCTGCGATCCCGTGCTGGGCGACAACGATACCGGCCTCTATGTCGATGCCGGCCTGGCGGCGATGCTGCGCGATGAGCTGCTGCCCCATGCTACCAGCGCTACGCCGAACCGCTTCGAGCTGGAATACCTCACCAACCAGCCGGCCCAGACACTGCCGGAAGCGCTGGCGGCGGTGGATGCACTGCGCCGCCGCCTTGATCCCGGCGGCCCGCGTATCGTGGTGGCGACCAGCCTGGGCCGGCGCGATGGCGGCCAGGGCAAGGTGGAGGCGCTGGCGGTGAATGACGAAGGCGCCTGGCTGCTGGCCGTGCCCGATCTGGGCCCGGCTGTACCGAAAGGCGCCGGCGACCTGTTCGCCGCCCTGTTCCTGGCCCGGCTGCTGCGCGGCAAGAGCCTGAAGAAGGCCGCCGCCTTCGCCATGGCCGGCTGTCATGGGGTGTTGCGCCAGGCGGTGATGGCGGGCAGCCCGGACATGCTCTACGCCCAGGCCCAGGACGAAATGCACAACCCGAGCCGCGAACCGGCCATCGAGCGGCTGCGCTGAAATCGCCGATAACCCCGGTATTTCGCACTAAATCGTCTTATCCCGTGCTTATTCCGGCTTATTTCTTCTTATTTTTCCTTATTTCTTCTTATTTTTGCTTATTTCGCCTTAAATGAACGCCATTTTCCATAATAGTTCTGAATAAATTGGCACAATCAAAGACTTGAGCGAAAATTCAATTTCCGCCAGCCTAGTCGAAAAAAAAGAACATGTAAAGAACAAAGGCGGTGACGGGAGGCAGCCCTAGAGGCTGTAGATGAAGTCACCCGATTGCAGGTCTTCCAGCACCTGACCGACCAGGGTGATGGTGAAGCCGCTGCCGAAATCCAGCACCACGTCGGTATCCACCTGGGCGGCCACGGCCAGCACACCATCGAAATCCATTACGCCGACGGCATTGAGGTCGACGCGGTCGCCATCGCCGGCACCGCCGGAGAAATCCGTGATGCGGTCGGCGCCGCCTTCATAGACGAAAACATCGCTGGAGGCGCCGCCGGTCATGGTGTTGTTGCCGGCACCACCATAGATGCGGTTCTCGCCATCGCTGCCGATGATCCTGTCGTCGCCATCGCCGCCATAGATCTCGGCGGTGGTGATATCGCCAGTGGCGAGCGTGATGGTGTCGTTGCCGCCGCTGCCCTGCACGGTCTCGACATTGCTGATGGTGACAGTGTTGTTGCCGCCGACCAGCACCACGGTGTCGTTGCCATCGCCAAGATCGATACTGGCAACGCTGGCGCCGGAATTGAGCGTGACCGTATCGGTGCCGACACCGCCGAGAATGGTCTCGACATTCGACACCGTGACGCTATTGCCGCCATCGGCGAGCTGCAGCGTATCGAGGCCGGAGCCAAGATTGATCACCGCCTGCGGCGTGGCACCGATCAGGGTGATGCTGTCGGCGCCGCTGGAACTGGTGATGCTTTCGACATTGGCAACCGTGACCAGGTTGTTGCCTGCCGCCAGTACCAGCTTGTCGGCACCGATGCCGAGATCGATCACGGCGCCCTCGGCGCGGGTGAAGAAGGTGATGGTGTCGTTGTTGGTGCCGCCGACCAGCGATTCGACATTGCCGACGGTGACATTGTTGATGTAGTTGCCGAGCTTCAGCGTGTCGTCGCCATCGACGAGATCGACGCGGATATTGGTGGCGGCATTGGTGAAGGAAATGATGTCGTTGCCGTTGCCGCCAACAACCGTTTCGATATTGACGATGGAAACGATATTGCCGCCATCGGCCAGCACCAGCTTGTCCTGGCCGGCGGCAAGATCGAGCGTCTCGCCGTTGCTGAAGACGTTGGTGAAAACCACACTGTCGTTGCCACTGGCGCCAACCACGGTCTCGACATTGCCGATGGTGATGGTGTTGCCGCCGGTGGGCAGCACCAGGATATCGGCGCCACCGCCAAGATCGACCGCATAGGGCGAAGCCATCGGCGACAGCGTAACGATATCGGCACCAGCACCACCCTGCACGCTTTCGACATTGCCGATGGTAAGCTGGTTATCCTGATCCGCCAGCACCAGAGCGTCGCTGCCGCCCGCAAGATTCACCACCACGCCGGTGACACCTTCGGCGAAATACAACGTATCGGCGCCGGTACCGCCCTGCACCGTCTCGACATTGCCGACGGTCAAGCTGTTAGCGCCGGCCGCCAGTGTCAGCTTGTCATTGCCGGCACCGAGATCGACGCTGGCATCGGTTAGCACACTTGCAAAAGTGATAGTGTCATCGCCGCTGCCGGCGCTGAGTACCTCGACATTGGTCAACGTGACATTGTTGGTGAAATCGCCGAGCGTGACACTATCCTCGCCGGCACCGAGATCGATATTCATGCCAGCGGCGGCGGCGGTCAGCGTGATCACATCGTAGCCACTGCCGCCGACCAGGATTTCGATATTGGTCGCCGACAGCACATTGTCGCCATTGGCCAGGATCAGCTTGTCGGCGCCGTCGCCAAGATCGATGAATTCATCGCCGGTAAGCACGCTGCCGAGCGTGACGGTATCGGCGCCACGGCCACCCAGGATGGTCTCGAAATTGCTCACCGTGACGAAATTGCTGCCCGAGATCAGGATCAGCGAATCGCTGCCGGCGCCAAGATCGACGGTGACATTGGTCGAGGCGGCGGCCAGCGTCACCTGATCGTCGCCGCTGCCACCGTAGACAATTTCGGTATTGGCGATGGTCAGGCTGTTGTCGCCGGCAGCCAGCACCACCTTGTCGGTGCCGGCGGCCAGGTTGACCAGGATGCCGCTGACCGTGGTGTCAAGGTAGAGCGTATCGGCGCCGCTGCCACCGGTAATGGTCTCGATATTGGTGACGCTGAGGGTGTTGCCGCCATCGGCCAGGATCAGGCGGTCATTGCCATCGGCGAGATCGACGCTGCCATTGGTGAGCTTGGAGCCGAAAGTGATGGTATCGGCACCGCTGCCGGCGGTGAGTGTCTCGACATTGGTGACGGTGAGCGAATTGGTGAAGTCGCCGAGCGTCAGGCTGTCATTGCCGGCGCCGAGGTCGATGCGCAGGTTGTTGGCAGCATTGGCCAGCGTCACGTCATCGTCGCCGCTGCCGCCTTGCAAGGTCTCGACATTGGCCACCAGCAGCGTGTTACCGCCATTGGCCAGCACCAGCTTGTCGCTGCCGCTGCCAAGATCGACCTTGCTGCCAGCAGCCATGGTGGTGGCGAGCGTGATGCTGTCGGTGCCGGCAGCGCCGGTCACGGTCTCGACATTGCTGACCGTCAGGTTGTTACCGCCGGTGGCGAGCTGCAGCACGTCATCGCCATCGCCGAGGTCGATGGCAACACCGGTAGCGGCCACGCCGAGCGTGATGCTGTCATTGCCGATGCCGCCGGTAATGGTCTCGACATTGGCGACCGTGAGGCTGTTATCGCCATCGGCCAGGATCAGCTTGTCCAGCCCCAGCGCCAGATTGACCAGGACGCCGGTAACGGTTTCGGACAGCGTCACCGTATCGGCACCGCTGCCACCCTGCACGGTTTCGATATTCACCACCGTGACAGTGTTGCCGCCATCGGCCAGCGTCAGGCGATCATTGCCGGCACCAAGATCAACGGTGCCATCGGTGAGCTTGCTGCCGAAGGTGACGACATCGGCGCCGGTGCCGGCGGTCAGTGTCTCGACATTGGAAACAGTGACGTTATTGGCGAAATTGCCGAGCGTCAGGCTGTCATTGCCGCCGCCGAGATTGATCACCATGGCCGAGGTGGAAGCCGCCAGCGTGACATCATCGGCCCCGGCGCCACCAATTACGGTTTCGACATTGGCGATGGTGAGCACATTGCCGCCATCGGCCAGTTTCAACTGGTCGGCGCCGGCACCGAGATTGATCACCTCGCTGCCGGACAATTCGGTGAGCAGCGTGATGTTGTCGGCACCTGCGCCGCCGGTGATGGTCTCGACATTGGCCAGCGACACGGTATTTGTGCCGCCAGCGAAGATGATGGTGTCGGCACCATCACCAAGATCCAACGTCATGCCGGTGGAGCCGGCAGCCAGCGTGACGGTATCGGCATCGCTGCCGCCGGTCACGGTCTCGACATTGGCGACCGTGAGGCTGTTTACGGCATTGGCCAGCGTCAGCTTATCCTGGCCGAGGGCGAGATTGACGCTGGCATTGGTGACGGCGCCATCCAGCGCCACCACGTCGCTGCCGCTGCCGCCGATGATATTCTCGACATTGGCGAAGGTGACGGTGTTGTTGGCTGAAGCCAGCACGGCCTTGTCGCTGCCGGCGCCAAGATCGATGAAGGCATCGGAAAGCCGGGTGCCGAAGGTGATCTGGTCGGCCTGGTTGCCGGCGGTAAGCACCTCGACATTCGACACCGTGATCGTGTTGGCGTAGTTGCCGAGCGTCAGGCTGTCGGTGCCGGCACCAAGATCGATGCGGTATCCGGCGGCGGCGGCGCTGAGGGTGACGTAATCATCGCCCGAACCACCGGTGATGCTTTCGATATTGGCCAGCGACACGGCATTGCCGCCATCGGCAAGCGTCAGGCGGTCGATGCCGGCGCCAAGGTCGATGCTCTCGCTGTTGGTCATGGCGCTTTTCAGCACCACGGTATCGGTGCCGGCGGCGCCGGTCACCGATTCCACATTGGTCAGGGTGACGGTGTTGATGCCGGTGCCGAGAATGACCGTATCGGTGCCGTCGCCAAGGTCGATGCCGGCGGCGGAAGCGGCCGCGCCGAGTGAGATCACGTCATCGCCGGTGCCGCCAAGAATGGTCTCGGTATTGCCGATGGTGAGATTGTTGCCGCCATCGGCAAGCGTGATGCTATCAAGCCCGGTGCCAAGATTGACCAGGATGCCACTCACCGTATCGGCCAGCGTGATGCTGTCGGCGCCGGTGCCGCCATACAGCGTTTCGATATTGGCGGCAGTGAGACTGTTGCTGCCATTGGCAAGCGTCAGCTTGTCGTTGCCCTTGCCGAGATCGATCGCCGCATCGCTAATCGCCGAACCGAAGGTGACGGCATCGTCGCCGGTACCGGCCACCAGGGTCTCGACATTGGAAATCGACAGCGTGTTGTTGACATTGGCGAGCGTCAGGCTGTCGTTGCCGGCGCCAAGATCCATGCGCAGGTTCACTGCCGCGGCGCTGAGCGTGATGTAATCGTCGCCGCTGCCGCCAGTTACGGTTTCGGCATTGGCGATGGTGGCAATATTGCCGCCATTGGCAAGCGTCAGCTTGTCGCTGCCGCCGCCGAGATCGACCAGTTCGGTGCCCGACAGGGTGGTCAGCAGCGTGACGCTATCAGCACCGGAGCCGCCCTGGATGGTCTCGGCATTGGCCACCGTGACGGCATTGGTGCCGCTGATCAGGGTCAGCGCATCGTTGCCATCGCCAAGATCGAGGCTGTTGGTTGTGCTGATGGCGGCGAGGTAGACGATATCGTCGCCGGCACCGCCGGTAATGGTCTCGGTATTGCCGATGGTGAGGCTGTTGCCGCCATCGGCCAGCGTGACGCTATCGGCGCCAAGGCCGAGCAGCACCTGCACATTGGTGACTGAGGAGACGAAGGTGACAATATCGGCGCCGCTGCCGCCGATCACGGTTTCGATATTCGCCGCCGTCAGCGTGTTGCCACCATTGGCCAGCACCAGCTTATCAAGGCCATCGTTCAAATCGATGGTGCTGCCGGTAACCTGAGAGCCAAGCGTGACGGTATCCGCCAGCGTGCCGGCGATCAGCGTCTCGACATTGGTGGCAGTGATGTTGTTGACGAAATCCGACAGCACCAGGATATCGTTGCCGCCGCCGAGGTCGACGCGCATGTTGAACGCAGCGCCACCAAGCGTGACTTCGTCCGCGCCATTGCCGCCGATCACGGTTTCGGTATTCGCCACCGTGATGGCATTGCCGCCATTGGCCAGCACCAGCCGGTCGGCCCCGGTGGAGAGATCGATGGTCTGGTTCACCAGCGTGGTGAGGAAGGTGACGCTATCGGCGCCAAGGCCGCCGGTGAGCGATTCGACATTGCTCACCGTGACATTGTTGATGCCGGACGAAAGCACCAGGGTGTCGCTGCCATCGCCAAGGTCGATGCTGACATTGCTGGCGCCCGGATTGAGCACGATGTAATCGTCGCCGGTGCCGCCGGTGATGGTCTCGATGTTGGCCAGCGTCAATTCATTGCCGCCATCGGCCAAGGTCAGGCGATCAAGGCCGACGCCGAGATTGATCAGCGTGCCCATGCGGGTTTCGGCCAGCGTCACCACATCGTTGCCGCTGCCGCCGGTGATGGTTTCGATATTCGCCGCCGTCAGCGTGTTGCCGCCGGCGGAAAGCGTCAGGCGGTCTGCGCCATCGCCGAGGTCGATGGTGCTGTTGGTCTGCTTGGTCAGCAGCGTGATGTTGTCGTTGCCCTTGCCGGCAACCAGGGTTTCGACATTGCTGAGGGTGATGGTGTTTTCGACATCGTCCAGCACCAGCACATCGTTGCCGGCGCCCAGGTCAATGCGCATATAGCCGTTGGTGCCGGCCAGCGACACGGTATCGTTGCCACTGCCGCCATTGATGGTTTCGATATTGGTGACGGTGACGGTGTTGCCGCCGGCAGCGAGCGTCAGCTTGTCGGCGCCCTGGCCGAGATCGATGGTGGTGCCATCCAGCGTATTGCCGAAGGTGATCGAGTCAGCGCCCTTGCCGGCGGTGATGGTCTCGACATTGGTGATGGTGATCGAATTGGTGGTGGCGTTCAGGATGACGGTATCGTCGCCATCGCCGAGGTCGATCTTGACATTCACCGCCGAGACATTGATCGCCACGGTATCGTCGCCGGTACCGCCGGTAACGGTCTCGATATTGCCGATGGTGACGGTGTTGCCACCATCCAGCAGCACGAGCTTGTCGGTGCCGGAGCCAAGATCGACGACGACATCGGCGACCGTGTCGTTGAAGGTGACGGTATCGGCGCCGGTGCCGCCGGTGACGCTCTCGACATTGCTGAAGGTGACGGTGTTGGAGCCGTTGCCCAGCGTCACCTTGTCGGCGCCGGTGCCGCCGGCCACACTTTCGACGCCGGTGGCGGTGACGCGGTTGGTGCCATCGGCCAGCACCAGCGTGTCGCTGCCGCCGCCGAGATCGACGCTGACATTGGTCGCCGGGGCGGACAGCACCACGATATCGGCGCCAAGCCCGGCGGAAACCGTCTCGACATTGACGATGGTGACGGTGTTGCCGCCGGAGGCCAGCGTCAGGCGGTCGAGACCGCCGCCGAGATCCACCGAGGCGGCGCTGATCGGCTGGCTGTAGGTGACCAGGTCGGCGCCGGAGCCGCCGGTGACGGTCTCGATATTGGTGATGGTGAGGCGGTTGCCGCCATTGGCCAGCGTCAGGCTGTCTTCGCCCGCGCCGAGGTCGATCCTGCCGCCGTTATGGGTATTGGCGAGCGTGAGGACATCGTCACCAGTGCCGCCGATGATCGAATCAAGGGTGGCATAGGTGTGCGTGTAGCTGCCGCCGCTATCGCCGAGATTGACGGGCATTCTGCCAAGCGCCTCTGAAGCCCGCGGATTTCCGCAGGCTGGTGTGAAATTTCTACGGGCAAACTAGCCCAAATCCGGCGTCCCGGCACGTGAAATTTTACACATGGTTAACCCTGGGCAGGGGGTTAACCCGTTGACGTTGCATCATGGGCAATTGACCAGAGTATGACTGAGTAGTACCGTAATGAGATAGATTTCCTTCGCCACACCCAGGCAACCCCTGGTTGGCAAAAAGGTATGACGGCAAAAGCATGACGGTAAAATCCTCGATCTCCCTGACCGACGATCAGCATTCATTCGCCAAGACCCTGGTGGATGCCGGCCATTTCCCGAGCGTCAGCGCCGTGCTGCAACAGGGCGTCGAACTGCTGCGCCGGCAGATCGAGAGCGAGGCCATGCAGCGCGATGCCCTCGCGGCGGTGCTGGCGCAGCGCCGGACCGGGGAGTTCGTTTCAGGCACGGCAATGGATGATCGCCTCGCCCGGATGCTGAAGCAGAAACGCCGGGTACATGCCGTTCGCGGTTGAGTTCTCAGCCGAGAGTGAGCGCGATTTCGAGCTGATTTTCGACCATCTTCTCGAAAGCTATATCGGCTTTGGTGAAAACCCCAAGCTGGCGCTTGAGCATGCCGCGCAACGCATCATGGCCATCCGCCGGGCGGCAGACCGCCTAGCAATTTTTCCAATTCGAGGAACGCCCCGCGACGACATCTTACCGGGCGTGCGATATCTCGCCGTGGATCGCGCCATCTACTGGTTCGATGTTGATGAGTCAGCAGGAAAAGTCCGTGTGCTGGCCATCTTCTTTGGCGGCCAGGACCATGTCCGCCACATGCTGATCCGCCTGCTGCGGCAAAATGACTGAATAAAGAACTGAACGAAAAAGGGCGTCGGCGGGTGGCCGGCGCCCCTTGATGCGATCAGAGGATGGCTCAGGCGGCCTGCTTCTTCAGGAAGCGGGCGGCCAGCACCTCGGCGATCTGCACGGCGTTCAGTGCCGCGCCCTTGCGCAGGTTGTCGGAGACCACCCACATCGCCAGGCCGTTCTCCACCGTGATGTCCTCGCGGATGCGCGACACGAAGGTGTTGTAATCGCCGGCCGATTCCAGCGGCGTGATGTAGCCGCCGGGCTCGCGGCGGTCGAGCACCTGGATGCCCGGGGCGTCCGACAGGATGTCGCGGGCTTCCTCGGCCGAGAGCGGCTGCTCGAACTCGATATTGACCGATTCCGAATGGCCGATGAACACCGGCACGCGCACGCAGGTGGCGGTCAGCTTGATCTTCGGGTCGAGAATCTTCTTGGTCTCGGCCGTCATCTTCCACTCTTCCTTGGTAAAGCCGTCTTCCATGAAGACGTCGATATGCGGAATGACGTTGAAGGCGATCTGCTTGGTGAACTTCTGCTTCTCGATCGGATCGTTGACGAAGATCGCCTTGGTCTGGCGCTCCAGTTCCGTCACGCCGTCGTTGCCGGCACCCGACACCGACTGGTAGGTCGAGACCACCACGCGCTGAATCCTGGCGCGGTCATGCAGCGGCTTCAGCGCCACGACAAGCTGCGCCGTCGAGCAATTCGGGTTGGCGATGATGCCCTTCTTGGTGTAGCCGGCAATGGCATCGGCATTCACCTCGGGCACGATCAGCGGCACATCCGGATCCATGCGCCACTGGCTGGAATTGTCGATCACGATGGCGCCCTGAGCCGCCACGCGGGGCGCCCATTCCTTCGAGGTGGCGCCGCCGGCCGAGAACAGCGCGATATCGGTGCCACGGAAGTCGAAGTCTTCCAGCGCCTTCACCTTGATCCTCTGGTCGCCGAAATGGGCGTCCTTGCCGACGCTGCGGCGCGAGGCGAGCGCAACCACTTCCGAGACCGGAAACTTGCGCTCATGCAGGATGTTGAGCATTTCGCGGCCGACCACACCCGTGGCGCCGACCACAGCTACCTTGTAGCTCATCGTTGTTGCCTTTCAGTTGCCCCGGCAGGTCGACACCCGGCGGGATACGAACACATGGACTTCTCTTTGCCCGGCAGGTCAGCACCCGGCAGGCGGCGTGACATTTAGCGCCCTATTTCACGCCTGGCAAGGGCGGAATTGTCAGGGTGCAACCCCAGGTGAGTTGAAATGGGGGGCGTATTCAGACTTCCAGCGTCTGGTGCGGGCCGGGGCCAAGATCGAGGCCGGATTCGGCCGGCCAGGGGATCGGCGGCTCTCGGTCGTGGAAGCGCAAGCTGCCGGTCATGCCGGTGAGCGACAGCGCCTCGTCGAAAATCGCCTGCACGTCGAGTTTGAAGGCCGGGCCGAATTCATGCAGCGAACGCAGCACTAGGTCGAGGCGCTTATCGGCCATGTAGCCATCGAACTGCACCGGGCCGGTGCTTTCCAGGTTGAAATCCAGGATGAAGCGCGACTGGGTCTGGTTCTTCTTGCGGTCGCGGCGGCGGCGCATGAAGATCTGCACCGGCTCCACCCGGCCCTGCACCATCATCGGCAGGGTCAGCGCCTGCCAGTCGCTGTCGCCGCCGCGCTGGTTGAGCTTGCCGAGATCACGGAAATCATCATCCAGCTTGGCCAGCAGGTCGCCCTTGCCGGCCTCGCGCAAAGCCCGGCTCGCCTCGGCGCCGAGCCAGGCCTGGGCGCTGCCCATGGCGGCGGCGGCCATGAATTGCAGCGCATTGGAGGCCAGCCGGGCATTGGCCTGGGGCATCGCCTGAGCCAGCTTTGCGGCCAGATCGGGATGGCTCTGGCGCAGCGCGTCGATGGTGCTCTGCAACAGCGGCCAGCCGCCCTGCAGCCGCTGCAGGATGCCAGCCGCCGGCAATGGCGATAGCTGCGTCACGCTGGGCGCTGCCGGCCGCACCAGGGCGGTGAGTTCCAATGCAAGCTGGCTGCCGGCCGGCAAGGCTTGCGGCAAGTCCAGCGCCAGCATGCCCTGGGTGGTGCGCAGCAGGGTCTGGCCGGCGGCATTCTGGCCCGTCACCACACCGGCCAGCACGCTGCTGGCGCCCTGCGGCAACTGCGCCGCCAAGGTTGGCGGCAAGGCGGCCTTGGCGGCAGCGGCTGCCGTCGCCGTGGCTGGCAATTGCGCCCCGGGTTCGGCCGTGGCGCGCACCACGAGCTGCGCCTGGCTGCCCGGCGGCAGCGGGTTGCCGGCATTGGCCTCGACATGCAGCGCCGGCGTGGCGCCGGCCACCGCCTGCACCTGGCCCGCCCCCTGCACCACCGTGGCAGACAGTATCTGACCCTTGCCGGGCAGGGTGGCGGCCTGCGCCGCGGCACCAAGCGGCGCCACCGCCATGGCCAATTGCGCCGGGGTGGGATTTTGCAGCAGCACCGCCAGCGGCGGGGTGAGCGGCGTGCCATTGGCGGCAAGCACAGCGGCGGAGGGCGGCGTGCCGGGCTGCACCGCCAGGCGTAAGGCACTGCCCTGGCTCAGCACCGCCGCGAGCGTCGGGTTGGCGGCAATCACGAAAGTAGTGCCGCCCTGGCTGCGCAGCACGAAGGCATTGCCATCGCGCGCCACCACATTGGCATCCAGCGCCGAGCCGGACCGTGCCGCCTGGGCAAGATCGGTGGTGCGCACCTGATCGGCCGCAGGCTGCGGCGCCGGCGCGGTATTCGCCTGCTGCGGCCTGGTGGCACCAGGCTGCTGTGCTGGGCGGGCATCGAGGATGGTATTGGCGGCGCTGGCGCGATCAGCCGTCGATGTGGGCGCCGGTGTGGGCGCCGGGGTGGACGCTGGGGCTGGGGCAGGCGTCGCAGCCGGAGTAGAAGCCGGGGCCGGAGTCGAAGCCGGTGCCGGCGCTGGTGCCGGAACAGCAGGCGGGATGCGGCCGATTTCGCTCATCGGAGCCGCATGCCCATGGCATCAGCCGCGATGCGCCGCCATGCCGACCAGGCTGCCGGCGATGGCTTCGACATCGGCGGCGGCATCGCTCATCGGATGACGCGCCAGGATCGGCATCTGGTTGCGGATGGCGTCGCGCACCTTCTCGTCGCGGCGGATCACGCCGGCCAGCGGTGGCGTGTATTTCAGGAAATTCTCCGCCGCCTTGGCCAGCTTGGCATGGGTCCGCTCGCCCTCGCGGGTGGTCGGCGCAATATTCACCACCACGCGCACATCGGCATTGCGGTCGGCCATGCGGGCCAGCTTGATGAAGGCATAGGCATCGGTCAGCGCGGTCGGCTCGTCGTTGGTGACGACCAGCGTGACACCGGCGGCCTGCGACAGGGTGCGCACCACGGCATCGACGCCGGCACCGAGATCGATCACCACCTTGTCGTAGCTGCGCGCGAGCTGGCAGAGTTCATCGCGCAGACCATTCAGCGCCGCCTGATCCAGCGTCGCCAGCGAAGCGGAACCAGACTTGCCGGCGATGATATCGAAGCCGGCCTCCGATGGCATCACCGCATCGGCAAGGCTGAAGCGGCCGGCAATGACAGAGCCGAGATCGCGGTCTGGCATCAGGCCCAACTGGATATCGACATTGGCGAGGCCGATATCGCCATCGAACAGCAGGGTGCGGATACCCTGGCGCGCGAAGCAATGGGCCAGCGAGATGGAGAGCCAGGTCTTGCCGACACCGCCCTTGCCGGAGGCAACAGCAATGACATTGGCCTGCCGTGTGGGGGCAGCCGGATGGCGCAGCGGGCGCTGGGCGGCGGGCGGGATCGACGGCGTATTCGGGTTCATGGCGATCACAGTCATTCGGCAGCCTTCGAGGTCAGATTGGCGCTAGCACCGGTATCGGGGTCGCGCAAGAGCCAATGAGCGAGTTGCAACGGATCGAGCCGCTCGAAGCCCTTGCCGACGAAGGGGCTGCAGCCGGCATCGGCGAAGGCAAGCCCGGCTGAATCAGCGGCGGCGAGCAGGCCCCCCAAGCGGCGGCTGGCATCGAGGCGGGTGGGCAGGAAACGGCGGCAGCCGAGGCTTGCGAACACGGCGGCGACTTCCGCCGCCTCGCCCGGATCGCCGCCAGCCGGCATCACCAGCACGGGTTCCGCGCCGGATGCCAGGATCAGTTCCTTCAGCGGCCCGCGTTCCTTCGCCTGGAAGGGATTGAGGCCGGTGGTATCGATGATCACCTTGGCATCGCCGGTATGCGCCATCATGGCGGCAAGCTCGGCGCCATTGGCGGCCTCGGTGAACGGCAGCGCCATGACACGGCACAGCGCGGCAAGCTGCTCGCCGGCGGCGGCACGGGCGGTATCGCAGGAAATCACATGCGCCCGGCGCTGCTCGATCACGGCGCGGGCGGCAATCTTGGCGGCGGCAATCGACTTGCCGGCTCCGGCCGGGCCGACCAGCAGGACCGGGCGGTTGTCCATGGAAAGGCCGGGGAAACGGAAATGCTCGTCCAGCGCTTCTGCCAGCGCGCCGGGCATGTCGTCCAGGCCAACCTTGAGTGCCGATTGCGTCAGCCGCTCGGCCAGCCGTGCCGGCACGCCATGCCAGGACAGCGCGCCCTGCAAGAGCGCGGCGAATTCATCGGCATAGCTGTCATCACCAGCGGCGAAATCTTCCGCCGGCACGAAGCCGCGCGTGCCAGCGCCATAGCGGGCAGAGTCGCGCAACGCCTGGGCTTCCGGCGTGGCGAAATCATCCGGGCTGTCGCTTTCGACCGCCGCCGTGATCTCGACGCCGCCGCTTGCGCGGCTCTGGCTGGTCGAAACGATGATGGCATCCTCGCCCAGCTGGCTGCGCACCATGTCCATGGCTTCGGCCATCGAGGTAGCGGTGAAGGTCTTGAGGCGCATCTCCTAAGGCTCCCCGTCCTAGATCTGGGCCAGCGTGCGCAGCTTGGCCTTGGGATGGACCTCCTGCTGCGACATGACGACGGTGGCCGGCCGGAAGCGCTCGATGATCGAACGCACATAGGGCCGGATGCCGGGACTGACCAGCAGCACCGGCACATAGCCATCGCCGCCCAGGCGCTCGAAGGTCTGGCGCACGGCGGCGATGAAATCCTGCAGGCGCGACGGCGCCATGGAAAGCTGGCGGTCCTCGCCCTGGCCGATCAGCGATTCCGCGAAAGCCTGCTCCCAGCCGGGCGACAACGTCACCAGCGGGATGAAGCCATCGGCGCCGACATTGGCATTCGAGATCTGCCGCGCCAGGCGGGCGCGCACATGCTCGGTGATCTGGGTGATGCTCTGGGTATAGCCGGTGGCTTCCGCCACCGCTTCCAGCACGGTGGCAAGGTCGCGGATCGAGACGCGCTCGGCCAGCAGGTTCTGCAGCACGCGCTGGATGCCGTTGACGTTGATACGGTTCGGAATCACTTCCGTCACCAGCTTCTCGTTGTTCTTCTTCAATTCGTCGATCAGCTTCTGCGTCTCGGCGAACGAGAGCAGGTCGGCCATGTTGTCCTTCACCACTTCGGTGAGATGCGTGGTGATGACGGTGCCGGGATCGACCACGGTATAGCCGCGGAACATGGCTTCGTCGCGCAAGCTCTCGTCCACCCACATGGCCGGCAGGCCGAAAGTCGGTTCGATGGTTTCCTCGCCTTGCAGCGCGATGCGCTCGCCGCGCGGATCCATCACCAGGAGCATGCTGGGCCGCACCTCGCCGCGCGCCGCTTCCACTTCCTTGACGCGCACGACATAGGAATTGCCCGGCAACTGCATGTTATCCAGGATACGCACGCTGGGCATGATGAAGCCCATGTCGATGGCGATCTGGCGGCGCAGCGCCTTGATCTGGTCGGTGAGGCGATAGCCGCGTGCATCGTTGATCAGCGGCAACAGGCTGAAGCCAAGCTCAAGCCGCAGATCGTCGATTGCCAGGGCATTGGTCACCGGCTCGTCCAGCGGCGATACCACGGGCGGTGGCGGTGGCGGTGGCACGATGGCGGCAACTCGGCGCCTCTCCTCCTGCTGCCGCGAGAAATAGGCCAGGGCACCGAAAACCAGCGACAGCAGCATGAACGGGAAGAACGGCATGCCCGGAATCAGCGCGAAACCAAGCGCCAATACCGCCGACATGCCAAGCGCCTTGACGCTGGAAAGCTGCTTGGCGAGCGCCTGGTCGGTGGTGCCGTGTGCGGAGCCCTTGGACACCATGAGGCCGGCGGCGACCGAAATGATCAGCGCCGGGATCTGCGACACCAGGCCGTCACCGACAGTGAGGATCGAGTAGGTGTTGGCGGCCTGGGAGAAGCTCAGGCCCTTGTCCAGTACACCGATCAGGATGCCGCCGATCAGGTTGATGAAAGTGATCAGGATGCCGGCGATGGCATCGCCGCGCACGAACTTCGAGGCACCGTCCATGGCACCGAAGAAGCTCGACTCGTCCTCCAGCTCCTTGCGCCGCATGCGGGCGGTATTCTCATCGATCAGGCCGGCGGACAGATCGGCATCGACCGCCATCTGCTTGCCGGGCATGGCATCCAAATTGAAGCGCGCCGACACTTCCGCGATACGGCCGGAACCCTTGGTGATAACCACGAAGTTCACGATCACCAGGATGGTGAACACGATGATGCCGATGACCAGGCTGCCGCCCATGACGAACTGGCCGAAGGCCTCGACGACATGGCCAGCCGCATCGGTGCCTTCATGGCCACTGCCGAGGATCAGGCGCGTGGTCGCGAGGTTGAGTGACAGGCGCAGCATGGTTGTGATCAGCAGCACCGTCGGGAAGGCGCCGAATTCCAGCGGCTTGGTGACGAACAGGCAGGTCATCAGCACCAGCACCGACGAGGTGATCGAGATCGCCAGCGCGATATCGAGCAGTACCGGCGGCATCGGCAGGATGAGCACCGACAGCACCAGGATGACGCCGATGGCGAGCATGATGTCGCCATGACGCCCCATCCGGCGCATCTGGTCGAGGAATGACGGACCGCCGGCGCCGCCAGCGGCGCCTGCCGTACCCGTTTCGCTCGGAACCATCTCAGTCATGTCAGCCCTGGCTCACTTGAAATTCAGTTCGGCTGCGGCGCACGGCATCAGGCCGGCACGCGCGAACCATCATTGGCCGACGGCACGGCAACGCCTTCGTCGGTATATTGCTTCAGCTTGTTGCGCAGCGTGCGGATCGAGATGCCGAGAATGGTGGCGGCATGGGTCCGGTTGCCGAGGCAATGCTTCAGCGTATCGATGATCAGGTCGCGTTCGACATCGGCCAGCGCACGGCCGACCATGCCGGTGGCATTGATGCCCTGGGCCTGCTCCGGCGCACCCGGCTGCTGTGCCGCAGCCGGCGTGGCGGCGGCCGGCTTGGCGCCGATGGCTTCAGCCAGGCCGGTGCCATCGGGCAGCCGCACAGCTTCCACTTCAATCTGGTCGCCGGAGGCCAGCAGCACGGCGCGGTGCATGGTGTTTTCCAGCTCGCGCACATTGCCGCGCCATGGCGCCTGCTTCAGCGCCACCAGCGTGGTCGGCGCCAGCGGGCGGACAGGCACGCCGTTCACATCGGCGTATTTCTTGACGAAATGGCCGGCCAGCAATTCGATATCCGCCGGGCGGGCCCGCAGCGGCGGCAGTTTCAGGTTCACCACGTTGAGGCGGAACAGCAAGTCTTCGCGGAAAGTGCCCTTGGTCACTTCCTCGGCGAGGTTGCGGTTCGAGGTGGCGAGTACGCGGATATCCACCTTCACCGGCTTGTTGCCGCCGATGCGGTCGATCTCGCGCTCCTGGATGGCACGCAGCAGCTTGGCCTGCAGGCGGATATCCATTTCGCTGATTTCATCCAGCAGCAGCGTGCCGCCATTGGCTTCCTCGAACTTGCCGATGCGGCGGGCCACGGCGCCGGTGAAGGCGCCCTTTTCATGGCCGAAGAGTTCGGATTCCAGCAGGTTTTCCGGAATGGCGGCGCAGTTGACCGAGACGAACGGCTTGTCGGTGCGCGGGCTGCGGTTATGGATGAAGCGCGCCATTACTTCCTTGCCAGTGCCGCTTTCGCCGGTGATCAGCACGGAGGCAGAGGATGGAGCGATCTGCTCCGCCAGCTTGACCACGCCGGCCATCGCCGGATCGCGGAACAGCATGGCATGGCTTTCTTCCGCCACGGCTTCCAGCACGGCGGCGATCAGTTCCGCATCCGGCGGCAGCGGCAGGTATTCCTTGGCACCGGCGCGGATCGCGGCAACGGCGGCGCGGGCATCGTTGCCGATACCGCAGGCCACCACCGGCAGATTGATGCGCTCGGCCTTGAGACTCTCCACCAGCAGCTTCACATCCAGCGCCACATCGACCATGGCCAGATCGGCACCACGGCCCGAGCGCAGCAGGTTCATTGCCGCCTCGATATCCTCGACCTGCGACACCTTGGCGCCGCGCTGCAGCGCGATGCGCGTGGCGGCGCCGATCTGTCCGTTCAATGTGCCGATGATGATAAGCCGCATCGATCCGACCCTTAACCCCTGCCGCCCTTGATGATTTCCGTCATGGTCACGCCCAGGCGGTCTTCCACCACCACCACTTCGCCGCGCGCCACCAGGCGATTGTTCACATAGATGTCGATAGCTTCACCGACCTTGCGGTCAAGCTCGATCACCGCGCCGCGACCAAGCTTCAAGAGCTGGCTCACCTGCATGTTGGCCTTGCCGAGCACGGCGGAAACATGCACCGGGATATCGAACACCGCCTGCAGGTCCGCCGCTGTGCGGGCCGCATTCGGATCATCTTCCTCGGGCATGGTGCCCGCGCCGATATCCTTGAGTTCGAGATCGTCGCCAGTATCAGCCATGGCTCATCATCCTTCCTGGGCAGCGGCTTCGGATTGCAACGCGGCTAGATAACGCTGCACCGCCTGGTCCACTTCCTGTTCGATCTGGGCCTGATTGCGCTCGGCCGAGCCATCGGCCCAGTCGACGCGGCAATCGGAGGCGGCCAGGCTGTTGTCAGGCACCAGCATCACCTTGCCGCCGAAGCCCGATTGCGACACCAGCGCATCAATCCTCTCGTCCAGCAGCCGCACCACGCTGTCATTGGCGCGCAGCACCAGGCGCGGCTCATCACGCATGTCATCCATGCAGCGCAGCACCAAAGCTTCGATCTCGCGCAGCGGTTCGCGCGCCATCAACTGCGTGGCCAGCTTGCGCGCAATGGCAGCGGCAAGCGTCACCGCTTCCGAACGCGCCTGGGCCTGGCTCTGCTGCAGGTTGTCGCCAAGCTGCGCCATGCGCTGCTCGATGGCATTCAAGGCCTGCTCCACGGCAGCCGCATGTTCGGCGGCGGCAGCTTCGCGGCCGGCCTGCTCGCCAGCGGCAAAGGCCTGCGCCTTGGCGGCTTCCACCTCGTCCATATTGAACTTCGGCGGCGGCGCCTTGGGGCGGAATATCGACGGGTCCGATCGCGGCTTGGTGCCATCGAACGGCTGGTCGAAGAGAAATTTCGCCTTACCCGCCATGAAACGCGTTCAACCCCTGTGCTGCTGTGCCAATACCGCCGGCATCAGTAGATAAGCCAAATCAATAGATCAGTTCGTCGTCGCCCTTGTTGTCGGCCAGCATGATATCGCCCTTGGCCGCCAGTTCCTTGGCCATGTTGACCATGGCCATCTGGGCTTCGTCGACATCCTTGAGGCGGACCGGCCCCATGCTCTCCATTTCCTCGCGCAGCAGCTTGGAAGCGCGTTCGGACATGTTGGAGAAGAACAGGTCGCGCAAGGTTTCGGAAGCGCCCTTCAGCGCCAGGCCGAGCTTGTCCTTGTCGACCGACTTCATCAGCGTCTGTACGCCGCTCGGATCGAGCTTGATCAGATCCTCGAAGGTGAACATCAGTGCCTTGATGCGCTCGGCGGCATCGCGGCTGCGTTCTTCCAGTGCCGCCAGGAAGCGGGCTTCCGTGTTGCGGTCGAGGCTGTTGAAGATTTCCGCCATCATTTCATGGCTGTCGCGGCGGTTGGTACGCGCCAGGTTCGACATGAACTCGGTGCGCAAGGTCTGCTCCACCTTGTCGAGCACTTCCTTCTGCACCGATTCCATGCGCAGCATGCGCATCACGACTTCCATCGAGAATTCTTCCGGCAAGGCCGCCAGCACGCGGGCGGCATGTTCCGGGCGGATCTTCGAGAGCACCACGGCAACGGTCTGCGGGTATTCGTTCTTGAGATAGTTGGCCAGCACCGACTCGTTCACGTTGGCCAGCTTGTCCCACATGGTACGGCCGGCCGGACCGCGGATTTCCTCCATGATCTGGGTGACGCGGTCGGCGGGCAGGGCCTTCATCAGCAAGCGTTCGGTGCTGTCGAAGGTACCGGAGAGCGAACCGGTGGAGGAGAAGTTGTTGACGAATTCGAGGAACAGCTTTTCCACCGTCTCGGAATTCACCGAGCCGAGGTTGGCCATGTTCTGCGAGATTTCCTTGATCTCTTCGTCGTCGAGCAGCGGCCAGATCTTGGCGGAATGTTCCTCGCCCAGCGCAAGCATCAGGATCGCCGCCTTGTCGGGGCCCTTGAGCTGTCGGTAATCCTTGTCGGCCATCGCTTAAGCTCCTGCCCTTACGTGGTCTGGTACAGCCAGTTGCGGATGATCGAAATCGCCTCTTCCGGATGCTTGTCGACGATCTCGCCGATCTTCTTCAAGCTGGAGGCCTTCACCTGACCCTCGATGCGGGCGATGTCGATCATGGATTCGATGCCCGGCGTTGCCATCGGCGCCATGCCATCGGGCGCGGCGGGCAATTCGGCAATGGGGGCGGAGCCAACCACCAGCGGCACGCCCGGCATGCTCGGGGTCAGCATGCCCGGCGGCACGTCGTCGGGGTTCTGCGACGCCTCGATGATGCGGCGCACGATCGGGCGCACCACCAGCAGCAGGGCCAGCAGGGCGGCAAGCAGATAGCCGGCGATCTCGCCGATGCGGAACAGGTCGCGCTTGTTCAGGCCGAGGAACAACGGCACGGAATCGGGATCGACTTCCTCAGGAATATCGCCCGGCTCGGCGAAGCGCATGGAGACGACTTCGACATTGTCGCCGCGCGCCTGATCGAAGCCGATGGCGCGGCGCACCAGGTTGTTGATCTGCTGCAATTCCTCCGGGCTGCGCGGCTGGTAGCCACGCTTGCCTTCGCCATCCACCGTGGTGATCTGGTTGACCAGCACGGCGGCATTGACGCGCTTGACCACGCCGCCTTCGCGCACCTGGGTACGGATGGTCTTGGAGATTTCGTAGTTGATCGTCTCCTCGGTGCGCTGGCCGCGCGAGGTCGCCTGGTTGGCGCCCTGGCCCTGCGCTTCCGGCAGATTGTTCTGCACGGTGACGTTCTGCTGGCCTTCCTGGCTCTGGTTCTGCTCATTCACCGTCTGGGTCGAACGCACCACCTGCTGGTCGGGGTTGAACGATTCCTCATTGGTGGTGACGCGGTCGAAATCCATGTCGACGGCCACTTCGGCACGCACATTGCCGACGCCGACGGAACGCTCGAGCAGCGCCTCGATGGCCTTGCGCAGGCGGTCTTCCGCCTGGCGGCGCATCTCCACCATCTTGGTGGCGGTGGCGGCCATCGGATCGGCTTCCTCGTTCGAGGTGCCGGCGAGCAGGTTGCCGCGATCGTCGACGATGGCGATGCGGGTCGGCTTGAGGTCAGGCACCGCAGCGGCGACGAGATTCTGGATCGCGCGCACCTGCGGCTGGTCGATGCGGCCGCCACGCGTCTTGATCACGATGGAAGCCGACGGCTCGCGCTGTTCGCGGCTGAACACCTCGCGGCGCGGCAGCACCAGATGCACGCGCGCCGAGGCAACCTGATCGATCGAGCGGATGGTGCGGGCAAGCTCGCCCTCCAGCGCGCGCAGATGATTCAGGTTCTGCATGAAATTCGTGGCCGAGAGCGCGTTCGCCTTGTCGAACAGCTCATAGCCGCTGGTGCCGCCGCCAGAGGGCATGCCGGATTCGGCGAGCGACATGCGGGTGCGCAGCACACGGTCTTCCGGCACCAGGATCTGCGCGCCATTGGCGGCGATCTGGTAGGGGATTTTCTGCTGCTCGAGGCGGGCGACGATGGCCGCCGAATCGGTCAGGTCGAGGCTGCCATAGAGCAGGCTCATTTTCGGCTGTGTCACCTTCATACCGATGAAGATGAAGAAGCCAATGAGGGCTGCCGCCGTGACGCCTAGCATGGCGAGGCGGGCGGGACCCAAATTACGCAGCAATTGCATCAGACCGTTCACGGCATCACCCCATGCGTTTCCACGCACCTGGACATTCTCACTGTCAGGGTAGGGAGCGGGGATGAAGAAGAGGTTAACACCCCGGCAAAATTTGCCTAGCGGTTTGTTAACCTTTTCGCGCCGATGCCCGGGCTGGCTACAAAGCCCGGGACGCGCCGAAACAGCCGTTTACCGGGAAAGCTGGCTCAGGGCCGGAAACTCGCCTTGGCTGGCAGCGGCTTGACCTGGCCGGGGCGGTATTCCTGCAGCCGGGTGGTGCGCAGGCCAGGCAGGCCATGCTGCTCGATGGCGCGCTGCCAGGAGAGGAACTCCTCCACCGTGAGGCTGTAGCGTTCGCAGGCTTCATCCAGAGTAAGCAGACCGCCGCGAACCGCCGCCACCACTTCCGCCTTGCGCCGGATCACCCAGCGCTTGGTGCCGGGCGCGGGCAGGCTGTCGCGGGTCAGCAACTGGCCCTCGGGTCCGACAATACTGGCGATGGGGCTCTCGCGGCTGAACATACGCCCTTCTGGCTTGATGATTTCTGTACGATGCATGCTAGAGCCTCGCGGTTTAAAAAAGACCTAAGCGCGCTGGTTAACGAGCGGTTAGCTGGCGGCCTGCGGCATGCGCACCGCCACCACGTCGTTGGCATCCATGCGGTTGCCCTTCACCACCAGATATTGCGCGCCATCCTCGAATTCGACGCTGTCCACCGTGCCGGTGGTATAGGTCTTGGGCGAGGTCATGGCCTTGCCGGTGGTGTCGGTGGCGACGATTTCGAGTGAATAGGTGCCGGGCTTCGCGGTGGTGCCGGCGCTGGTGGAACCATCCCACTGCACCGTGGTGCGGCCGGCGCTGGTGGAAAGATTCTTGGTCTGCACCAGCTTGCCGCTGGAATCGTAGATATTGGCCTTGACCACGGCGGCGCCGGTCGGGACGTCCGTCATCCAGTCGATCTTGCCGCCTTCGGTAAGCGCGGCCTTGTTGCCTTCCACCACCACTTCCTTGCCGATATAGCCGATATTGGTGTTGGTGGTCTGAGCCTTGTACATGCCGATCAAGGTCTCGAGGTTCTTGTTCTGATTGATCTGCTGTTCGACCTGCGAGAACTGCACCAGCTGATTGGTGAATTCCTTGGTGTCCATCGGCGAGGTCGGATCCTGGTTTTTGAGCTGCGTGGTCAGGAGCTTCAGGAAGGTGTCGAAATTCTTCGCCAGCGACACCGCCGAGGTGCCGGAAGCCGACGTCGTGGTGGTGTTGGTGGAAGTACCGGTGACCGAGGTGACCATGGCGGATTCTCCTAGCCTGGCTCAGATGCGGATATCGAGGCCGCCACGGGCGGCGGCACGTTGGGTATTGGCGGCCTGTGCCGCGAGGCGGGCATCGCCGCCTACCGCACCGGCATCGCCGTATTCATCGCCACCCCGGCCATAGCCGCGGCGGCCCTGTTCATTGCCGGCGAAGCCACGGCCATCCTGGCCCTGGTCGCGCAACTGGAAATTCAGCGAGTCCTGGCTGGCCTTCATGCCGCTTTCGCGCAAAGCCTGCTCCAGGGCACCGGCATCCTTCTGCAGCAGTTGCAGGGTTTCCGGCTTGTCGGCAGCGATCACCGCCATCAGGCGGCCATCCTGGCTGACCTCGAGCGTCACCTCGACCTTGCCGAGATTGCCCGGATCGAGCTTGATCGAAATCTTGTCGGCGCCTTCAGCCACCGCCTTCTTGATCTGCACCGCCACCTGCTCGCCCGGCGGCACCAGCGCCGACGGGTGACGCGCTGCCTGGGCCTGCGCCACATGGCCGGCATTCACCGGCTGGCTCTGGCTGCTGGAGGCAGCGGCAATGCCGGTGAGGCTGTTGTTGCTGCCCTTGGCGGCTTCAGCCGCCGGGCTGGATGCCGGCGCCGGTTCCAGCGCCAGGGCGAAATTCGCGTTCAGCAGCGCCTGGTTCTCAAGCTTCGCGGCCTGCAGGTCGGCGCCGAGCTGCGCCTGGCCTTCCAGGCCCTCGCCCATCATGCCTTCCTGCTGCGCCAGGAGATCGGCGAACATCGCCGCCGGATCAACCAGCGGCGCCGGCGCGTTGCCGTTCACCACGGTCTGCACGTCAATCTTTCCGGCCTTGCCATTGCCCTGGCCCATGGCGGCCTGCTTGGCCGCCTCAAGCATCTGCTGCTGTGCTTCCGGCGACAGCACGGAAGCCTGCATCTGTTGCAAAGCCGCATCGGCGGCAGTCGCCTGCGCCGTATTCTTGCCATCCACCGCGACACCAGCTTGGGCGCCATTCTGTGTCCCGTTCTGGGACGCGGTGCCGGCCTGAGCCGACACGGCCGCCTGGGCGGCGGGGATGAACAGGTTGAGGATCAGATTCGGATCAATGGCGGCTTCTGCTGCCTGCTTCTCCTTGTCCTTGCCCTCGCTCTCGGCTTGTTCCGGCGTTGCACCGGTCTTGTCGGTCGCTTCTGCGGCCTGGCTTTCTGCCGGCGCCACGGTTTTCGTGGCGCTGTCTTCGGAAACGGGTTGCTCATCGGCCTTGGTTACAGCCGGCTTCTGCTTCGGCTCGTCCTTCGGCTTCGGTTTGTCGGCGGCATGGTCAGCAGCGCGGGTCTCGTCGTTCTGACGCGGCTCCTGCGGCTGATAGGCGTCGGCTTTCGGTTCCGGCTGGCGCGGACGCTCGGCCGGAGCGGCGGCTTCCGGGCCCTTCAGCTCGGTATGCTGCTTCGCGCCGCTGGAAAAGGCGGTGGCCAGCACATTGGCGAAGGCCTTGGCGGCCTTGAAATCGTCGGCAGCGCCCGCATCGGCCTGGCCGATGGCGTTCTGGGCGATCTGGGTGTTGGCGTTTACCGAACCGATCTGCATGACGAACCTCAGTAACTGGCGGATGGGGCCTTCTGCCCCGGCTTTGCGCTTCTTGGTAGCAAGCCCGATGCCAACTCTGGATTTCGCCGTAAGCTATTGATTTATATTGGGTGACGATTCGTGTCTGGCTGGGGAACCCTTGCCCACCCGGAATCTTTTGCCGGGCCGGACAGGGTTAATTCGTCCTAGCCATAAGGCCATCAGGCCATAAGAGGTGGAGCCGGCCCGGCAAGCGCCTATATAATCGGGCAGGAGGTGTCCCATGCCCCGTCTGACCGCCCTGTTGCTTGGCGCCCTGGCCCTGGCTGCCGCTATGCCGGAACCGGCTGCGGCCCAGTCATCAGCCTTTCAGTCAGCTTCCGGCTTCTCCTTAGGGGTCGGCAGCGCCCGCCGCATGGCCGAACCGGCTCAGCCGCCCTCCCAGACCCAAAGTCAGGACATGACACAGCATTACTATACGCTGCGGGACAGTTCCGGCCGCCCGGTGGGCAGCGCCGAGCCGCTGCATTCCGGCCTGTGGGTGGAACGCGACCTCTATGGCCGCCGCCTCGGCACCTGGGAAACAGGCGTGGGGAGCGAACTGATCCAGCGCGACGCCACGGGGCGCCGCAGCGCCATCCTGGAACGGAAATTCTGACATAAAACGGGTGCCGGCTTTTGCCGGCATGACGAGCTATAGCAGCCCTAAGCCGCGTCCTTGCGGGCGGCGGGCTTTGGCGCCGCCTTGGTGCCAGCGGCGACCTTGGTCGGCGCCGCCTTCTCTTCCACCTGGGTCAGCAGTTTCAGCAGGTGGCGCTCGATCTGCCGCAGCCGCGCCTCATCGTGAATCTTCTGGCCCGTCAGGTCCTGGACATAGAAGACGTCCACGGCGCGTTCGCCATAGGTGGCGATATGGGCCGAGCGGATCGAGAGATTGAGATCGTAGAGGCCACGCGTCACTTCGTAGAGGAAGCCCGGGCGGTCGCGGCCATTCACTTCCACCACGGTGTGGCGGTTGGAGGCGTTGTTGTCGATCAGCACTACCGGCGCCACCTTGAACACGCGGGTGCGGCTCGGCAGGCCGGGCTTGTCGCCGCCCAGCACCAGGCGCGGGCGCAGATCACCTGCCAGGGTGCGCTGAATCGCGGTGGAAAGCCGCGCCAGCTTGTCCGGGCGGTCGAAAGCCTTGCCCTCGGTGTCCTGGACAAAGAAGGTATCCAGCGCCATGCCGTCGGTGGTGGTGAAGATCTTGGCATCCACGATATTGCCGCCGGTAGCGGCGATGGCGCCGGCAACGCGGGCGAACAGGCCAGGATGATCCGGCGCGTAGAGCGTCAGTTCGGTAACATCGCGAAAACCATCGACGCGGGTTTCGAGCGTCAGTGTGCGCTTCTCCTTATCCGCCACGCGCATCAGCCGAGCATGGCGCAGGATGGTCTCGGCATCATTCGAGAACCAGTAATTCTCGTAATGCCGCTTGAGCAGTTCGTCCTGCTCCTTCACCGGCCAATCCGGCAGCCGGGCGCGCACGGTCTGCTTGGTCTCGGTGATGCGCTGCTCGCGGCCACGGGTGGAGAAGCCGCCGGAGAGGAATTCCTCGGCGCGATAGTATAGCTCGCGCAAGAGCTGGCCCTTCCAGCCATTCCACACATTCGGCCCCACGGCGCGGATATCGGCCACCGTCAGCACCAGCAGCAGGCGCAGGCGCTCCGGGCTCTGGATCAGGTTGGCGAAATCCACCACGGTCTTGGGATCGGCGATATCGCGCTTGAAGGCGGTGGCCGACATGGCGAGATGCCAGCGGACCAGCCAGGCGACGGTTTCGGTCTCGGCCGGCGACAGGCCGAAGCGCGGCCCGAGTTTCAGCCCCACCTTCTCGCCGAGAATGGAATGGTCGCCGCCCCGGCCCTTGGCGATATCGTGCAGCAACAACGCGACATAAAGCACGCGGCGCGACACGATCTGATGGATCACCTGCACCGCCAACGGATGCTCTTCGGCCAGCGCGCCGTTTTCAATGCGCGAGAGCAGGCCGATGGCGCGGATGGTATGCTCGTCCACGGTATAGACGTGATACATGTCGTGCTGCATCTGCGCCACGACACGGCCGAAATCCGGTACGAAGCGACCCAGGATGCCGGCTTCGTTGAGCCGCCGCAGTGTTGTCTCCGGGTCGTTCTTCGAGGTCAGCATCTCGATGAACAGCCGGTTGGCTTCGGCATCGTTGCGCAAGGCGGCACCGATCAGCTTCAGATTCTGCCGCACCAGGCGCAAGGCATCGGGATGGATATCCAGCCCCTGCTCCTGCGCCAGATGGAACAGCCGCAGCATCTTCACCGGCTCGGCGATGAAAAGCTGCTGATCCTGAAGATTGAGCCGGCCGCCTTCGTTGACGAAGCCATCCATCGCCTTGGGGCGGCGGATTTTCGATTTCAGCACCGCCAGCGGTTTCTTCTTCTTGTGCCGCTCCTCAAGCGCCGCGGCGAAGATGCGGGTGAGGTCGCCAACTTCCTTGGCCGCGAGATAGTAGCGCTTCATGAAGCGCTCGACATCCTTGCGCCCCGGACGGTCGGCATAGCCCATCGCCTTGGCGATCTCGGTCTGCAGATCGAAGGTCAGGCGCTCCTCGGGCCGGCCGGCGAGGTAATGCAGGTGGCAGCGCACGGTCCAGAGGAATTCATTGGCCTGGGTATAGCGACGGTATTCTTCCGCCGAAAGCAGGCCACGCTCGATCAGGCCATCGAGATCGGCGACACCATAGACATACTTGGCGATCCACAGCAGCGTGTGCAGATCGCGCAGGCCGCCCTTGCCTTCCTTGATATTCGGCTCGACCAGATAGCGCGAGTCGCCCATGCGCTGATGCCGGTCGTCGCGTTCGCCGAGCTTCTTCTCGATGAAGTCCGGGCCAGTCTTGGCCATCACCTCGGTCTGGAAGCGGCGCCAGAGCGACTGCGCCAGATCCTGCTCGCCCCAAATCCAGCGCTGCTCCAGCAAGGCTGTGCGGATGGTGAGGTCGCCCATGGAAAGCCGGAGGCATTCCTCCACCGAGCGCGTCGAGTGGCCGACCTTCAAGCCCATATCCCAGAAGAGATAGAGCATGTATTCCACCACCTGCTCGCCCCAGGGGGTCTGCTTGTAGGGGAACAGGAACAGCAGATCGACATCCGAGAACGGCGCCATCTCGCCCCGGCCATAGCCGCCGACCGCGACGATGGAGAGCTTTTCCGCCGCCGTGGGATTGGGCAGGCGGTAGACCCGCTGGGTGGTGAAATCGAAAGTGAGCCGGATGATCTGGTCGATCAGGAAGGCCTGGGCCCGGCGCGTCACCAGCGCGCTGGCGCCGGCCAGGAAGCGGGCGCGGATCGCCTCGCGGCCATGATTCAGCGCTGCTTTCAGCAGCACCAGAGCCTGGGCGCGCTGCTCAGTGGCGCCGTTCTTGCCCTCGGCGGGCAAGGCTTCGAGCTGCAACAGCAGGCTCTTGCGGTCGATAATGGCGCGGCGGTCGGGAATCGCGTTCAGCATGGGCTTTATATATCGCGGCGCGGGCCGGATTACACGCTTTGCATGTTGATCATGCCGCCGCCGTCGATCACCAGGGTCTGGCCGGTGGTGAAGCTGCCGGCCCGGGAAGCCAGGAACACGGCGGCGCCGGCAATCTCGTCGGGGTCGCCGATGCGTTTCAGCGCATAGCCCTGGGTTGCGCGCTTGGCGATATCCGGATTCTCCCATAGCGCGCGGGCGAAATCGGTCTTGATCAGACCCGGCGCGATGCAGTTGGCGCGAATCTGGGCCTGGCCCCATTCCACCGCCAGGTTCCGCGCCAGGGCCATGTCGGCTGCCTTGGAAATGCCATAGGCGCCGAGCAGGCTTGAGCCGATCAGGCCGCCGATGGAGGAGATGATGATGATGGCGCCGCCCTCACCGCGCTCGGCCATACCGGGCGCCACCATGTTGCAGAGCCAGTGATTGCTCTTGATGTTGCATTGCATGATCTTGTCGAAGGCATCATCGGGGATATCGCGCGACGGCCCGAAATACGGATTCACCGCCGCGTTGCAGACCAGCACGTCGATGCGGCCCCAGGCCTTGTGCGTGGCATCGACCAATGCCTGCAACTGCGCCTTGTCGGATATATTGCACGGCACCACCATGGCCTCGCCGCCGGCCTCGCGAATCTCTGCGGCCACCTTCTCGCAGGCTTCGGCCTTGCGGCTGGACACCACCACGCGCGCGCCATGCTGCGCCAGGCGCAAGGCGATGGAACGGCCGATGCCGCGGCTGGAACCCGTGACCAGGGCCACCTTGCCGCGCAGATCGAACAGGCTATCCATATCCCTTCCTCCCTTTTATGCCCCCGAGCTTAGACGCCATGATGACCCAAGCCTATAGTGACGCCATGCGCAAATTCGCCCTGCTCTTGCTGCCCCTCTTGCTGCTCGCCGCCTGTTCCGAACCGGCGTCACGCCAGCCGACCGGCCCGTCATCAAGCGCGCCGCCGCCTCCCCCGCCGCCGCCGCCGCTTGCCGCCGCCGCCCGCATCGAGGGCGACTGGCTGGGCATCCGCGTGCGCGGCCCGGCTGCGATCGAAAGCGCCAGCCTGGTCGATCCCGATGGCCGTGCCCATGCCGCCAGCCGCATCACCTTCCCGGCGCTGTCGAGCAGCGGCAGCGGTGAGACGGAAAGCCGGGTCGGGCGGCCGAGCGTGGTGCTCGGCGGTTCCGGCGGTTCCTCCAGCGGCATCGATGCCGGCATCGGCCTGAGCCTGCCGATCCAGAATCCGTTTTCCTCCTCCAGCCGGCCGGCCCGCCCGCCCATGGTGCTGAGCCAGGCGGAATTCACCCTGCCGGCGCCGGTGCTGGCACGCTACCGCGCCGATATGGGCCAGGGCTGGCGCCTGCGGCTCAGCCATGGCGGCCAAGGGGAAATCCTGCCGGCGCCCGCTCCGGATAACTGAGACGGCCCGGCAAGTTCTGCCGGTTAACTATTTTATAATGCCGAAAAACAGGCAAAAATAAACTGGCACACGGCCTGCATTAACCCTCCCGAGACATCGCAGGAGGATACCGACCATGGCCATTGCATTGCTGTCGTTGCGCCAGGCCCAGAAGGCCGAGCCGCGCTTGAAGGCTGCCCTCAATATCGACGGCGAGCGCCTTGAGGCGCCGCTTACCGCGCGCGAGCGCATGGAGATGCGCGAAGGCATCCCGAGCGGCCTGACCCCGCGCCAGTATGTGCAGGGCCTCTCGGCCAAGCTGCGCGAGCAGAGCCGCGAGCAGATGGCCTGGGCCTTGGGCCGGGTGGAAACCGCCGAACTCGATACCCTGGTACGCCAGATCGCCAAGATGAAGGGCCGCTACGCCACCCTGCTGCTGGAATATGCCCAGGGCGACCGTCCGATGCGGCCGACCGCTGCCGCCGAATTGAAAGGCCTGCGCGAGCAGATCGCCGAAATGGAATACGGCTTCGAGATGCTGAAGGAAGCGATCCTCGAAGGCACCGCCGAGGTGATCGGCGTGCGCGCTGTGGAATAAACTCAGCGCCGAATGTCAAACGCCAGGCGCAGCGCCAGGCCGGCCATGATGGTGGCCATGGCGCGCTGCTGCCAGAGGATGATTTTCGGGTGGCGTGACAGCCACTCACCGATACGGCCGGCAGCCTGCACCAGAAGGAGCAGGATGCCGGCCGCTATCACGCTGTAGACGGTGGCCAGCACCAGCACCTGCGCCATCACCGGGCCGCGCTCCGGCGCGACGAATTGCGGCAGCAGCGCGAGAAAGAACAAGGCGGTTTTCGGATTGGTGAGATTGGTGATCAGCGCATCGCGCGCGATGCGCCACAGATCGCTGCTGCCCTGGCGTGCCGGATCAAGCGCGAAGGCCCCGGTGCCGCGCCAGGCCTGCCAGGCGAGATAAAGCAGATAGGCGGCGCCGATGGCGCGCACCACGTCATAGCTCCACGGCACTTCGCGCACCAGGGCGGCAAGACCGATGGCGGTGGCGAAGGCATGGCCATACCAGCCGAGGATCAGGCCAAGCACGGAAGCGACACCGGCGCGGCGCCCCTGGCCGACGCTGCGCGACAGCACGAACAGCACATTCGGCCCTGGCGTGACGGCAAAAACCGCGACGGCAGCGGCAAAGGTGATCAGCGTGGTGAGCGACAGCATTCAGCGCCGCGCATCGAAGGCAAGGCGCAACGCCAGGCCGGCAAAAACCAGACCCAACAGGCGGTTCTGCCAGGCGAGGAAGCCTGGGCGGCGGCGCAGCCAGTCGCCGAAGCGGCTGCCCAAGAGGCTCACCGGCACCAGCACGATGGCGCCGGCGACATTGAGAATGCTGGCGAGGATGAGCGCCTGCTGCAACGCCGTGTCCGGGCGCGGCTCCATGAATTGCGGGAACAGCGCCAGGAAGAACAACGCCACTTTCGGGTTCAGCACATTGCAGAGGAAGCCCTGACGCAAAACCGCCCAGAAGGAAATCGGCGCCACCGTGCCTTGCTCAAGCTGCAGGCCGCCGCTGCCGCGCAGGGCCTGAAAGGCGAGCCACAGCAGATAGGCGGCGCCGGCATAGCGGATGGCATCGAAGGCGAAGGGGGCGAGCAAAAGCACGCCGCTCAAACTCAGGCCCGCGACCACCGCATGCACATAGCAGCCGAGCGAAATGCCGAGCGTCGAGACCAGGCCGGCCATGCGGCCTTGCGCCACGGCGCGGGTCAGCACCATCAGCATGTCGGGGCCGGGCGTGACCGCCAGCGCGAGCGCGGCGGCAGCGAAGGTGAGCAGGGTCGCGGTTTCCATGAGGGCAGAGTGGCGCCGCCACCCATGCCGGTCAACTAACCGCCAAGGATGAAATTGTAGCGGCCCAATCGACCCTCCGGCGTCTGTGTCATCTGCAGCAGCAGCCGCACATCGAACAGGCTGTCGCGGTCGTTGCCGGCCTCGCCGGGAAAATAGAGCTGCGTGGTGAGCGGGCGGGCCTGCGGCGTGGCATAGACCTTCACATGCACATGCCGGGTGCGGCCGCCATAGGCGCCGGGCAGGATGGTATCGAGGCGCCATTCGCCTTCGCCATTGGCCATGACATGGCCGCGCAGACGGAAACCCTGGTTATCGTATTGCCCCGCCGCATCGGCCTGCCAGACCTCGATCTTGGCGCCGACCAGCGGGCGGCAGCGCGGATCCAGTGCCCGGCCTTCCAGCCGCAGCGCCTCGCCGTCCATGCCGGGTTCGCGCAAAGAACGCTTCAGCGGCGCGCGCGGGGTGAAATACGGTCCCGCCGTCTGGCGCGGGGTGGCCGGGCCGCAGCCCGGCGTCGGCTGCGCTTCCGCGCTCGCCCCAATCAGGCAGGCGGCACCGCTGCCAAGCAACGGCAGGCCGGCAGCGGCAAGCAGAAAGTGACGGCGGCGCATGGTCTTATTCCCCCGGATTGGCCCAAGCTACTGCACGGCCGAAGCGGCGGATTCCTGTTTCACAACTCGGTGTTCAAACTTGCCGCTTGACTTTTAGTACGACCGTTCGTATCTTGTGGCCATGAGCAAAGGCGCACGCACCAAGGAAACCATCGTCTCGGAGGCCATGAAGGCCGCGAGCGTGGAGGGTTTCAACGGCCTCTCGATCGGCGGCCTGGCGACCAAGCTGGGCATGTCGAAGAGCGGGCTGTTCGCCCATTTCGGCTCCAAGGAGGAATTGCAGAAGGCGGTGATGGATGCCGCCACTGCCCGCTTCCTGGAAGCCGTGTGGAAGCCGGCGCGCGCCGCGCCGCGCGGCCTGCCGCGCCTGCGCACCATGTTCACTGCCTGGCTGGAATGGACCGGTTCCAACCCCGACCTGCCAGGCGGCTGCATCATCACGGCGGCAGCCACCGAGATGGACGACAAGCCCGGCCCGGTGCGCGACAAGCTGGTAACGATGCAGCAGGAATGGCTGGCGACGCTCGCCCGCTCCGCCGAACTGGCGGTGCGCGAGGGCCATTTCCGCGAGGATCTCGATTGCCCGCAATTCGCCTTCGAACTCAGCGGCATCGTGCTGAGCCTGTCTTTCTATAACCGCCTGCTGCGCGACCCGCAGGCACGCGGTCGCGCCGAAGCGGCCTTCGACGATCTGGTCGCCCGCGCCGCCGCGAAACCCGGCGGCGCCGCTAACGACCATTGATTGCTGATTTTCAGTCAGTAGCGTCCCCAGACCAGCTTCCCCAGTAGCTTCCTCCCGACACAAGCGTTCCACTAAGGAGCCCGTCATGACCTACCAACCCAATCGTCAGCAGATTGCCGCCGTAAAAAAGCACGAACGGTCGGTTTTACGCCAATGGGAACGTGAGCTGGACCTTTCCTGGCTCAGCGGCGCCGAATTCCCCAGCCTTGCCGCGCTCGGCCTGCCCTGGTGGCAGTTGCTGCCGCTGGCCGCCTACACGCAGTTCCGCATCTGGCGCGAACGGGTGGCGGCACGGCAGCGGCTGGCCGATCTCGGCCGTGGCGCGCTGCATGACCTCGGCATTGATCCAGGCCAGGCCGCCTTCGAGGCCGAGCAGCCGTTCTGGCGGCCACATCTGCTGCAGCGCGCCCGCGACAACGCCTGAGCCGATAACGCCTGAGCCAGATTCACCCGAGCGAAACCCGCGCTTGGCCGCGCGCCCGGCAATGCTATGCTTCTCCCCATAAAAAAGTATCAGGGGGAAAGCGAGCATGGCCGGGAATGCCACGCCGGGCGTCATTTCAGGTGAACCGAGTCCAGATGAGCGGATGGTGGAAGATCTCGCCTACCGTCGCCATCGTGCCCCGGTGCAGGTGTTGTTCTGCCTGCTCACCGTCGCCGCCATCCTGCTGGTGCTGAACCAGCAGTTCAATCTCGCGCTGTTCAGCGGCATCGTCTTCATCGACAACCTGTATCTTTTCCTGCTCGCCGCCTTCACCTTGCCGCTGGTATTTCTCGCCTATCCGCCGAAGACCGGCATCGAGAAGCGCGGCCTGATCCTCGGCGTGCCCGCCTATGATTGGCTGCTGGCTATCGTGGTCGCCGCAGCCCTCATCTGGTTCTCGTTCAAATCCAACGCCATCCTGGGTGAAGGCTGGGAATTCGCCGCCCCGATGCCCGCCAAGATCCTCGGCTTCGTGCTCTGGGTACTGATCCTGGAAACCCTGCGCCGCACCGGCGGGCTGGCCATCACCATCATCGTGTTCGTGATTTCGCTCTACCCGGTTTTCGCCGGGCTGATGCCAGGCCCAATCCAGGGCATTCAGCAGAGCTTCGCCGACACCATGGCCTATCATATCGTTTCGGCCGAAAGCGCCTTCGGCATTCCGATGCGTGCCTTCGGCGAGGTGGTGATCGGCTTCATCGTGTTCGGTGTGGCGCTGAACCATACCGGCGGCGGCAAGTTCTTCAACGATGTCGCCTTCGCGCTGGTGGGCCGCTGGCGCGGCGGCGCGGCCCAGGTCGGTGTCATCTCCTCGGCCCTGCAAGGCTCGATCTCGGGCAGCGTGATCTCGAACGTGATTTCGTCCGGCGTCGTCACCATTCCGGCGATGAAGCGCACCGGCTTCCGCGCCGATTATGCCGGCGGCGTCGAGGCGGTAGCCTCCACGGGTGCCGTGCTGATGCCGCCGGTGATGGGCTCCACGGCTTTCGTGATGGCAAGCTTCCTCGGCATCGCCTACACCGATATCGCGCTCGCCGCCGCGATTCCGGCGCTGCTGTTCTACTTCGGCCTGATGGTGCAGATCGACGCCTATGCCGCGCGCCTCGGCCTGCGCGGCATGAAGCCGGAGGAATTGCCCAGGCTCGGCGAGACGCTGAAGCAGGGCTGGCTCTACATCCTGGTTTTCGTGGTGCTGGTGTTCCTGATGGTGAACGAGCAGCGCGAGGCCACCGCGCCCTTCGCCGCCACCGCTTTGCTGCTGGTGATCAACCAGTTGCTGCCGCGCAACCGGCTGACCTGGGCCGCCTTCGTCGAACTGCTGGCCGCCACCGGCCGCGCGCTGGCCGAACTGGTGGCGATCCTGGCCGGCGTCGGCTTCATCATCGGTGCCTTCTCCGTCACCGGCCTGGCCGGCACGCTGGCCAACGACCTGGTCTATCTCGCCGGCGACAACGCCCTGATCCTGCTGCTGATGGGCGCGCTGACCAGCTTCATCTTCGGCATGGGGATGACGGTGACGGCCTGCTACATCTTCCTCGCCATCGTGCTGGCGCCGCCGCTGGTGAAGGCCGGTCTGGATCCGCTGGCGGTGCATCTCTTCATCATGTACTGGGGCATGATCTCCTTCATCACGCCGCCGGTGGCCCTGGCCGCCTTCGCCGCAGCGCCGCTCGCCCGCACCTCGCCTTTTGCCATCGGCTTCCAGGCAGTGCGGCTCGGCGCCATCATATACATCGTGCCGTTCTTCTTCGTGCTCAATCCGGCGCTGATCCTGAAAGGCAGCCTGGCGGAAGTGATCGAAGTGCTGATCACCGCCTTCCCCGGCGTGGCGCTGATCGCTTCCGCCCTGCAAGGCTATGTGCTGTGGGGCGGCAAGCTGGATGGCGACACGCGGCGCTGGCTCGCCCGCCTGCTGCTGCTGGTCGGCGGCTTCGCGCTCGCGGCGCCGGGCGGCCGGCTGATCCCGGTGGACAATACGCTGCTGGCGGTGATCGGCATCGCCTGTGCGGCAGCGGCGTTTCTGTTGCTCAAACTGGCCGGCGGCAGCAATCCGCCGGGAAAATTATAAGCAACCAACAGGAGGAACACCCATGCGCGTAGCAATGAAGACGATGATGGCCAGCGCGGTGCTGGCCCTGATGGCTGGCGGAGCAGTAGCGCAGAAGCTGCCCGACCAGCTCACCTGGACCGCCTATGATGTCGGCTCCGGCGGCTATAACCAGGCGGTTGCCATCGGCAATGCGCTGAAGAACAAGCATAACGTCACGCTGCGCGTGCTGCCGGGCAAGAATGACGTGTCGCGTACCGTGCCGTTGCGCGAAGGCAAGGTGCCGTTCTCCGCCAATGGTGTCGGCGGCACCTACATGGCGCAGGAAGCGGTGTATGAATTCGGCGCCAAGGATTGGGGGCCGCAGCCGGTGCGCTCGCTGCTGCTGAACAATTCCGACGCGCTGCTGACCGTGGTGGCGGCGAAGGATACCGGCGTCAAGACCATGGCCGACCTGAAGGGCAAGCGGGTTGCCTGGGTGATCGGCGCGCCGTCGCTGAACCAGAACATCACCGCCCTGCTGGCCTATGCCAACCTGACCTGGAATGACGTGCAGCGGGTGGAGTTCGGCGGCTTCGGCCAGGCCATGACCGGCATCATCAACAATCAGGTGGATGCCGCCTTCGCCTCGACGATTTCCGGCCAGGCCTACCAGATTGCATCCAGCCCGCGCGGCATCACCTATCCCACCGTGCCGCATAATGATGCCGAAGGCTGGAAGCGGCTGAAGGCCAAGGCGCCGTTCTATGTGCCCTTCTATGGCGCCGAAGGCCCGGAGATGAGCGCCACCAACCGCGTCGAGGGCGCCACCTATCCCTATCCAGTGCTGATGACCTACGCCAATGTGGATGCCGGCCAAGTCTATGCCATGACCAAGGCGATGGTGGAACTCTACAACGACTACAAGGATGCCGCGCCCGGCAATATCGGCTGGGATATCAAGCGCCAGGTGTTCGACTGGGTGGTACCGGTGCATGAAGGCGCGGTGAAGTATTTCAAGGAAATCGGCGTGTGGAAGCCGGAGTATGACAAGAACAACGCCGCGCTGATCGACCGCCAGAAAACCATGGCCGATGCCTGGGCGGCCTATACCAAGAGCGCGCCGGCCGATGAAGCGGCCTTCGCCAAGGGCTGGATGAAGGCCCGTGCCGATGCACTGGCGGCGAAGAAGCTGGACGTGTTCCTCACCGAGTGGTAAGCCGCAGAAAATGAAGCCTAGAGCGGCCCGCCGGGCAACCGGCGGGCCGTTTGCTGTAAGGAAACATCATGCTGCCCGATCTCGCCATCCCGATGCTGCCCTCCAGCGACCTCGATGCCACCGAGGCCTTCTATGCCGCGCTCGGCTTTCAGGCCACCGGCCGCTATCCCGATTACCTGCTGCTGCGGCGCGGCGCCCTGGAACTGCATTTCGCCTGGCTTGGCGACGATCCCGAGATGGAATTCGATGCCCGCAGCAATTTCGCTGGCGCCTATCTGCGCGTGACCAATGCCGATGCGCTGCATGCCGAATGGGCGGCGGTGCCGGCGACCACCGAACGCATGGACGACATCGAGGACAAGCCCTGGGGCCTGCGCGAATTCCATGTCGTCGATCCCGATGGCAACCTGCTCCGGATCGGGCATGTCATCGACAACAATGTAGCCTGACAATTCTCCGCTTCGGCGTCGGCCTGGCCTGGATTTATTATGGCCGCGTCCGCGCCGCCCCCGGAGCAAAGCCATGTCGATCCTGCCAAATCAGGTGCGCCAGTTCGCGCGCTACAATCAATGGGCCAATCGCCGCCTCTATGCCGCTGCCGGCGCACTGCCGGCGGATGTCTATCACGCCGAACGCCCAAGCTTCTTTGGCAGCCTGCATAACACGCTCAATCATGTGCTGGTCGGCGACAGCGTGTGGTTCGGCCGCTTCATCGGCCAACCGACACCGCATATCGAGAAACTGAACCAGATCCTGCACCCGGATTTTGCCGGCCTGCGCAGCGCGCGCGAGATGATGGACGAACGCATCATCGCCTTCGCCGACAGCCTGGAGGATGCCCAGCTCGAAGCGAAGATCGACTACGCCAATATGAGCGGCAAGCGTTTCCAGCATCCGCTGGCGCCGCTGCTGGCGCATTTCTTCAATCATCAGGCACATCATCGCGGCCAGGCGCACCAGTTGCTCAGCATGTGCGTGCCGGGCCAGGAGCCACCCGAGCTGGACCTGATCTTCTATCTGCGCGAAAGCGGATTATAGGGATAGAATACCCGCACAACCGATGGAGGCCGGCATGCGGGGAATGGCGGGACCGATCTGGGCAATCCTGGCTTTATCAGCCGGCACGGCACTGGCGCAGCCGCAAAGCCCCAAGGGCGGCGAAACCCTGGTTTTCGATGCCCCGAGCTATGCCCATTTCGGCGACTTCCGCCAGGGCAGGGCGAAGCCGGAAAAAGCCTCGGTGACACTCTGGCTGCCGCCCGGAGAAGCCAGAGTGCCGGCGGTGATGATCGCCCACACCATCGGCGGTTGGCGCGATAACGGCGAAGGCAAGTATGTGCAGCCGCTGCTGGATGCCGGCTATGCCGTGCTGGGGCTGGATCACTTCACCGGGCGCGGCATCACCCGCGCCGCCGATGTCGCCGGTGCGATCAGCCCGATCTCGCCGGCCAGCGATGCCCTGCTGGCCTTGCAGCGCGTGGCGGATCATCGGCGGCTGGATGCCGGCCGCATCGCCCTGATCGGCTTTTCCATGGGTGGCGTCACCACCGAACTCGCCGCCAACGAATTCATCCGTGGCCGCATCCTCGGCGGCAGCCTGCGCTTCGCGGCCCATGTCTCGGTCTATGCGCCCTGCTCCTACATCTTCAGCAATGGCAGCAGCCGCATGACCACCGGCGCCCCGTTGCTGCGCCTGCAGGGAGAAAAGGATGAAACCGCGCCGGCGGAGAAATGCGCGCTGATAGAAACGCTGGTGAAGCAGGCGGATCCGGCGGCACAGCGCCGCACCATCATCTATCCCGGCGCCTATCATGCCTGGGACCAGCCATTTTTCAACACGCCGAAATACCACCCCAATCATGTCAACGCGCGGCTATGCCCGGTGGTGGATTTCGGCGCGACGACACGCTTCTTCAAGCCAGACGGCAGCATCCGGCCCTTCGATCCAGCCGAATTCGCGGCCTGTCTGAAGGCCAGCGCCGGCTACACCATGGGCTACGACGCCGCCGTGACACAGCAGGCCGGCGCCGACATGCTGGCGTTCCTGGCGCAGCAGCTCAAACCGTGACTTAGCAGGCGCGCTTCATCGCGCTATAGGGCAGGCCCTGATTGCGCATGCCATAGGGCATGCTGGGGGCATCGGCGGGATAGATCTGCGCCGTGATCAGCCGCTCGATCTCGCCTGAGGGACCCGCCAGCGGCAGGGTGAGATATTGCACCCGGTAGAAACCGCTGCCGATCTGACGCCGCAGCGTGGAATAGACCGGCTGGCGCTCATCCGCCGCCAGGCCGCAAGCCCTGATCGCCGCCACGACGAAAACCTCTTCGTCATGCTGGTGCAGGAAACGGCCGGTGTAATCCTTGCCGCGCCGGCTGACGATATCGGTGCCGATCAGGCGGTAGCGGTAAGCCCGATCGCCCATGGCATCATAAGCGACATCAAGCAGCACCAGGGAACCAAGCAGGTAGCGCAGCCGCAGCGGATCGGCGAAGTCGAAGCCGGGTACACCATCAGAAGCAACCCTGGCGGCGGCATGCCAATCCTGCAGCAGCCGCTGCAATTCCGGCTGCGGCAATTCGGCTCCAGGCGCAAGCTGTTGCAATGTGAAGTCGGTGGATTTCATGTCCACAGGATACCGGCAATGGAAAAAGACGCCTGTTAGTTTGCGCTAACGCTTTGACTGATAAACGCAAACTAAGACCCGTCAGAATGCGCGGCATTTCTCGCTCCTGCCGCGAACAGGTCGGCGCAGCAGCACCACGCCAGCGAGGATTCCATCACAAAGCGCCGCAATTGCGCGATTGTTCAGAGGCGCGCGTAGTCAATGCTACCATGGCGGTCGAGCGGCTGGCCGCCATCGGCCATCGGGTATTTCAGTCCCGTCGCGCAATTGAACAAAACCACGCGGTCGCTCGGGCGAATGCGCTTCTCGGCCAGGGCCTGCTTGTAGGCGGCATAGGTGGCCGCCCCTTCCGGGCAGAGCAGCAGGCCTTCCTGGCGCGCCACGTCATCCAGCGCCTGGGTGATCGCCGCATCTTCCACGGCAATCGCGAAGCCGTTGGAATTGCGCACCGCATCGAGGATCAGGAAATCGCCGACCGCCGCCGGCACGCGGATACCGGCCGCCACTGTGTGGGCATTCTCCCAGAGCTTGGCGTGGCGCTCGTTGCCTTCCCAGGCGCGCACGATGGGGGCGCAGCCGGAAGCCTGCACCGCGATCATCTTCGGACGCTTCGAGCCGATGAAGCCGATGGCTTCCAGTTCATCGAAAGCCTTCCACATGCCGATCAGGCCGGTGCCGCCGCCGGTGGGATAGAAGATCGCATCGGGCAATTCCCAGCCGAGCTGCTCGGCCAGTTCCAGCCCCATGGTCTTCTTGCCTTCGATGCGGTAGGGCTCCTTGAGCGTCGAGGTATCGAACCAGCCGGCTGCTTCCTTGCCCGCGCCCACCAGCTTGCCGCAATCGTTGATCAGGCCGTTGACCTTGTAGAGCCGTGCGCCCTGCAGGGCGATCTCGTTCATATTCACCGCCGGCGTATCGTCGGGGCAGAACACCACGGTCTCGATGCCGGCGCGGCTGGCATAGGCGGCAAGTGCTGCACCGGCATTGCCGTTGGTCGGCATCGCCATCTTCTTGATGCCGAATTCCTTCGCCATGCAGACGGCCAAAGCCAGGCCGCGCGCCTTGAACGATCCGGTGGGCAGGCGGCCCTCATCCTTCACCAGCAATTCGCCGCTGGCACCGAGCGAACGGGCCAGGCTCGGCAGCGGGATCAGCGGCGTCACGACCTCGCCGAGGGAGACAATATTCTCGGTCTTTCGGACCGGGAGCATCTCGCGGTAGCGCCACCAGTTCCAGTCGCGCTCGCGCAGCTTCTCCTTGGTGAAGGCTTTTTTCACGCCTTCGAGATCGTAGCGCACCAGGATCGGATAGCCCTTGGGCGACAGGTTATGCACTTGGCCGGCATCGAGCCTTTCGCCGGTCATGCCGCATTCGAGGTGGGTGACGAAGGTCGGCAGATCGGGGAAGCGCATATGATCAGGTCCTGTCAGCTTTCAAAATCAATCAGGGCGGCGGCGCCATCCTCGCAGCCGATGGCGAGCCAGCGGCCATCGCGGCTCCAGCCCATGGCGGCTACCGGCGCGCGGCCGATCTTTTCCAGCGGTATGCTGCGTTCATCGGAAATACGGCCCAAGGTCAGACCGCCCTCGGCATCGCCCGAGGCAACGATGTTGAGCTTGGGATGGAAAGCCACCGCCATCACCAGATGGCCGCGATTGATTTCCAGCGGCATCGAGCCCATCGGCCCCTTGCCGGCGCAATGCCAGCAGATCACGCTTTCCGCACCGCTCGAGGCGAGCCATTTGCCATCGGCGGACCAGCTTAAACAACGCGGCTTGGCCGGATAGCCGCTCATGCGCATGTCGGCGAAATCATCGGTGCGCCAGCCATGCAGTTCGTTTTCCTGCGTCGCGGTCATGATGAAGCGGCCATTCGGGCTCCAGGACAAAGCCACATGGCTGCCGCTCCAGGTCAGCCGCTTCGGCGTCTGCGCGCCGTCCCGAGATGCGCTCTGGGCCCACCACAACGTGACGCCGTTGTAATGCGCCACCGCCAGCCGCTTGCCCTTCGGGTTGAAGGCCAGGCCGGCGACCGTGCTGGGATGATCGGTGAGCGAGGCATTGACCTTGCCGCGCAGGTCGACCAGGCCGGCTTCCTTGCCCGCGCCGAAAGCAATCAGCCCGCCTTCAGGGGCAATCGCGATCTGCTCGATCCATTTGCGCGGCCGTTCGGCCAGCAGGCGCGGCTCACCGCCTTCGAGCGGGGTATAGACCAGCTTGCCGTCATCGCCACCGGAGATGAAGCCCCGGTCATCGGGCGCGGCGGCGAAACTCAGCAGGCCATTGGCGTGCGGCCGGCGCCGTTCGCTGACCGGCTTGTCGGGTGCCGACAGGTCACGCAGGCCGATGCCGCCATCGCCGAGCCCGAAGCCGGCAATACCATCCAGCACGACCGCGCCGATCACCGGCGCGTCGAAATTCCACAGGTAAGCTTTATAGCCGAGCTTGGGGGCAGCGGCCGGTGCTTCAGACGCGATGTCAGGCACAGCAGGCCTCGAAACCGGCCTTCAGCTTGGCGGCATCCAGCTTGCGGCCGATGAACACCACGCGGCTGATGCGCTTCTCGTCCGGCTTCCACGGCCGCTGGAAATCGCCGTCGCGGATCATGTGCACGGCCTGGAACACGAAGCGGTCTGTCTCGCCCTGGAAATCCAGGATGCCCTTGGCACGCAGGATATCCGGCCCCTGGTTGGCCAGCAGATCGCTGATCCAGGCATCGAACTTCTTGGTATCGAGCGGCTTATCGACGGTGAAGGAATTGCTGATCACCGAGAGATCATGGATGTGGTCGTGCCCGTGGTCATGATGATGATGATCGTGGCCGCAATGCTCGTCATGCACATGGTTGGGATCATCGCAATGATCGTGATCATGGCCATGGTGGTGGTGATCATGATCGTGCCCGTGGTCATGCCCATGATCGTGGCCGAGTTCCTTCGACAGGAAGCCCGGCTCCAGCGCCAGGATACGCTGCAGGTCGAAAGCACCACGGTCCAATATCGTGTCCAGCGCGATTGAGCAGCGCTCGGTGCGATGGATCGGCGCCAGGCTGTTGATGGCGCGGATGCGGCGCTCCACCAGGGCCAGCTCACCCGGCGTTACCAGATCGGTCTTGTTCAGCAGGATCACATCGGCAAATGCAATCTGCTCCTGCGCCTCGCGGCTATCGGCCAAGCGCAGCAGCAGGTGGCGCGCATCGACCACGGTGACGATGGAATCGAGCCTTGTGCGGCGCGACACGCCATCATCGACAAAGAAGGTCTGCGCGACGGGGCCGGGATCGGCGAGGCCGGTGGTCTCGACGATGATGCCGTCGAAGCGATCCTTGCGCTTCCACAGGCCCTCGATGATGCGGATCAGGTCGCCGCGCACGGTGCAGCAGATGCAGCCGTTGTTCATCTCGAACACTTCCTCGTCGGCATCCACCACCAGGTCGTTGTCGATGCCGACCTCGCCGAACTCGTTGATGATCACGGCGTATTTCTTGCCGTGCGGCTCGGTGAGGATGCGGTTGAGCAAGGTGGTCTTGCCGGCGCCGAGATAGCCGGTGAGGACAGTGACAGGGGTGAGGGCTTCGGACATGGGAACCTGCGGGTAAAATCGGTGGCCCCTATATAGGCCCCGGCCCGGCGGGAGAAAAGCCGTGCTTGCCCGCAGGCCCGGGCCGGCTTAGGATATACAAAACCCTTTATGTATATCCAGGAGTGCGTGA
Source organism: Ferrovibrio sp. MS7 (assembly GCF_038404985.1). Lineage (NCBI taxonomy): Bacteria > Pseudomonadati > Pseudomonadota > Alphaproteobacteria > Rhodospirillales > Rhodospirillaceae > Ferrovibrio > Ferrovibrio plantarum. The sequence goes on from NZ_JBBKBA010000001.1 coordinate 105,532, forward strand.
TGCGTGTGGCGAAATGGGGCAACAGCCTGGCCGTGCGGCTGCCCGCCTCGGTGGTGGAGGCCCTGAACCTCAAGCCCGGGGATGACCTGAACATTCATGTCCGGGGCAAGAACGACCTGGCGCTGGAGCGCAAGATGACCCGCGAGGAGGCGCTGGACATCATGCGCAAGCTGCGCCGCCCCTTGCCGCCCGGCTTCCGATTCAATCGCGAAGAGGCCAATGAGCGCTGAACGCGCCTTTCTCGACACGAATATCCTTGTCTATGCCTATACCGACGATCCCCGTCGCACCGGCATAGCGGAAGCTCTGATGCTGGCTGGCGGTCTGGTCAGCGTGCAGGTGCTGAACGAATTCTGCGCCGTGGCACGAGGCAAGCTGAATCTGCCCTGGAACCGCATCGAAACCGCGCTCGCCAGTATCCGATTATTCTGCGGCGAACCGCTGCCACTGAACAGCGAAACCCAGGAACGCGCCTTTTCCCTGGCCTGGGGACATAATCTGCATATCTATGACGCCAATATTGTCGCCGCCGCACAGCTTGCCGATTGCAGCATCCTCTACAGCGAGGACCTGCAGCATGGCCGCCGCTTCGACCGCCTGGTGGTGAAAAACCCCTTCGCCACGGCTTAAGCCAGCAGGCATAAAAGTTATCCACTGGCTTTTTTCCTATCGGAAGGCCAGAATCGGGACCATGGAAAGCTCGATTCGCCGGCTGGTGACGCAATCGCCCTTCGGCCCCCTTACCCTGACAGAGCGTGAGCAGGCCGTGGTGGCGCTGGATTGGGGCCGCCTGCCGGAAAGCGATGGCCAGAGCAGCCTGCTGCGCGAGGCCGCGGCGCAACTGGAAGACTTTTTCGATGGCCGGCTGAAGCGGTTCGATCTGCCGGTGGCGCCGCGTGGCACCGATTTCCAGGTGCGGGTCTGGCGCGCGCTGCAGGCCATCCCCTATGGCGAGACCATGACCTATGGCGAGATCGCCCAGAGCCTGAAGAGTTCGGCCCGCGCCGTCGGCATGGCCTGCGGCGCCAACCCGCTGCCGATCATCGTGCCCTGCCACCGGGTGACGGCGGAAACCGGACTCGGCGGCTTTTCCGGCCTCGGCGGCATCGCCACCAAGCGCCGCCTGCTGGCGCTGGAATGCGATGGCGCCATGCCGAAGCGCCAGCCCTCGCTGTTTGACCTGCCGCTGTTTTCCTATTCCGGCGCGCCCGCACTCTGAAGCGCCCGCCCTCTGAAGCGGCTGTAAGAATCCCGTCCCTTGCGGCGCCTGCTATCGACACGATAGCATCCCACGCAGCCGCAACGATGAGCCGGGAGGAATACCATGCCGCGCATGATCAGCATCGCCGCCAAGGATGGCGGCAGCTTCAACGCCTATCTTGCCGAACCCGCCAACCGCCAGGGCCCCGGCGTGCTGGTGATCCAGGAAATCTTCGGCATCAACACGGTGATGCGCGGCATCTGCGACGACCTCGCCCGCCAGGGCTATTTCGCGCTCTGCCCGGACCTGTTCTGGCGCATCGAGCCGGGCCTGATGCTGGATGACCGCATCGAGCCGGACCTGCAGCGCGCCTTCCAGCTTTTCGGCCAGTTCGATCTCGACAAGGGTGTCGAGGATCTCAAGGCCTGCCTGCCTGTGCTGCGCGGCCTGCCCGGCGCCACCGGCAAGGCCGGCGCGGTCGGCTATTGCCTTGGCGGCCGCCTGGCCTACCTGATGGCCACCCGCAGCGACGTGGATGCCGCCACTGGCTTCTACGGCGTGTATCTGCAGAACCATCTGGACGAAGCCAGGAACATCAAGAAGCCGCTGCTGCTGCATTGCGCCACCGAGGACAAGTTCGTGCCCAAGGATGCGCAGGCGCAGATCGCGGAAGGCCTCAAGGGTAATGCATTGGTGACTCGCCACGATTATGTCGGCCAGGACCATGCCTTCGCCCGCGTCGGCGGCGAGCATTACGACAAGGCCTCGGCCGATCTCGCCAACCAGCGCACCAGCGCCTTCTTCAAGCAGCATCTGTCGTAATCGCCACATTCAGGAGTTCGAGACCATGGTGAAGGCAATCCGCATCCACAAGACCGGCGGCCCCGACGTAATGCAGTGGGACGATGTCGAGGTCGGCAAGCCCGGCCCCGGCCAGGTGCGGATCAAGTCCACCGCCGTAGGCCTGAACTATATCGACACCTACCACCGCTCCGGCCTCTACCCGCTTCCCCTCCCCGCCGGCATCGGCATGGAAGGCGCCGGCGTGGTGACCGAACTCGGCGAGGGCGTGACCGGGCTGAAAGTAGGCGACCGCGTCGCCTATGGCTCGATCCTCGGCGCCTATGCCGAGGAGCGCGTGGTGCCGGCCGACAAGCTGGTGAAGCTGACCGATGGCGTTTCCGACAAGGTGGCCGCCGCCATCATGCTGAAAGGCATGACGGCGGAATACCTGCTGCTGCGTACTTTCAAGGTGAAGCCGGGCGACACCATCCTGTGGCACGCGGCAGCCGGCGGCGTCGGCCTGATCGCCTGCCAATGGGCCAAGCATCTTGGCGCCACGGTGATCGGCACGGTGGGCAGCGACGAGAAGGCTGCGCTGGCCAAGGCACATGGCTGCGACCATGTGATCAACTATTCCAAGGAGAATTTCGTCGAGCGGGTGAAGGAGATCACCAAGGGCGCCGGCGTGCCGGTGGTCTATGACTCGGTCGGCAAGAGCACCTGGCCGGCCTCGCTCGACTGTTTGCAGCCGCTCGGCATGATGGTGTCGTTCGGCAATGCCTCCGGCCCGATCCCGCCGGTGGAAGCCGGCATGCTCTCGGCCAAGGGCAGCCTGTTCTTCACCCGCCCGACCTTGATGACCTATACCGCGCGCCGCGACTGGCTGGAGGCGTCCGCCGCCGCCCTGTTCGATGTGGTGGCCAAGGGCATCGTGAAGATCGAGATCAACCAGACCTATGCGCTGAAAGACGCCGTGCAGGCGCATATCGACCTGGAAGGCCGCAAGACCACCGGCTCGACGGTGCTGCTGCCGTAGCCGGCAAAAGGTAACAGCTTACCGAGGCGGGTAATTCGATACCTCGAAATGCGCTTTTGGCGCTGATTTCGAGGTAAAAGAATACGCATTTCGTTTTTTGGCGCGGTGCGTATTTTGCCGCGCCATGAGCGACTTCATCTCCCTTGCCGCCGGCAACCTGATCTCCCCGATGATCCTATGCTTTGCGCTGGGAGCCATCGCCGCCCTGCTACGCTCCGATCTGGAAATCCCGGAAGGTGCGGCCCGCGCCCTGGCGATCTACCTGATGTTCGCCATCGGCTTCAAAGGCGGCACGGCAATGCAGGGCGCGGCGGGCGGTTCGGTGGCGCTGGGCCTGCTCGCCGCCCTGACCCTGAGCTTCGCCCAACCACTGCTCGCCTTCCTGCTGCTGCGCGGGATATGGCGGCTCGACCGGCTGAATGCCGGCGCCATCGCCGCGCATTACGGCTCGGTCAGTGTCGTCACCTTCGTCACTGCCGCCGAATTCCTTCGGAGCCGCGATGTCGCCTTCGAAGGCCATCTGGTAGCAATGCTGGCGCTGATGGAAACGCCCGCGATCATCAGCGGCCTGCTGCTTGCGGGTGCCGGCCGCAGCCAGTCCGCCAGCGCCCCCCAGCATGAGCATGGCAGCTTCCTGCGCGAGGTGCTGGTGAATGGCTCGGTGATGCTGCTGCTTGGCGGTTTCGTCATCGGCTGGATCACCGGCGACGCCGGCATGGTGAAGGTAAAACCGTTCGTGCAGGACCTGTTCAACGGGGCGCTCTGCCTGTTCCTGCTCGATATGGGCCTGGTGGCGGTACGCCAGGGCCGCGCCGCGCGTGGCCTGAAACCAACCCTGTTGCTGTTCGGCATCATCATGCCACTGCTCGGCGGTGCGCTTGGCCTTGGTCTCGGCAAGCTGCTGGGCTTGAGCCTGGGCGGCGCGACGCTGCTCGCGGTGCTCGGTGCCTCGGCCTCCTACATTGCCGTGCCTGCGGCACTGCGCCTGGCTTTGCCGGCAGCCAACCCGGCCCTGTCGGTGACGCTTTCGCTCGCCGTCACCTTTCCGTTTAATGTGGCGATCGGCCTGCCGCTCTACTTGAGCGCGGCACGGATCGTGGTGGGAGGCTGAGATGAGCACGGAAATTCATCGCCGGCGCAAAATCGAAGTGATCGTGGAAGCGCCGCTGGCACGCGCTGTGATCGATTGGCTGGGTGAGCAGGGCGTGCGCGGCTACAGCATGATCCCGCGCGTATCCGGCGGCGGCCATCATGGCGAACGCCAGGGCGACGATGTGACCCGCGTGTTCGAGAATGTGCTGATCATCGCCATCGCGCCGGAGGATATGGCCCGTGCCATCCTGACCGGCTTCCACGCCCGATTTCCCAACGCCACCGGCATCATTTACCTGTCGGACGTCGACGTGGCTCGCTCGGCGCATTTTTAAGCCGATGAATCCGTCTTTATTCCCGCTCATTCATTTCGGCCGGCGCGGGGGCTTGGCCGGCATCCATTGTGTGCGCTAGATTATTTGAGAATCACTCTCAATTGACCTTAAGGAGTCGCGATGAGCGATCCCGCAGCGCCTCAGCCCAAGCCCTCGCCCGCCTTCCAGGCCCGCGCGGTTGCCCGTGCCTGCCGCAAGGCGGTGCTGGCGACGACGCTTGCTGGCGAAAACCCGACGCCCTATGCCTCGCTGGTGCTGGTGGCCTTCGACCATGACGCCACGCCACTGCTGCTGATCTCCCAGCTTGCCGAGCATACCCGCAACATCGCCGCCGATGCCCGCGTCAGCCTGCTCTGCGATGGCACCGATGGCTATGCCGAGCCGCTGACCGGCCCGCGCGCCACCCTGCTGGCGGAAGCTGAAGTGACCACCGATCCGCGCCACCGCGCCCGCTTCCTGGCACGCCATCCGGGCGCGGCGATGTATGCCGATTTCAAGGATTTCGCCTTCTACAAGCTGAAGGTCAGCCGCGCGCATATCGTCGCCGGCTTCGGCCGCATCCACTGGTTCGACGATTACCGCTATGGCGGCGGCGACGGCAGCGATTGGGCCGGGCTGGCGGAAGCCGAGGCCGGCATTGTCGAGCATATGAACAGCGACCACGCCGACGCTGTGCAGCTCTATGCCGGCAAGCTGCTGGGCCTTTCCGGCGAGGGCTGGACGCTTTGCGGAGTCGATCCGGAAGGCGCCGACCTGATCCGCGAGGGCGTGCTCGCCCGCCTGCCCTTCGACAAGCCGGTAAGCGATGCCGAGGGCGCCCGCGTTGAACTGGTGCGCCTGGTGAAGCGGGCACGGCAACAGGCCGCCTGAACCTCTGCCGCACAAAAAAAGCCCGCCGATCCGGGTGGGGGGATCGGCGGGCAGTTCAAGGCTGAACAATGCTCAAGCAGTGAGCCGGGAATTCAGCCTTTCACGCCGTCTGGGGAGGAAACCAAGCAGACGACGGAAACACGGATGATTTACCAGCTCGCCACCACGGCCTTCTGGTACTTCTGCTCGACGAACGCCTTCACTTCCGCCGACTGATACGCCTTCACCAGCTTGGCGAATTCCGGCTTATCCTTGTCCTGCGTGCGCACCGCGATGATGTTCACATAGGGCGACTTCGGCGTCTCGATGGCGATGGAATCCTGGGTCGGCTTGAGGCCGGCGGGAAGCGCGTAGTTGGTGTTGATCGCGGCGGCATCGAGTTCGTCCAGCGCGCGCGGCAACTGCGCCGCATCCAGCTCGACGATGCGGACCTTCTTCACATTCTCCACCACATCCAGCGGCGAAGCCTTGAGGCCGGCATCGGCGCGCAGCTTGATCAGGCCGGCGGATTCCAGCAGCAGCAGGCCACGGCCGCCATTGGTCGGATCATTCGGGATGCCGACGCGGGCGCCATTGGGCAGCGCAGCCAGATCCTTCACCTTCTTGGAATAGACGCCCATCGGGAAATTCACGGTGTAGCCGATATTGACGATCTTGTAGCCGCGATCCTTCACCTGGGCTTCCAGATAGGGCAGATGCTGGTAGGAATTGGCATCCAGGTCGCCGGCATTCAGTGCCGCATTCGGCTGCACATAATCGCTGAACTCGACGATCTGGATTTTCAGGCCATCCTTCTCGGCAACCTTCTTCACCACTTCGAGGATTTCAGCATGCGGGCCGGCAGTGACGCCGACCTTGATCGGCTTGTCCTGGGCCTGAACCGGGGACTGCACGCCGAGCGGCAGCGCCAGCAGCGCGGCAGCAGCGATAAGCGAACGACGATTAAGCATGGGAAGCACCTTTCTGTTTGTAAGATGGGTCTGTTTGCGAGACGTGTTTTTTGCGAGACGGGACTGGAACTCAACGATGCGCCAGGCGGCGGACAAGACGGTCGCCGAGCGACTGCACACCCTGGACGAAGACGATCAGCACCAGCACCACGGCGGCCATCACTTCCGGCAGGAAACGCTGGTAGCCATAGCGGATGCCGAGATCGCCGAGGCCGCCGCCGCCAACCGCACCAGCCATGGCGGAATAGCCGATCAGGCTGACCAGGGTGATGGTGAGGCCCGCGACAATGCCGGGCATCGCTTCCGGCACCAGCACCTTGGTGACGATCTGCCACGGCGTGGCGCCCATGGCTTCCGCCGCTTCCACCAGGCCGCGCGGCACTTCGCGCAAGGCGGTTTCCACCAGGCGGGCGATGAAGGGCACAGCGGCGATGGTAAGCGGCACCACAGCGGCGAGCGTGCCGATGGAGGTGCCGACGATGAGGCGGGTGAAGGGGATCACCGCCACCATCAGGATGATGAAGGGCGTCGAGCGCGTGGCATTGACGATGATGCCGAGCACGCGGTTGACGGTCAGGTTCTGCAGGATATGGCCGCGATCCGTGACCACCAGCACGACGCCGAGCGGCACGCCGAGCAGGGTGGCGATGAGGCCGGAAATACCGACCATCACCGCCGTTTCGATCAGGGCATCAACCAGCAGCGCGATCAAGGCGGACGACATCGCCGGACTCCTGTTCGTAATTCAGACTCTCGACGCCAAGCTGCTGCGTGGCGAGGAATTTGGTGGCGGCATCGAGCTTGGCCGGATCGCCGAGCAGCTCCACCACCAGGTTGCCGAAGGGCCGGCCCTGGATTTCATCCAGGCGGCCATGCAGCAGGTTGAAATCGAGATCGAAACGCCGCGCCAGCGTCGACATCACCGGGCTTTCCGCAGCGCCGCCGGTGAAGCGGATGCGGAGCACACGGCGCCGTGTCGGATCGGTGGTCGCGGTATCATTGGCAATCTGGCGCAGCAGGCTTGGCGGCAGGTCGCCGCCGACCAGTTCGCCGACGAAGCGGCGCGTGGTTTCGGCGCGCGGCCGGGTGAATACATCATAGACCGGCCCAAGCTCGATCACCTTGCCCTGCTCCAGCACGGCGACGCGGTCGGCCACTTCCTTGATCACGCTCATCTCATGGGTGATCAGCACGATGGTGAGGCCGAGGCGGGCGTTGATGTCTTTCAGCAAAGCCAGGATCGAGCGGGTGGTTTCCGGATCGAGCGCCGAGGTGGCTTCATCGGAGAGCAGCACGCGCGGCTGGGTCGCCAGCGCGCGGGCGATGCCGACGCGCTGCTTCTGGCCGCCGGACAATTCCGATGGATAGCGCTCGCGCTTATCGGTCAGGCCGACCAGGTCGAGCAGCGGCTCCACTGTGGCGCGGATGCTGGCCTTGCTCTCGCCGCGCAATTCCAGCGGCAGGGCGATATTCTCGAATACCGTGCGCGTGGCAAGCAGGTTGAAATGCTGGAAGATCATGCCGATTTCCTGCCTTGCGCGGCGCAGCGAGGCCGGCGGCAAGGCGGTGAGATCGCGGCCGGCGACGCGGACGCTGCCCTGGTCGGGGCGTTCCAGCAGGTTGATCAGGCGGATGAGCGTCGATTTGCCGGCGCCGCTCTTGCCGATGACGCCGAAGATCTCGCCCTCGCGAATGCTGAGGTCGATGCCTTCGAGCGCGGTCACTGTGCCTTGCGGCGTGGCATAGCGCTTGGAGATGGAGCTGAGTTCGATCATGACGGAATGATGCCGGCGGCCAGCCTGGGCCGCCGCCGACAGGATGTCTCCTCGTTAGGGCGATAGCGGGGGAGGTTAGCGGTCGAACGGCAGGAAGGACAGGCTCATCACGCTGGCTGTGCCATGCCAATCCGGCGGCAGCGCCAGCGGATCGACCAGCGAACCGGCGTGTGAGTCGTCCTGCCGGTCATCACCTTCGCGGCGCTGCTGCGCCACCTGCAGGCGGGCCTGCGTCAGCAATTCGGCGGCGGCGCGCTCGGCCTCGGCCGGGCCACGGAACAGCTTGTTCTCGATCGCCGCGAACAGGCCATGGGCCGCGAAAAAGCGGAAACCGCCGCGCTCGCGGCGCACCAGGCCGGCCTCGACCTTGTCGGCTTGGCGGCCATAGGCGCCGCGATCATTCCGGGGATAGATACTCGTGGCTTCGATGATGTAGGCATCACTCATGATTGCACCTCTGAAGAAAAACTTGCGGCTCGACGGTTGGGGTCAGGCGCGGCAACAACAGAGGCGGCTGGGAGTGGGCTGGCTGGCAACGGCGGTTTTGTAAGCGGGACGCATGGCAAACTCCATCAGTTTTGACGGGGACCACGATCCGGACCTGCCTTGGCCTGCCGGCGTGACGCTTTAGCAATGCAGACGCGGCGCAAGCTGCCCCTCAAATTCCCGCAGGCCGGTATGCGGATCCGGAGCGGATCCTCGCCAAGCCCCCTGCCCGCAGCGTCGCGCCTCCAGCAGTGTCTGACGCTTATTTCACGCATACAGATCGAATAGTCAATCCCATCTTTTGTATTTAAGTGTGATTTGTTTTATTTAACTATAATTAAATGTTATAAAGCGGCGCAAGCTTACCCCCAACCCATTGTACTGGCATGGAAAAAAGCGATGCAGGCACAAAAAAACCGGGGCGATGCCGCCCCACGACATCGCCCCGGACCTCGTCGCCCAGACCAGCAGCTCGGCGACGCACTCTCGATATACCCAGATAATATTGCGAGTGATTTGCAAAAGCAATAGGGATTCGGGCCGATAGGCGATTTTTTAATGGTGTAGCGTCTCGCGTAAAAATTTCTCGTAACTCTTTAATTCGTGAAGACAATCATTGGTGGCAACAGCGCTGTCTCATGAAGCCCTAAACTAAGCTCCAGGAAGATAGGCGGCAGATTTAATGCGGCGTCCAGTGGTGGGCGGTTTTCGGCTCAGCCATGGGCGAGGCAACCGCGCGGCCATCAATATAGTCGGCCCGTGCCTTCTGTGCCGCGTCCAGGATGCCCACTGTGTCGGCACCGTGGATGAACACCTTGAGATTGAGCGTGGTGGCGGCGGAGACCAGGCGAGTGACCGCAGCCGCAGCCTGCCCAACGTTGCACGGTAGCGACTTGGCACCAACCGAAAGGCCGAACAATCCCACTGACGCCAGCTCCTGAAGCTGTCCGCCGCTCGCCGGCGGTTCCACCAGCACGCCATGACCATACGGCTTGAGCGCTAGTGCGACATCGACCAGACGAGACACCGGCGTGCCGCTGGGAGCACTATGCACCTCGAACAGCAAGAATTGCTTGTATTGCTGAGGAATGTCGCGGCAGAGATTCAGGTACCTTTCCCGTGTCGCGCGGGTGCTCAGCGAGTTGAAGTTTACCGGGACTAGCATCTGTGCCGTGCCGCCGTCATGCAGCAGCCGATCAAGAGCCTTGATCGCCCAACCAACAATCAGGCAGTCGAGTTCGTGCAGGGTGTTTTTCAGTTCCTCCGGCGTTGTAATACCAGCCAGGCGTTGTAAGGCGCGCGTACCGGTCTGCTCGTTCAGCATGGCGCGGTAGCCGGCCACGATGCGGCGTGGCGCGTGCCAGATCGGGCTGAAGCGAATCCCAGCAGTGCGCAGCAATTCGCTGCGCCATGCCCGCGCCGAGGCTTCTGCCCTCTCGCGCACTTGGCGCAACTCGCGGGCAATCACATCGGCAATCGATTCCACCTCGCCCTTGTCGATGTCAGCCCATTCCAGCTCGGCAACAGTATGGTCGACCCGCAAGGGGATTTGCAGCGCCTGCTGGGCTAGCAGCGTGACAATCTCCTCGGCGATCATCCTTGTCTTAGCCTCCGCGTGCGCTTTGTCGAGCGATGCGAAGCACAGCAAAAAGGTTTCTCTGCCATGGCGCTGGTAGGCATCCTCAGCCGTGAGGTGCCGCTTGATAGTCTGCTCGGCAATGCGAAACGCGCTGTTAGCCATCTCACTCCAGCGTCCGCCCAACCGCTGCTTGATCTCTGCCATGCCGAGTAATTGAATGCTGCCAGCCATAACTGTGGCCGAGCCGGCCCTACGCATTTCGCCGAACGTCCGGGACGCACTGGCACTAGCGCCGGTGGCGGGTGGCGGGGTGTCGGCGGTCAGGGCGAGCAACATGCTTGCAAGCTTTTTCAAGCCGCTGCGAATGAGGGCCATGGCGTTCTACCTCTTGTCGGTTTGGTGGGAAGAAATCACCGGCATGATCACCGTTACCGAGGTGCCGTATCCGGGGCGGCTCTCGATCCGCAGTTCGCCGCCGTGCAACCGCACTAGGCGCTGCGCCAGCGTCAATCCCAGGCCGACGCCACTGCGCCGGCGGGTCATGCAGCCGTCGACCATACGAAAAGGCTGCAATGCCAGCTCGACCTGGTCGGGCATCATGCCGATCCCATTGTCGATCACCTCGAAAGCGACAAAGCCGTCATTGCCGATTGCGCCGATGCTGATCCGGCCACCGTGCGCGGTAAACTTGATGGCGTTCGATAGCAAGCAGGTCAGCGCCTGCTTGAGCCTTACCGGGTCTGCAGCGACCGACGACGCGGTGGAAGGACGCACCACTAGTTCGACCTTGGCAACCTCGGCCTGCGCGGCGACCGACTGGGCGCATTCCTTGATGATAGCCGAGGGCTCGACACGGCACGGCCGCAGATCAAGCTGGCCGGCGGCAAGTTGGGACAGATCCAGGGTGGCATCGACGATCGCCAGCAACTGCTCGCTGCCGGTATGGATATGGCCGACATAGTCGTAGTAGCGCCGGTCGCTGATCGGGCCGTGGATTTCGCTCAAGATCAGCTCTGCGAAACCAATCATGGCATTGAGCGGCGTGCGCAGCTCGTGGCTCATGTTGGCCAGGAATTCAGTCTCGGCCCGCGACATTGTGTCGGTCCGGATTGGGACCGTGCCCGGCTCGACCAGCGACGGCACGGCATCGCCAGACGCACCCCGCCCGATCACTATGCCGAGAGCCAGAGCCGAGGCCACGGCCAGGACCAGTGATCCCGCGGCGATCAGCCGATGCTGCGCGAGTGCCTGTAAGCTGTCGTTGCCTGCATCGGCCAAAGCGGCAGCGAATGCCACAAGAGCCGCGATGGTTGCAACCGAAGCAATCACCGCCCGCGTCAACCTAAACATCGCTGTACTCCGGAGTGACGGCGGCCAAAATGACCGAAACCCGGCCGATCACGTTGCCGCGCTCGTCCCTGACGCTGACGGCAAAGCCGAGATAGAAGCCGCCGCTGCACCCGATTTCCGCGCACATCGTAACGGCGCGCAGCATGGCCGCGCTGGGGCCGGACAAAACGACACCCACCGGATCGTCGTCCGTGCCGTGCCCGCCGTGGATCTGAAAAAAGTAGCGCTGCATCGCAAACCTCCACCAAGTTCCGTAGACATGGTGAGCAGTGCAGCCAGAAAACCTTGTAAGACTACGAGGAAAGGCAGATACTCGTAATAGTACGAGGTTGCCTGACTTTCTCATGTCGGGTCTGGGCCTCGGGGTCACTACACGCATCCAGACATATTGGGTATCTGCTACCGCAGACGCGGCAGCCTGTGACTCCGGGAGGGCAAGGTGTCCCCAAACATCACGACCGCACGTGGCGACGACAGAACTGGCGGAAGCCTGTCGCGCAGGCCCAAGCCCGGCGCACCCGCAGCGGATGAGCCATTGCGGCAGAGCGGCATCCGCGTAGTGGGCGAGGTGCCGTGGGGCGCCCATATCTGCATCTTCTACGAGACCAAGGACGACCTGCTCGATACGGCGGCGGCGTATTTCAGGGCCGGCCTCGAGAGCAACGAATTCTGTGTCTGGGCGATCTCGGAGCCGATTGGCGAGGTCGAGGCCACGGTCGCCCTGCGCCGTGCCATCCCCGACCTGCAGGCACATATCGCGGCCGGACGGATCGAGATCATTCTGGGTACCGACTGGTATTTGCGCGGCAACCAGTTTGATCTACAACGGATCACCGGCGGCTGGAACGAGAAACTGCATGGTGCGCTCGCCAAGGGTTTCGACGGCATGCGGGTGAGTGGCAATGCTTTCTGGATCGAATCCAGTCACTGGCAGGCATTCTGTGAATACGAGCACGAGCTAGACCGCTCGCTTGCCGGACAGCGGATGGTGGTGCTCTGCACCTACTCACTGCAGGCCAGCCGGGCGGTCGACCTGCTAGACGTGGCACGCGCGCATCAGTGCTGCACCGCCCGACGTCACGGTGATTGGGAGTTCCTGGCGACGCCGGAGCTGCGGCAGGCCAGACAGGAGATCGAACGGCTGCACGGTGCACTCGACGTATTGTCGAAACCATTCCCGGGCCATGCTTTACTGACGCCGCGCGAGCGTGTCGCTCTGGCGCAGATCGTGCGCGGTGCCTCCAGCAAAGAAGCGGCGCGCACGCTCGGCGTAAGCCCGCGCACAGTCGAGTTTCACAGGGCGAATGTGATGCGCAAGCTGGGCGCCAGGAATACCGCCGACCTCGTGCGCCGGGTACTCGGCGACTGAGAGAGGGAAGCCGGCGTTGCCACAACGGTGCGGCGCCCCGCACCGGCTTAGGTGTCTCATGCCGCTGGTTGTTGTGTGGCCCCAACAATCAGCAAAAGACCATTTGCCACTCAGATCTACAGTATGGCGGCATCTTTAGGGGCAATCCTGTATATTGCTGCGCCGTTGGTGCAGAAAGCCGCCAAGCGGAATCAGTCGCTGAGGCTAGAAACAATACAAACGAATTTCCGCGAGAAAATTATCATACTGTGCGACAAAGATTATCCACCCAATAGACCAAAACAATATTCGCCGTCCGCATCCTAGCTGAGGAAATTCTCATTTTAGGCGAGCCCCTGCAACGCCGCCACCGCCGCTGTTCATACAGCGGCAGCTACGCCGTCTGGGCCGCAGGCTTCAGCCGGTGCGGTTCTCTTCCTTATCGCGCGCCCGCATCGCCGCCGAGCGCTCCTCCGGTTTGCCGAAGCCGCCGCCGCCGGGCATCTCGACGACCAGGCGATCGCCCGCCGGCACGGTCTGGCGCCCCTTGGCCTTCAGCACCGGGCCTGAAGCGAGCCGCACGCGGCCCGGCTTGCCATCGGCGCCGCCGGCACGACCACGCGCCGGATTGTCGACGCGCTCGAAGGTGGCGTTGAGCGTGAAGGGCTCACCCTCGGCATGGGAAAGCTCGATGATCTGGCCATCGCCGCCGCGCCACTGCCCGGCACCACCGGAATTCTCGCGCAGTTCCTTCCGCCAAAACACCAGCGGCGTCATCGTCTCGACGATTTCCAGCGGCACGTTGCGCACGCCGGCAGGGAACGAGGTAGCCGACAGGCCATCGGAGATCGGTCGCGCGCCGGCACCGCCGGCATTGAAGGTGGTGATGCCGAAGCGCCGGCTGTTATGCCGCCGGTCGGCCGCCAGGCCCGGCGTGCCGGGGCCGCCAGCGACACGGATATTCCACAGGCAGGACGCGCCTTCCGCCGGCACCCGGTCGGGCGCTGCCTGATACAGGCAGCCGAGCACCGCATCGGGCAGCATCTGGCCGATCATGTGGCGTGCCGCCACGGGTGCTGGATGCGGCGCATTGAGAATGCAGCCCTCCGGCGCCGTCACCTGCACCACTTCCAGCGAGCCGGCATTGTTGGGAATGCGCGAGCCGACAACGCAGCGCACGCCGAAGCTGGTATAGGCATCGGTATAGCATTTCGGCACGTTGATGCCGGCCTGCGACAGCCCGCTGGTGCCATCGAAATCGATCAGGATGCGCTCATCCTCGATGGTCGCCGATACCACGATCTGCACCGGCGCGTCGAAGCCATCGATGGTCATGCGGTTATGGTAGGTGCCGCGCGGCAATTCCTGGATGGCGCGGATCATCGCGGCGCGCGAGGTGGTGAAGATATACTCCGCCAGTTCGTCGAGGCTCTGCTGTCCGAATTCATGCATCATCGGCAGCAGGCGGTCGATGCCGCCCTGGTTGCTGACGATCAGCGAATGCAGGTCGCCTTCCACCTGCATCGGCTCGCGCACATTGCTGCGGATCATGCGCATCAGCGTCTCGTCGATCTTGCCGCGACGGGCCAGCGGCATGATCGGCACATAAATGCCTTCCTGGTAGACATCACGCGCCTCGGTGCCGACGCCCAAGCCGCCGATATCGGCGACATGCACCGTGGCGGCAAACATCGCCACCACACGATTGCCGATATGCGCTGGCGAGACCACGGTGAAATCGTTCAGATGCCCGCTGGCCTTCCAGGGATCGTTGGTGATGAACACATCGCCCGGCTCCATCGTCTCCACCGGGTGCTCTTTCAGGAAATGCCCCACTGCCATGGCCATGGAATTGATATGGCCCGGCGTGCCGGTGATCGCCTGGGCGATCATGCGGCCATCGGGCGAAAACACGCCCGCCGCCAGATCGCCGGCTTCGCGGGTGGAGGTGGAAAAGGCAGTGCGGATCAGCGTCTGCGCCAATTCCTCCACCACCGAGATCAGCCGGTTCCACATCAATTGACGGCGGATGCCGGACATCGCTCCAGTCAGCTTGTCGCTCATTGCACAGCCCCTTCCTGGCGGTCGATCACCAAGTATCCGCCCTCGTTCACGCCCAGGGCATAGCCCTTGAGCACAATGGTCGTGGTTTCGCTTTCCACCACCGCCGCCGGACCCTGCAGACGCATGCTGCTGTCCAGCGTGGCACGGTCGCAGATCGCCAGTGGCTCGCGCTGGCCGCTTTCCGGATCGGTCCAGGGCCGTTCGGCCTGGGCCTGGGCCTGCTTCGGCGAATCCGACGGCGGCGCCAGCGGCTGCACGGTCGCTGGTACGGTGCCGAGCCGCAGCGACCAGCTCAGGATTTCGGACGCCAGGCCCGGAATCGAGCGGCCATAGAGCTTGGTATAGGCGGCGACAAAAAGCTCATGCAGGGCGGCGCGGTCGGCCTGCACCAATGGCCGTGTCGGCAATTCCACCTCGATCTCATGGCCCTGGCCGATATAGCGCATCAGCACACTGCCGCGTTCGACCAGCGGCGCCTGGGTAGCTGAGCGGATCAGTGCCGCCGCCTGGCTGCGCATGGCATCAAGCCGCGCATTGGCGGCAGCGAAATCCATCTCATCGGTGCGCTGATACCAGCTCTGTGCCAGATCGAAGGCAATGGGCGCCTGCAGGAAACCCACCGCCGAGCCGACGCCGGCGGAACTCGGCACCACGATGCGGCCGATGCCGAGGCGCTTGGCCACTGCCACCGCATGCAGCGGCGCGGCACCGCCAAACGCCACCATGGTGTAGCTCGAGACATCGCGGCCGCCCTCGATGGCGTGTACGCGCGCGGCATTGGCCATGGTTTCCTCGATGGTCTCGGCAATCGCCAGGCCAGCCTGATCGGCGGTCAGGTCCAATTTAGCACCAAAGGCACCCAGGGCCGCCGCCGTCTTGGCCGCATCGAGCGTGAAGGCGCCACGGGCGAAGCGGTCGGGATCGATGCGGCCAGTGGCGAAATCGCCATCGGTCACGGTCGGCTCAGTGCCGCCCCGGCCATAGCAGACCGGGCCGGGTTCGGAGCCGGCGCTGTCGGGGCCCACGGTGAGCAGGCCCAATTCGTTGATGCGCGCAATCGAGCCGCCGCCGGCGCCGATCTCGATCATCTCGATCACCGGGATGCGCAGCGGCAGGCCGCTGCCCTTGGTGAAGCGATAGACGCGGCCGACCTCGAAACTGCGCGAAGCCTGCGGCAGGCCATTGTCGATGAAGCAGATTTTCGCCGTGGTGCCGCCCATATCGAAGGACAATACCTTGTCCAGGCCACATTCCAGCGCCACCTGGGCAGCCAGCAGCGCACCGCCGGCGGGGCCGGATTCCACCAGGCGCACAGGAAACTGTTTCGCCACTTCCACACTGGTCATGGCGCCGCTGGAGGTCATCAGGAAGATCGGGCAATTGAAGCCCGCCGCGCGCATCTGGGCTTCCAGGTCGTCCAGATAAGTCTGCATGATTGGCCGGATATAGGCATTAGCGCAGGCGGTGGAAAACCTGTCGTATTCGCGGATCTCGGGGCAGACCTCGGCGGCCAGCGAAATCGACAGCTCCGGCATCTCCTGGCGCAGAATGTCGCGCGCGCGTTCCTCATGCACCGGATTGGTGAAAGCCTGCAGGAAACCGATAGCCAGACTGCGCACGCCCTGGCGGCGCAGTTCCGGTACGATGGCGCGCACGCCGGCCTCGTCCAGCGGCAGAATCACGTTGCCCTTGGCGCCAACACGCTCGGCAACAGTGAAGCGCAGGCCGCGCGGCACCAGCGGCGCCGGCTTCTCGATCATCAGATCATACTGATCGAAGCGATTCTCGTAGCCGATTTCCAGCACATCGCGGAAACCGCCGGTGGTAAGGAAGGCGGTGCGCGCGCCCTTGCGTTCGATCAGCGCGTTGGTGCCGAGCGTGGTGCCATGGATCACGCCGCTCACCGCATCGGGCTGCAGGCCGGCCTCGGCCATGATCTGGCGGATTGCGGTCATGAAGCCCTCGGCAGGCCGCTGCGGCGTGGTCAGCACCTTGCCGGTCCACCGCTTCTCTCCCTGCTCCAGCACGATATCGGTGAAGGTACCGCCGATATCGACCGCAATACGTGCCGCACCCTTACTCATGGACATTGTTGCTTCCGTTCCTCAAAGAGCCATAAGCCGGTCAAACCGCGATGAACTCGCTGACCCGGCAATAATTCCGGCCGCCGATGCGGCCCAACGCGTTGCTGGCTGCCGCATCCACATGGCAGGCCTTGTTCACCAGGCCGCTGCGGGCATGCATCAGCAGCACGCGGCCGACCACCAGGGAATTCGGCGCATCGCCGAATTCCACGATCTTCTCCACCCGGCATTCGAACTGGATGCGGCTTTCCGCCACGCGCGGCGGGCCAACCAGTTCCGATGGCAGGGTGGTAAGCCCGGCCTTCGCCAGCTCATCAACGCCGGGTTCCTCGATATCGGCGCAAAGCTGCACGGCTTCCGCCAATTCCTCCGGCACGGTGTTGATCACAAACTCGCCGCTACGCCGCACATTGCGCAGGGTATCCTTGATGCCGCGCGGTGCCGGACCGACCGAGAAACCCAGCAGGCCCGGATTGGCCGCCACGATGATGAACTGGCTAAATGGCGCGGCATTGATGCCGCCATCCTCGTTCAACGTCGTGACGAAGGCGATGGGCCGCGGAATCACGCTGCCGGTCAGCAGCTTGTACCGCTCCGGCGGCGTCAGGCTGTCCAGCGTGATGCGGTCGTATGCGGGTTCAAGTGTCATGAGGCTCGCGGCAGGATGGCTTCGCCGAACCACTGAATCTGGTCCTGCAGCTCGCTCATGGTGTTGGCCGGCACCATCAAAGCCGTGCAATGGTCAACGCCGATGGTTTTCAGGTAGGCGATCTTTTCCAGGATCACGTCCGGCGAACCGACCAGGTTTGCGATTACCTGCTGGCTGAGATCGCGGCCCGTATAGGACAGCGACTTGCGATGCGCCACCAGGCCGCTCTCCATGTAGATGCGCTCGGCCTCTTCCATGGTTTTGGCAATGGTGAAGGAGAATTGCGGCGCCACCTCGATGGACTTGGGGTCGCGGCCATGCTCGGCGGCGCGACGGCGCAGCAATTCGATGCGCTCCTTCATTTCCGGCAGCGGACGCCAGCCCGGCAGCCAGCCCTCGCCATAGCGCGCGGCGCGCTCCACCACCTCGACATTATGACCACCGATGAATAGCGGGAAAGGCTGCTGCTTCGCCTTCGGGAACATCTCCACATCCTTGAAGCCGTAGAACGGGCCTTCATGGCTGGCGCTCTTGTCGTAGAGCAGCTTGAGCAAGGCAGCGATACCGTCATCCATCATGTCGCCACGCCGCGCCTTGGCCAGTCGCGTGTTCCAGGCGGCGAATTCCTCGCGATAGGCACCCAGGCCGATACCAAGCACAAAGCGGCCATTGGTAAGCTGGTCCATGGTGGTGACCTGCTTGGCCAGATACACCGGATCGCGCATCGGCAGCACCAGCAGCGAGGTGCCGAGCCGCAGCTTGGTGGTGGCGGCGCCAATGGCGGTGAGCGTGATCAGCGGCTCGTAGAAAGCCGGCGGCGTGTCCGGGAATAACTCGCTGACGTATTTCTGCGTGGTGATATGGTCGTTGCCCCACACCGAGTCATAGCCGAGCTTTTCGCACAGCACGCCGAGCTTGACGAAATCCTCCGGCTGCACGAACGGGATCGGATACATCACGCCCTCGAAACCGGTGGGCAGGCAGATACTGAATTTCATTGGTCCCCCTTCGCGGCCGCCATGGCCGCCTTGATCAAATCCGAAACCTGCTGGCTTTCGCTGACACCACTCAGCACCAGTTCATCCAGGCCGGCAGCGCCGTAGGCGGCAAAGCGCGCCGCCACTTCCGCCGCGGTGCCGCTGGCGGCATGGCTTGCAACGATACGGTCGGTGAGCAAGGCATTGGCGGCAGACCAATCCTCGGCTGCCACGGCGGCGCGCAAGGCCGCCTGATCGAGCGTATTGCCGGCCAGTTCGAGATTGAGGCGGTGATGCTGGCCGCGCAGCACGATGGCCAGCACCCGGCGCAGGCGCTGATGCGCCGTTGCAGCATCCGCCGCCACCGAGCCATAGACCAGGCCGATGCGACGCACGGCACGGCCATTGGAACCGCGCGCCACATGATCCAGGCACCAGCGCATGAAATCGATCGAGGTGGCCGCCGAAAGCAGCACGCCATCGGCTTCGGCGCCGGCCAGTTCCAGCATCTTGGGCCCCGAAGCAGCCAGGATGACCGGCAGCGGCCCCGGTGCATGCACCAGCCGGCGGCTCTCGATGCGGAAACTCTCGCCCTGGAATGTCACCATCTCGCCGGCCAGCAACGCGCGCACCACGCGGATCGCCTCGCGCATCGGCGCCAGCGGCTTTGGGATCTCCAGGCCTACCGAACCAAGATCCACCGGCGCGCCGACACCAAGGCACAGCGTGATGCGCCCGGGATAAAGCTCATCCAGCGTGGCGGCACTCATGGCAAGCTGCACCGGATGCATGGTGAAGGGCGACATCGCCATCAGCGCAACGTCGATCAGCGGGCTTTCCTGCAAGGCGGCAGCGGCCAGCGCAATGGGGTCGCGCTGGAACAGATGGTTGGCGATCCACACACGGCGGCGCTGCCCGGCCTGCACGCCGGCGGCGAGCTTGGCGCGGAAGGCAGCCGGGGTTTCGCGGCCATCGGAACTGATACTCAGGTCAAACAAGGCTCTTCACCGCTTCGATGATCTTCACATAGCCGGTGCAGCGGCAGATATTGCCGCGCAGGAAATGCCGGATCGTCGCTTCCGTGGGCTTTTCATGCAAAGCCAGCAGCGCGCGCACCGCCAACACGAAACCCGGCGTGCAGAAACCGCATTGCAATGCGCCATGATCGACGAAGGCCTGCTGAATGCGGTCCAGCTTGCCTTCCTCGCCCACGCCCTCGATGGTCAGGACATCGCGGCCATCGGCATCGGCGGCCAAAGTCGAGCAGGCACTGGCCGGCAGGCCATCCAGCAGCACAGTGCAGGCGCCGCAGACCTCGACATCGCAGGAACGCTTGGTGCCGGTAAGGCCTAAGCGGTTGCGCAGGAAATCCACCAGCAATTCGCTGGGCTGGATTTCCACCTCACGCGGCTGGCCGTTCACCACCGGTGTGATGCGGATTTTCGCAATGCCCTGAACGTCGCTCATGCCGGCACCCGCTTCGCCTCTGTCTCATGGCCCAGAGCGGCCGTCAGCGCGCGCTCCAGCATGGTCAATGCCAGATGGCGCTTGTAATCGGCGCTGCCATGGCTGTCGTCCGATGCCTCGATTACGGCTATTTCTTCCGCTGCTATGCCCAAGCAGGCTTCCGCCACATCGTGCATCGCCTTGCCGCTTGCCGCAGCCATCGTGGCCGGCAATGGCAGCGGGCGGCCACTGACCGCGCCGATCCAGAATTGCGCTTGAGCAACCTTGCCAGTCGCATCCGGCAGGATCACGGCAGCCGCACCCGCCGCCGGGCGCTCGCCAGCGCCATAGCAGCGATAGGCGGCCTGCAGGCCGGGAGCCGGCTTCGGCACCAGAATGGCGGTCATCACTTCGCCGGGCTGCCGTTCGGTCTCGAAATCACCAAGGATGAAATCAGCCACCGCACAATCGCGCTGGCCTTCCTTGCCTTGCAGCCGCACCCTGGCGCCGAGTGCCGCCAGCAAGGCCGGCGGATCGGCGTGAGGTTCGGCGAAACACAGATTGCCGCCCAGCGTGCCGGCGCAGCGCACGCGGATATTGGCGATGCCGTCACTCAATTCGGCATAGGCCGGCAGAAGGCGCTGCATCAGCGGATGGTTGGCGATGCGATGATGACTGGCGAGGGCACCGATCACCACATCATCGCCGGCCTCCTCGATGGCGGCCAGTTCGGCCAGTGCCTTCAGGTCAACCAGGTGCGGGTAATGCAGCACACGGGCCTTCAGAGCAATCAGCAATTCGGTGCCGCCGGCATAGACCGAGGCATCGTCGCCATAGCGATCCAGCAGGCCGAAAACCTCTGGCAGCGAGCGGGGGCGGTGCAGTTCGAAGCGGCGCGGCAGCATCAGCGCAGCACCTCCTGCTGCAATTGCTGGCTGAACTCGGCGAAATTCTCGTCCGCCTTCTTGCGGATCACCGAGTAGCCGAGCGATGCCAGCCTACCTGCCACCTGCAGGCCGGCCTGCACATTCAGCGCCGATTGCGGCTCTGCCTGCAGTATCACCTCGAAATTCACAGTGAAATTCGTGCCAGTGAACTTGTCCCGTCCGGTGGCGCGGGCGCGCACCAGTTCGTTGGCGCGCATCTCGTCGATGAAGATTTCTGCCGGCACTTCCAGCTTGAAGGGGCCGATCTTCTGCTTCAGCACCGCCTTGTAATGCGCCAGCTCGGCCACTTCCTCCACCTGTTCGCAGCCGGGAATGCAGCCGGCGATGCGGCGGAAATCCAGCAGCACGGGCCAGACCTCTTGCGGCGCGCAGGGCAGCGGCATGGACATGGCGAAATCCATCACGCCACTCCCTTCGCCTTGATATCGCGCAGCGCACGCCAGACTTTTTCCGGCGTCAGCGGCAGACTCTTGATGCGCACGCCATAGCGGCGGGCCAGGGCATTGGCGATGGCGGGAGCTGTCGGCAGGATAGCGCCCTCGCCCATGCCGCGCGCACCGCCGGGGCCAGGGCCATCACCGCCTTCGATCAACACGGTATGGAATTCATCCGGCGCCTCGTCGATGCCCGGTACATGATAATCGATCATGCTGGCATTCACCGGCTGGCCGTCTTCGTAGAGCAGTTCCTCGAACAGGCCATGGCCGATGCCCTGCATCGCCGCACCTTCGTCCTGCCCCTCGGCGGCCACGCGGTTGATCACCTTGCCGACATCGGCGACGCTGACATAGCGTCGCACGGCAATGGCGCCGGTGCCTTCATCCACATCGATCTCGCAGCCAGCGGCGGCGGTTTCCCAGAACAGCGGCGCCTGCACGAAAGCCCCGCCGCGATATTGCGGCGTGATCACACCAAGGCCCGTCACCTCGCCGCTATCGATGCCGAAACAGCGATGCAGGATGTCGCGGAAACTATGCAGCTCATTGCCGACCAGCACGCCACCCGGCGCCAGGCGGCATTGCTCAATGGTGGTCTCGAAGGCAATGGCAGCCAGCTCCAATATCTTGCGCGCGGCATCGCTGGCCGCTTCCTGCACCGCCAAGCCGATGATCACAGTGGAACGGCTGGCGCCGGTGCCCCAATCAAACGGCGTGGTCAGCGTGTCGGGCTCGGCCACGCTCACCTGCTCCACCGGCTGGGCCAGCACATCGGCCGCCAGCTTCGCCAGCACGGCGCGCACGCCCTGGCCGATCTCGACGCTGTTGGCGAACACCACCATCGAGCCATCGATATGCAGCCGCACCATGGCCGAGCCGACCGCCATGATGCCGGGATCGCTGGCCGCCACCGCCAGGCCGCGCGCCGGGGCGTCGCTGCCCTTGGCTCCCGGCGGCAATGCCTGCGCCACCAGGTCCAGCGCCTCACCCATATCCACGTCGATGGGCCGCAGGTCGGACCGCACCGTCTCGCCCCGGCGCAACAGATTGCGGCGGCGCAGTTCCAGCGGCTCGATGCCCAGCGCATCGGCAATCTGATCCATCTGCGACTCCGTCGCCCACACTGCCTGCGGCCCGCCGATGGAGCGGAAGGCGGCGCCGGGCACGGTGTTGGTATAGACGGCGAGCGATTCAAGCCGCAGGTTGGGAATGCGATAGGGGCCGATGGCACGGTTGGCGGCCTTGATCGCCACGGCCGGCCCGGTATCGGCATAGGCGCCGCCATTCATCACCACGCGCACCGCCTTCGCCAGCAGCGTACCATCGGCAGCGACGGCGGTGCGTAGCGACACCGTGGCGCTGAGGCGGCGGCAAGTGAGCATCGATTCGGCAATCGACAGACAGAGCCGCACCGGCTTGTGCAGCTTCCAGGCCAGGCCGGCCACCAGCGGATCGAGCTTCACCGAGGCCTTGCCGCCGAAGCCGCCGCCGACATAGGGCACACGTACGCGGATCTTGCCCTGCGGCACGCCAAAAATGGCGCCGATCACTTTCTGCACCGCACTCGGAGACTGGCCGCAGCTCCACAGGCTGAAACCATCGCGCGGATCGTAATCGGCGATAACGCAATGGGGCTCCAGCGCATAATGGAACACCATGGGGAAGTCGTAACTATCCTCGAAAACCCGGTGCGCCGCCGCCATGGCGGCATCCACATCGCCGGTCTCGTAGGCGAAATTCTGGAACACATTGCTGCCGGCCACCGGCTTGGCCTGGCCCTTGAAATAGAAATCTTTGAGCGTGTCCATGCGCTCATGCAGCAGCGGTGCATCGGGCGCCAGTGCCGCCTCGGCATCGGTCACATAGGGCAGATCCTCATAATCCACCAGGATGGCGTCGAGTGCCTCCTCGGCGCTGTATTCATCCTCGGCCACCACGGCAGCCACCGGCTCGCCGACATAGCGCACGCGATCCACGGCGATCAGTGGGCGGTCGCGCAGGAACAGGCCCCAGTGATGATTGAGGCTGGCGAAATCCGCGCCGGTCAGCACCGCCACCACACCGGGCATCCGCAACGCCGCTTCAGCATCGATCCCCTTGATCCGCGCATGCGGCAGCGGGCTACGCAACAGCTTGGCATGCAGCATCCCCGGCACGGTGACATCGGTGACGAAGCGGGCAGCGCCGCTCACCTTCTCCACTGCATCGGGCCGGGGGGTGGATGCCGTCATTTCGTTTCTTCCTGCGGCTCCAGCCCCAGCGCCGCATTGCTGCGCCGCCAGGCCAGAAGCTGCATCACCAGCACCGCCAGGCCGAGCACCAGGATGATGCCGGACATCGGCCGGCTGATCAGGATCATCGGGTTGCCATCGCCCATCAGCAGCGACTGGCGCAGCGAGGTATCGAGCAGATCGGCCAGGATGAAAGCCATGATCAGCGGCCCGGCCTCGATGCTGGCCTTGCGGAACAGATAGCCGATCACGCCGCCGGCCATCAGCACACCGACATCGAACCAGGCATTGCGCAGGCTGTAGGCGCCGAGGATGGCAATGGCGATGACGATGGGACTGAGGATCCAGAACGGCACGCGCAGCAACTGCACCCACAGGCCAACCAGCGGCAGGTTGAGGATCAGCAGCATGACATTGCCGACATACATCGACGCGATCACGCCCCAGAACACATCGGCATGCTTCACCAGCATCAGCGGGCCGGGCTCGATATTCTGGATCAGCAACGCCGCCAGCAGCACGGCGGTCACCGCATTGCCAGGAATGCCCAGCGTGAGCAGCGGTACGAAAGCAGCCGAAGCGGCTGAATTGTTGGCCGATTCCGGGCCGGCGACGCCGGCGATATTGCCCTTGCCGAAGCTCTCCGGATGCTTCGACAGGTTCTTCTCGATGGTGTAGCTGAGCAGGGAACCGAGAATCGCGCCGCCGCCAGGAATCAGGCCGAGCAGGAAGCCGAGCACCGAGCCACGTCCGATCGGCCAGGCGGAATCCTTCCAGTCCTGGCGTGACGGCATGATGCGGCCGATCTTGGTCGTTACCAGCGTCGACTCGCCGCGCTGTTCCAGGTTGTAGAGAATCTCACCGAGGCCGAAGATGCCCATCATCAGCGGCACGATGCCGATGCCGTTGGTCAGATCGAGGATGCCGAAGCTGAAGCGTGGATCGCCGGTCATGGTATCGAGGCCGACCAGGCCGAGCAGGATGCCGAGGAACACCATGCAGAGGCCGCGCAAAGGCGGGCCGCCGGCCAGCGTGCTGGCCAGGATCAGGCCGAAAGTCGCCAGCGCGAAATATTCCGGCGGGCCGAAACTAAGCGCGAAACGGGCGAACATCGGCCCGATCAGCGTGAGTCCGACCACGGCGAGCGTGCCGGCAACGAAGGAGCCGATGGCGGCAATGGCCAAAGCCGGGCCGGCGCGGCCCTGCTTGGCCATCTCATGGCCATCGATGCAGGTAATCACGGAAGCCGCCTCGCCCGGCACTTTAAGCAGGATCGAGGTGGTGGAGCCGCCATACATGGCGCCATAATAGATCGCCGCCAGCATGATCAGCGCGCCGAGCGGCGAACCGACCTGATAGGTGATCGGCAGCAGCACGGCGATGGTGGTGACCGGCCCGAGCCCGGGCAACACGCCGACCAGCGTGCCGAGCAATGAGCCGACCAGGGCATAGAGAAGATTTTCCGGCAGGACCGCAAGCGAGAAGCCGTGGCCGACCTGCTGCAACGCCTCAAGCATGGGGCCAAACCTCGATGGGCGTGTCCAGGAACATGCTGAACAGCACGGCGCCGCCAGCCGTCACCAGCAGCGAAACCAGCAAGGCCGGCAGCAGGCCGCGGCCATAGATGAACTTCACCAGGATGAACAGCATCACCGCCGTGGGAATGGCGAAGCCGAAACGCGGCAGGGCCGCCACGTAAATCCAGAGCAGGACCAGGGTGGCGATGGGCAGCAACTGGAAGCCCTCGCCTTCGCCCCGGCCTTCGCGGCCACGAATGGCCTGCACCAACAGGACGACAGCCAGCGGCAGCAGGGCCAGGCTGGCGATCATCGGCATCAGCCCGGAACCGGGGATGCCGTGATCCCAGAAGCCGAGCTTGAGAGAGCCCACGCCGAAAGCCACGGCAAGCGCGATCATGACAAGTGCCGAGACTCCGAGCGGCGTGAAACTCCCCCGCATGACGCCCGCCTTACTGCTTGATCTGCGCCAGCAGCGTACGCGCGCTGGCAATTTCGGAATCGACGAGCTTCTTCACCTCGGCGCCCGGCAGATCCACCACCACCATGGCCAGACGGTTCATGGTGTCGATGAAGCCCTGATCCTTCAGCGCCGCACGGAAGGCGCCTTCCAGCTTGAGTCGGGCCGCTTCCGGAACGCCGGCCGGCGCGATGATCGCCTGCACCGAACGTAGCGACTTGAAGCCCATCTCATTCATCGTCGGGGTATCGGGGAAGCGCGGCGAGCGCGCCGGCGTGTTCACCGACAAGAGCCGCAATTCCTTCTGCTCCACGAAGGGCGCCCAGACCGAGGTTTCGGAGATGAAATCGACATGCGCACCGAGCAGGGCCGGCACCGAACCCGCCGAACCCTTCTGCGGGATATGGACGAACTTGGCGCCGGTTTCCACCATCAGCCCTTCGATGCTGAGATGCTGCGTGGTACCAACGCCACCGGTGCCAAACTTGACCTTGCCGGGATTCTTCTTGCCGTCGTCGATCAGTTCCTTGAGCGTCTTCCACGGCGCATTGGCGGGCACCGCCACGCCGATCAGGTTGTCGCCGTAATAGCTCACATAGGAAAAGCTCTTTTCCGGATCATACTGCACCTGGCGACCCGCCAGCGGGATCAGGTAGCTGCTGGTGGAAAGCACGCCGAGCGTATAGCCATCGGGCTTGGCAGCGGCCAATTCGGTCATGCCCAGCACGGTGGCGGCGCCTGGCTTGTTCACCGGGACTATCGGCTGGCCCAGCACCTTCTCTGCCGCCTTGGCCAGCACGCGCGCGGTCTGGTCGGTGCTGCCACCGGCATCCCACGGGATGATCAGGTTGATCGGGCGATCGGGAAATTCGGCGCGCGCGGCGCCAGCCGAAGCGAACAGCGCCACTGCCGCCAATGCGGAAAACGCCGCCGTGATTGTCTTGCTTTGCATCATACGCCCCCTTGTTGCTGGTTGTTCCTGTTGTTGCGGGAAACTCAAACTCAAGCCGTACTCATCGCCTGACCGCGCGAAGCCAGCTTGCGCCGGGAGGCGCCAAGCCGCTGGGAAATCCGCTCTGCCGTGGCCGCCACCACGGCGCCAAGCTGATCGAGCCTGGCGCGCGACACCATGGCTTGCGGCAACGCACCGCTGATCGCTGCCACGATGCGGCCATTGCTGTCGCGCACCGGCGCGCCGATGGAGTAGATGCCGATAATGTTTTCGCCTTCCGACAAGGTGTAGCCCTGCTTGCGCGCCTTGCGGATCTCGGCCACCAATGCGGCCACACTCAGCTTGGTCTTGGGCGTGCGGCGGATCAAATCACTGGCGCTCAGGATTGCCTTGATCTCGGCATCATTCATATCCAGCAGCAGGGCCTTGCCCAGTGCCGTGGTATGCAGCGGGATGCGGTCTCCAGGCGATACCTGGATCGCAATCGGGCCGCTGCTCTGCAAGGTGGCAAGATACAGCGCCTCGTTTTCGCGCAGGATGCCGAGATAGGAATTCAGCTTGTGGTCCCGCACCATCGGCTCCATCTCGGGCAGACTGACTTCGGCCAGGCTGCCGCCGCGCATGAAGCTGGAGCCGATCTCGAAAGCATGCGGCCCGATGCGGTATTTCCGCGTCACCGGCTCCTGCTCCACGAAATCGCGTTCGCTCAGGGTATTGAGCAAGCGCTGCACAATGCTCTTGGACAGGTCGAGTTCACGCGCCAAGTCGCGCACACCAATGGTGTCGTCGGCGGCGCCAAGCATTTCCAGGATGCGCAGGCCACGGTCCAGCGACTGGCTGCGGCTCTTGGCATCGCGGCCTTCAGTGTTCCGATTATCGGTACTTTGTCCCGATTTCATGCAGGCAGCATGACAAGCCGGCGGCGATCAAGTCAAGCCAGTTTCTGTGCATCTGCAATGCTGCCGTAAAAAGCAGCAAGTTTTCATCACTGCGCAGATGATCCGCGCAGCTTCTCCGCATCAATGGTTGTTGTCAGTGCCGCCGGCTGACGCGACGCGCGCAATCCAGCTCACGCCATCAGGCGGCGGAGCAGCTCGTCGAGACCGTTTTCGTCAATATGAGGCACGCCATCGACAATGGCCGGCACATCCTTGAGGCCTGACGAGGTGAGAATCGCCACCACCGGCCCCTCGAAACGCTCGCCGCGCGCCGATGCCGCACGCAACGCAGCAAGCCCGGCGACGCCGGCGAGTTCCTGGTACAAGCCGGTATGGGCCAGGCTGGCGCGGATCGACACCAGATCTTCATCGCTGCAGGTAAGGGCAACGCCGGCAGTGTCGCGGATCGCGCGCACGCCGCGATAACTGTTCACCGTGCAGGCAATACCACCGGCGATGGTCGGCACTGATGCCACTTCCACGGCAGCGGCATTGCTTTGCAGCGCACGCGCCAGCGGGCCGCGCGCAGCCGGCTCGGCCGAGATGATACGCGGCACGCGGTCGGTGAGGCCCAATTGCTGCAATTCGCGAAAACCCTTGGCCAGGCCGTAAAGCAACTCGCCATAGCCGGTCGGCACCACCACGCAACCCGGCAGCTTGCGCCCAAGCTGCAGAAAAAGTTCATAGGCCACGGTCTTGTAGCCTTCCGGACCGAAGGGATTGCCGGTGTGGAAACGCGTGAGATTACTGACCGGGAAATAGCCGGTTTCCGCGATAATCCGGCGCAGCACCGGCCAGCGCCGCTCGGTCGGCACCAGCACCAGTTCGGCACCATAGGCAGTGATGAACTGGCGGAAGGCCGACTGCGCACCGGGGCTGGAAACGATCACGCAAGGCAGGCCCATGCGCGCGGCATAGGCGGCGGCGGCGGCGCCATGATTGCCGGAAGAAGCTGCCGCGATGCCACGCGCCCCGCCGAGCTTGGCGGCACTCACGGTGCAGAGATTGAGGCGGTCCTTGTGGCTCCAGGTCGGGTTGCGGCTTTCATCTTTCAGCAGCAATTCGCCATCGAAGCCGATGGCCGCCGCGATAGCCCCGCCATCGAGCAGCGGTGTGCCGCCTTCGCCCATGGAAATGCCCGGCGCCAGTGGCGGCAGCAACGGTGCCCAGCGGTCGAGACCGGGTAGCGGCGCTTGATCAAACAGCTTTAAATCAACTTTGGCGTAGTCGTAGTCGATCTCCAGCGGATACTGCATCTCTTCGCTGCTGCTCACCGGGCAGCCCTGCAGCAAAGCCGGTTGCAACGGGAAAAGCTGCGTCGGATCGCCAAGCGAGCGCTGACCGATAGCGAGCGATGAAGAAGGAGACTGCGCCATAACCTGTATATCCGCCTGCTTTAGGAAAGCCCGAAGCATTTCCCTCTAAAGCATCGGCGACGAATTACAAGCCTGATGGCATCAGCCCTGCGGCCGCTTCCAGGTGGCTACTTCCATGGTGTGGGGGCTGGAATGGCACAGGGCGCCGGCATATCGACGGTGCTGAAATCGGCCGGGCTGACGATTTCGAGATATTCCATGTCTGGCGAATAATCGAACAGGAAATGCACGATGCCGGGACGCTGATGCACGCAGTCGCCGGCCTTCACCAAGGTTTCCTTGTCTTCATACATGAACCGGGCCCAGCCCTTCAGCATGATGACGATATGGAAGGTGGCCTCATGGCGGTGCCAGCCGGTGCCTTCTTCCGGCGGCAGATTGGCTTTCACCAACTGGGCCAGAACCATGCCGTTGGTGGCTGCGGCAATGCCGAGATCACGATAGAGGAAGAAATCGCGCAGGCCGCCGGATTTGAATTCGGTATCGCCTTCACCAACATGCGAGAAAGCCGTGGCGATCAGGGCATCAATGGCAGGCTTGGTCAACGTATCGGTCTGCATGGGGCCTCCTGGGGCAGGCAAGGTTGCAGGGCAAGACACTGCAATGAAATCCGCAAATCTCGTGCCACAGGGCTGATTTTGAGTTTTTTCAGTGGGTTGCTGGTCTATACGGTCAACTCGACCGGCTTTATGCGATACGGAAAATAGGCGGCGCGCGTAAAAATATGGCGCTTTGCCGTGGCCCGCCGGCTTCGACGCCCAAAGCACGCACGGAGCAGGCCCATGGCAACGCCGCAATCATCGCGCCAGCATTGGCATTCACTGATACGGTGCAACGCTTGGCACCACCCCGAAGGCGATGCGGCCAGCCGCATGCATGCGCATGCCCGGAATCTTGATATCAACGTGCGTTTACCATTACATACCGGACACAAATTCCGAGGCTACTTCCCACCTGTATTTCTGGAGATACAAACATGGACGTTCGTGCCGCCGTAGCCTTCGAGGCCAAGAAGCCGCTCAGCATCGAGACCGTGAAACTCGAAGGCCCCAAGGCGGGCGAAGTGCTGATCGAGATCAAGGCGACCGGCGTCTGTCACACCGATGCCTATACCCTGTCCGGCCTCGATTCCGAGGGCAAGTTTCCCTGCATCCTGGGCCATGAAGGCGCGGGCGTGGTGGTGGATATCGGCCCCGGTGTGACCAGCGTGAAAAAGGGCGATCACGTCATCCCGCTCTACACGCCAGAATGCCGCCAGTGCGATTACTGCCTGAGCCGCAAGACCAATCTCTGCCAGTCCATCCGCATCACCCAGGGCGCCGGCCAGATGCCCGATGGCACCAGTCGCTTCAAGTGCCGCGGCCAGACCGTGTGGCACTATATGGGCACCTCCACTTTCGCCAATTTCACGGTGCTGCCCGAGATTGCCGTTGCCAAGATCCGCCCCGACGCGCCATTCGAGAAGGTCTGCTATATCGGCTGCGGCGTCACCACCGGTATCGGCGCGGTGGTCTACACCGCCAAGGTACAGGCCGGTGCCAACGTGGTGGTCTTCGGCCTCGGCGGCATCGGGCTGAATGTCATTCAAGGTGCCCGCATGGTTGGCGCCGACCGCATCATCGGCGTGGATATCAATCCGGCGCGCAAGGCCATGGCCGAGAAGTTCGGCATGACCCATTTCGTCAACCCGAAAGACATGAAGGACGAGGAACTGGTGCCGCATCTGGTCGAACTGACCAAGGGCGGTGCCGATTACAGCTTTGAATGCATCGGCAACACCAAGACCATGCGCCAGGCGCTGGAATGCTGCCACAAGGGCTGGGGCGAAAGCATCATTATCGGCGTTGCGCCTTCGGGCGCGGAGATTTCCACCCGCCCGTTCCAGCTCGTCACCGGCCGTGTGTGGAAAGGCTCCGCCTTCGGCGGCGCCCGTGGCCGCTCCGATGTGCCGCAGATCGTCGACTGGTACATGGATGGCAAGATCAACATCGACGACCTCATCACCCATGTGATGCCGCTCGACAAGATCAATGATGCTTTCGACCTGATGCACAAGGGCGAGTCGATCCGCTCTGTGGTGACATTCTGATGCAGCGATTGAAGAACTGGACCTGCTTCGGCGGCCAGCAGCAGGTCTGGAAGCATCGCTCGACAGCCCTCGACTGCGACATGGAAGTGGCGGTCTATCTGCCGCCCCAGGCCGCCGCCGGTGCGCCGCTGCCGGTGCTGTATTATCTCTCCGGCCTGACCTGCACCTGGGAAAACATGGTGACCAAGGCCGGGGCGCAACGCTATGCCGCCGAGCATGGCCTGATCCTGGTGGCGCCGGATACATCGCCGCGCGGCGTGAATATACCGGGCGAGAACGAGTCATACGATTTCGGCTCGGGCGCCGGCTTCTATGTCGACGCCACCCAGGCGCCGTGGTCGAAGCACTACCGGATGTATTCCTACGTCACGATGGAGTTGCCCGATCTCATCGCTGGCCACTTCCCGGTTGATGGCTCCCGCATCGGCATCACGGGTCACTCCATGGGCGGGCATGGCGCGCTGGTCTGCGCGCTGCGCAATCCGGCCCTCTACCGCTCTGTTTCCGCTTTCTCACCAATCGTTGCGCCGAGCCAGGTGCCGTGGGGCCAGAAGGCCTTCACCGGCTATCTCGGAACTGCCACGGACCAGTGGCAGCCTTATGATGCCACGGCATTGGCAGCCACGACGGCATGGACTAATCCCATCCTGATCGATCAGGGCACGGCGGATGAATTCCTGGAAAGCCAGTTAAAGCCGCAGCTTTTTGCATCGGCCTGCGCCAAGGCCGGTATCCCGGTGACCCTGCGGCTGCAGCAGCATTACGATCACAGCTATTACTTCATCCAGAGCTTCATTGGCGAGCATATCGCGTGGCACGCGGACGCGCTGCGGCAATAAACCATATCGGCCTGAACGCTACTTCGCCTGCAGAAAAGACAGTACAACCCTGACAACATGACCCTTCCAGTCATGCTGCCAGGCTTCCGACCGGATATCGGTCTGGAATGTCGCAGAGAGCGTGTAGCCGTTATTCAGGTGATGGCAGCTCAGGGCAACGATAGTGATATAGAGCTTGAGCGGATCGGTGCCGCGCCGGAACAGGCCGCTGGTTTCGCCGCGCTTCAGCACCATGCGCAAGGTATCGATCAACGGCGATGACATGGCCGGAATCCGGCTGGAGGCCTTGATATACTTGCCCTTGTGCAGGTTTTCCGTGCTGGTGAGGCGAACAAAGCCCGGATGCGCAGCAAAATGATCGACGGTGAATTCGACCAGCTTCTTCATCGCCGCCACCGGCTCCAGATGCTCCAGGTCGAGCTGCTGCTCGGCCGTGCGGATCTCCTCATAGACAGCTTCCAGCGCCGCGATATAGAGGCCTTCCTTGTCCTTGAAATGGTGATAGATCATCCGCATGTTGCACTTGGCCCGCGTGACGATGGTTTCCACCCGCGCGCCGCTGAAGCCATGCCTGGAAAATTCCTCTATCGCCGCCGTGAGGATCTGCTGGCGGGTGCGCGCACTATCCCGCTTCGCGGCGACACGAGCTCGCGCGCCGGGCGCGGGATGGCTGGAAATGCTTCTGGCGGCCATTCATGGTCTCAAGGGTTACTGTTCTGATTATAGTATCGAATCTCGAACAGCAATGCTTGCCAGTAGTGGGCCGAGTTTCTTGCCAAGGCCGAGCAATGCCCGATCCTGGCCCGGCGCCGCCGCCAGCATGCAGGCAAGCGGCAGGCCATGCCGATCCAGCCGCCCCGGCAAAACCGCCAGCGGCCCGCGCAGCATGGTCCAGGGAATCTGGTAATGCGCCGGGCCCGTGCTGGTGAGGCTCGGCGCCGAAGCCGGTACCGGCAGGGTCAATATGGCATCGAAATGCCGCAGGCCAGACCAGGTTGCCGAACGCCAGGCGGCGATGCGCTCCAACGCTGTTGCCGCGGCTTCCTCACCGATGCCGGAGCCATAATCGAGCAATGCACGGATATGCTGGCCGAGCAAAGCCCTGTCCGCCTGATAGACCGCCGCATGGGCCCGATATGCCTCGAAGGCCATGACCAAGCGATGATCCTGCAGCGGGGCATCGCCAGCAAAGGGAGTATCGATCCGTTCGAGGCTGTAGCCTGCCTGCACGACCATGGCCGCTGTCTGCTCGAGATGATCCAGCGCCTCATGATCGGCATCGGGGAAGAAATCGTGGCTAGGCATGCCAATCCTGGCACTCTCCGGCAGGGTGCTCTCGGGCCAGTCCGCCAAGGCTTCGAGCAACAGGGCGCAATCCGCGATCTTCGGCGCCATGACGCCCAGCGTGTCGAAGCTTGGCGCCAGCGGCAGCAATCCATCCGTGCGCAGCAGGCCATAGCTCGGCTTGAACGCAGCAATGCCGCAATAGGCAGCGGGCCGGCAGAGGGAGCCGGCGGTTTGGGTACCCAGCGAAGCTGACACCATGCCGGCGGCCACGGCCGCTGCCGAGCCACTGCTCGAGCCGCCAGGCGTATGCTGCAACTGCCACGGATTGCGCGTGGCGCAGGGATCCATGGTGGCATATTCGGTTGTTGTGGTCTTGCCGAGAATGATCGCGCCACATTCCCGCAGCCGCTTGATGATCCAGGCATCCTCTGTTGCCGGCCCGATCGCTGCCCGAGTGGCACTGCCGCCACGGGTCACCTCACCGGCAATGTCGATCACGTCCTTCACACCGATGGAAATACCCTGAAGCGGGCTCGGTGCCCCATCAACAGTATCCTGTCGCCGCGCCTCGGCAAGTGCGCCAGACGCATTGACCGAAACCCAGGCTTTCACATTGGCATCCGATTCCTCGATACGACGGAGCGCGGACAGAATGCATTCTTCCGCCGTGGTCCGCCGCTGCCGCAGGCCATGCGTCACCGCGAGCGGCGCCAGGGAAACCCTGTCATTCATGGCATGCGAATCCGGAAAACGGCATCGACCTCCACCAATGCCTGGCGCGGCAGCGTCGCTACACCCACGGCAGTACGTGCATGCCTGCCGGCTTCGCCGAAAACGGCAACGAACAGATCGGAAGCGCCGTTAATGACGAAGGGCACGCGGTCGAAATCCGGAGCCGCATTCACGAAGCCTCGCACCGACAGGCAGCTTTTCACGCGATCAAGATCACCGCCACAGGCCAGCTTCAGGGCCGCAAGCAAATTCAAGGCACAGATTCTGGCGGCTTCCTGCCCCACTTCCGGGGAATGATCCGTCGGCACCTTGCCGGTCTTGTGCGGCTTATGCTGCACATCATTGGTCTGGCCCGCCAGAAAGACCAATCCTTCGTCGACACGAAAGGGAACATAATTGGCTGTCGGCTCTGGAATCACCGGCAATGAAAGACCGAGTTCCGTCAGGCGCTGCTCGGCGGTACTGGGCATAGGCCAATTCCTCTTCTCGTCATCTACACCAGGGCTCGCGCATGAGCCGACCCTAGAATAGATGCTGACAGGGAATTAGCAAGTTTGTAAGTAATTTCTTACTTATGATTTCAAAGCAGCGCAGCTTCCACCTGGCTCTAGCCCGCCCTGAATTCCGCGACCGCCGCATTGGCGCCGACCTCGATGAAGCGGGCATCGGAGCCGACGGTGAGCAGGGCGAAGCCGCGCGCGGCCATCCGCGCTGCATAAGCCGGCTGGCCGCAATGCAGGCCGCAGGGCAGGCCAGCAGCGGCGCAGCGCGCCCGGATATGCTCCAGCAATTCGAGCATCTCGGTTTCGGTACGATCAAAGCCGGGCGTGAAACCGTGCGACAATGCAAGGTCGGCCGGGCCGATATAGATGCCGCCAAGGCCGGGCACCTGCAGAATGGCGTCTAGATTGGCCACCGCCGTCCGCGTTTCGATCATCGCGAAGGCAAGAATCTCGGTATTGGCTGACGCCACCGTATAGTCGCCGCCATGGGCCAGCCGGGCGCGGATCGGCCCGAAGCTGCGCGCGCCCCGTGGCGGATAGAGGCAGGCATCGACCAGCCGCCGGGCATCGGCAGCGGTCTGGATCATCGGCGCGATGATGCCGAGCGCCCCGGCATCCAATGCCCGCATGATCGCCGCCTGGTCCAGCCAGGGCACGCGCACCAGCGGCGCAATGCCGGCCTTCTCGATCACCGGCAACAACGCCAGCAGATCGGCGTAGTCAGCGGTACCGTGCTGCAGATCGATGGTCAGGCTGTCCCAGCCGGCCCGCGCCATCGCCTCCGCCGCCAGCGGTGAAGGCAACGCGATCCAGCCATTCAGCGCTGCGCCACCCGCCTCCCAGATGCGGCGCAGCGGATTGCGCAGACTCATGCCGCCGGCCAGCTCAGGTTTGTCAGCTTGATATTCTGGTAATCCTGGATCGCCTGGCGGCCGCCTTCGCGGCCCATGCCGGAATGGTCGATGCCGCCAAATGGCGCCTCCGCATGAGCAACCAGGAAGGTGTTGATCCCGACCATGCCCGCGCGCAGGCCGGCGGAAAGCTTCTCCGCCTTGCCAGCATCGCCGGTGAAAGCATAGGCGGCGAGACCGAAGCGTGTGCTGTTGGCGCGCGCGATGGCATCATCGAGGTCGTTGAAACTCGCCACCGCCGCCACCGGGCCGAACGGCTCCTCGGCCATGATGCGGGCATCATCGGGCACATCGGCCAGCACCGCCGGTTCGAGGAAGAAGCCCTTATTGCGGCCCTCTGGCCGGCGGCCGCCGCTGCGCAGGTTGGCGCCGCGCTCCAGCGCATCGCCGATCAGCGCTTCCACTTTCTCGCGCCCCGAAGCCAGGGTGAGCGGCCCCATGGTGGAAGCCGGATCGCGGCTGTCGCCAAGCCGCAGTGCCTTCGCCTCCGCCACCATGCGATCAAGGAAGCGATCCGCCACGCTGGCCTCGACATAGAAACGGTTCGGCGCGATGCAGACCTGCCCGGCATTGCGGAACTTGAAGGCGGCACATTGCGCGGCGGCGGCTTCCACGTCTGCATCGGCGCAGACCACTACCGGCGAATGGCCGCCCAGTTCCATGGAGCAGCGCTTCACGGTTTCCGCTGCCTGGGCCAGCAGCAGCTTGCCGACCTGGGTGGAGCCGGTGAGCGAAATCTTGCGCACTTCTTCAGCCGCCATCAGATGCGGCACGATATCGGAGGCCCGGCCAGTCAGCACCTGAACCACGCCCGCCGGCACACCAGCAGCGACGCAGGCATCCGCGATCAATGTGGTGGTCATTGGCACCTGCTCCGAAGGCCGCACAATGATCGGGCAGCCAGCAGCCAAAGCCGGCGCGATCTTGCGCACCGGCAGGTTGACCGGGAAATTCCATGCCGAGAAAGCGGCAACGATGCCGACAGGTTCCGGTGCGGCGATCAGCCGACCGCCCTGGCGCGAGCGGATGGTTTCACCAAACAGCCGCTCGGCCTCGCCGGCGAACCAGTCGAGCTGCTCGATGGCGGCATTCACCTCGCCCTCCGACTGCGATATCGGCCGGCCGATTTCCTGCGACAGGGCGCTGGCGATAAGCGGGCGCCGCACCTCCATCTCACGTGCGATGCGGCGCAGGATGCGGCCACGTTCCCAGCCATGCACCGCCGCCCATTGCGGCAGCGCGAGGCGGGCATGGTGCAAAGCCTCGGCCACTTCGACGGCGGTACAGGCCGGCTGGCGCCACAATTCCTCCTCGGTGCAGGGATCGAACACGGCGATGCTGCCGCCACTGGCCTTGTCGCGAAAAGTGCCACCGATCAACGCATAAGGTTCGGTCACGCTCATGTCAGACTCCGGGAGGTTGGGAGGGATTATTGCGAGGCGGTGACGCCGCCATCGATATAGACGACCTGGCCGGTCATGTAGCTGCCGGCGGCGGCGGCGAAGGTGATCACCTGCCCCACCACTTCCAGCGGATCGCCGATGCGGCCAAGCGGGTTGCGATCCAGGATGAAATTGCGGAAGGCCGGACGTTCGAGATGCGGCCGGATGCGATCCGACTGGATGAAGGTGGGCGCCACGCCATTGACGGTGATGTTATGCGGCGCCAGTTCCATGGCATGCTGCTTCACCAGCATCACCAAGGCGCCCTTGGTGGCGCAATAGGCCGAATAGCCGCGCCCGCGCAAGGCAAGCTGCGAGCGCACCGAGAGCAGATGAATTTGCCGCCCGCCCTGGCCACGCGCGATCTGGTCGCGCGCCACCGCCTGGCCGAGAAACATCGCCGAGCGCATATTGGTGGCATACATCTCATCGAACGTATCCGGCGTCACCTCCAGCAGGGCCTGCTCGCGCTGGATGCCAACACAATTGACCAGTACATCAATGCCGCCCATCAGGGCGATGGACTCTGCGGTGGTATCGGCAATCGCCTGGCTGTCGCGGGCATCAAGATCCAGGGCATGAGCCCGTCCGCCCGCTGCATTGATGCGCGCGGCCAACGCCTCGGCCTTGGCGCCGCTCGGCCCGGCGATGCAGACCACGGCCCCCAGCCGCGCCATCGCCGTCGCGATAGCTTCGCCGATGGCGCCATAACCACCGGGCAGGAACACGCGCTGACCACGGATATCGAACAGCCGGTCGATGCGTTCGAGCTCAATCTCAGGTGTCAGGCTCGTGCTCTGGTGATTCATGGCACGGCTCCGAAGCGGCCATAGCCGTAATGCCAGACACTGCCGGCATCCCTGGTGGTGCGCAGGCTGTGGCGCGCACCCGCCGGTATCCGCACCAGATCGCCGGGGCCACAAAGCTGACGCACCTGCCCGACCTCGATCTCGACGCGGCCTGCGGCAACAACGACGAATTCATCCACATCGTCGTGGCGAAAGTCGTCCCAGACCTGGCCGGGCGGATCGGTATAGGTGGCGAAACTGAACCCGGGATGATCCGCGCGTATGCTGTCGGGCGAAACCGGCACGGCATAAGCGGCAGGCTGAAAAATCCTCATGCCGCACGCTCCGTCAGCAGGCTGCCTAGATAGGCATGGGCCGGGGGATGCGCCAGCAGCGCCTGGTAATCGGCCAGCGGCGTGACACTGCCCTTCTGCACGAAAATGTAGCTCTCGCAGATTTCCCTCAGAATTTCGAGATGGAATGGTTCGTTGGGGTGGACGCAGAGAAATACCAGCCGGCCCTCGCTGCGCAGGCGGCGGAAGAAATCCAGCATGAAGCCGATATAGCCGTCCTGGGTGTTGAATTGCGGCTCATCGAACAGATGCACCATGGGATAATCGAACTCCGCCTTCTCGAGCAGGACATTCGGCATCAGCGAACGGAAATGCCGCACCTGGTAGGATTGGTGATAGTGGATCGCCAGGCGGTCACGCTGGTCGGTGCGCACACGGTGGATATTGCGGCCCATTACCTGCACCTCGCCGGCGGTGGGGCTGTTGGACCCGGTGATGAGTTCGAACAACGTGGTCTTGCCCGAGCCGTTCGGCCCCATCATGCCGACCACCGAAGACTTATCGATGGTGAAATCGGCGGTGAGGCGGAAAGTTGGCGTGCGGTCGAACCGGCTTTTGCAGTAGACCTTTTCCAATCCCTGGACGTGCAGCATCGCCGGCATGGCTCAGACTCCGATCAGGCGGCAGCGCAGGGCCGGATTATCGAGCAGTTCGCGCGCCGGCCCTTCATGCTCGATATGGCCACGGTCCATGACATAGACGCGATCAGCGACATCCAGGGCCGCCAGCGCATTCTGCTCGACGATCAGCACCGAGATGCCTTCCTGCTTCAGGCGACGGATGGTACGCATCACGCCCTGCACGATATTCGGCGCCAGGCCCTGGCTCGGCTCGTCGAACAGCACCAGGCCGGGCGAGCCGAGCAAGGCACGGGAAATCGCCACCATCTGCAACTCGCCGCCCGACATGTTCTCGCATTCACGACGCATCAGATGCTCAAGGGCTGAAAAAATTCCGAACATCTCATCCTCGCACCAGGCCCGGAAGCGCGTGCGCCGGGTGCCAAGCCGCAGGTTGCGCGCCGCCGTCAGGGTCGGAAACACGCGGCGATCATCCGGCACCCAGGAAATGCCCATGCGCGCAATGCGATGGGTCGGCAGCGCGGTGATGTCCTGCTCGTCGAAACGGATATGGCCCCGGCGCGGCGGCGACAGGCCGAGGATTGAGCGCAACGTCGTGGTCTTGCCAGCGCCATTCGGCCCCAGCAAGGCCACCACTTCGCCGCGCCCGATGCCTAGCGAGACGCCAAACAAAGCCTGGGTTTCGCCGTAGAAGGTCTCGATGCCATTGAGTTCGAGCATCACGCCACCTCGCCGAGCGCAGAGCGCGCCACCCATTTGTTGGCCCGCAATTCGGCCGGCGGGCCTTCTGCGATCACCTGGCCCCAATGCACCACGGAGATACGGTCGGCGAGATCGAACAGGAAGCGCATGTCATGCTCGATCAGGCAGATGGTGTAGCGCTGGCGTAGCTTGCGGATCAGCGCCGCCAGTGTTCGCGTCGCCTCGGCGCCAAGCCCAGCCGTCGGCTCATCCAGAAACAGAACACGCGGCTCGGCGGCCAAAGCGACGGCGATTTCCAGCGCCCGGCGGTCGCCATAACTCATCGCCTTGGCCTTGTCCCAGGCGCGGCCGGCAAGGCCAACCTGATCCAGCACGGCCATGGCCGCATCGATCAGGCGGCGGTCGCCAAAGCTTTCGCGCAACGGGCTGGCGCTGATGGCGCGGAAGGCCGGCAAGGCCAGCATCACATTCTCGATCACCACGGTGTCGTCGAACAGGTTCATGATCTGGAACGAGCGCGACACGCCGAGCCGGGCGATGACATGCGGCTTGAGGCCGGTGATATCCATGCCGTCGAAGATGATCTGCCCGGCATCGGGCGCATGAAAGCCGGTGAGGACATGAAAGCAGGTGGTCTTGCCGGCACCGTTCGGGCCCATGATGCCATGCACCGAACTGGCTTCGATCCCGAGCGTGATATTCTCCAGCACCACGCGGGCGCCGAAGCGTTTCTGGATCGCCTTCGCTTCGAATAACGGCATCACGCCTGCTCCGGCTTGGTGGCGGCAATGACGGCTGGCCCTGCCACCTCAGCAGTGGCGCGGCGGCGCAGCAGGCAATCCAGCAAACCTGCAACACCTTCCGGACGCGTCATCACCATGACGACGAACATCAGGCCGTACCACAGCAGCCAGGCTTCGGTGATGCCGCCCAGCACATCGCGCGCCACGTAATAGAGAATGACGCCAAGCACCGGCCCCCAGAAATTGACCAGGCCGCCGCCCACCAGCACCATCATCACGATCAGGCCGGATTGATGCAGGCTCATCACATCGGGATAGGCACTCTGCTGTGCCATCGAGAACAGCCCGCCAGCCAGGCCGGCGAAACCGGCAGACAGTGTGAAGACCAGCCACTTCCAGCGCCAGACATCGTAGCCGATGAAGCGGGCGCGGGTTTCGTTCTGGCGGATGGCCTGCAGCACATGGCCGAAGGGGGCATTCACCAGGCGCCACATCATAATCACGGCGAGCGCGGTGATCACGGCGACGAACCAGTAGAAATTCACATTGTCGTCGAGATCGACATGCCAGGGCCCCAGCACCAGATCGGGACGCGGAATATTGAGCAGACCATCCTCGCCACCGGTGATGCCGTGCAGTTTCATCGCCGAGAACCAGAAGACCTGACCGAAGGCGATGGTGAGCAATGCGTAGTAGATCCCGCGGCGATGCGAGAGGAAAAGCCCGACCACGGCGCCGGCAAAAGCCGCTGCCAGGACGGCGGCAAGCAAGCCGCCCCACAGGCTGACCGCGACATGGTGCTGGAAAAGGCCGAAGCCATAAGCGCCGATGCCGAGATAGGCGCCATGGCCGAAGGAATGCAGCCCGGTATAGCCGAACAGCAGGTTGAACCCCATGGCGAACAGGATCCAGATGGCGATCTCGACGCCGAGATACTGGTAGAGGCCGAGCGGCACCAGCCAGAACGGCGCCGTGGCCAGGCCGAGCAGGAACAAAGCCATCGGCAATGTGAACGGCGAGCCGCCGCGTGCAGGAATATCGGAAAGCGACAGCATCGGCTCAATTCTCCAGCGCGCTGCGCCGGCCGAACAGGCCACGGGCGCGGAAGCCGACAATGGCGATCAGCAGCAGATACATCGACATCATCGACCAGGCCGGCGCATAAGCACCGGTAACGCCGACCGAGAGGCCGACCAGCAGTGCGGCGATCACCGCGCCCCAGAAACTGCCGACGCCGCCAATGACAATGATCAGGAAGGCCGGGATCACCACATCGATGCCGAGATGCGGCCGCAGGCCCCAGATCGGCGCCATCACCATGCCGGCAATGCCGGCCAGCATCGCGCCGAAGCCGAACACGAACAGGCGCAACCGCGACAGATCATAGCCGAGCGCCCGCACCATCTCGCTGTCATGGGCACCAGCCTTGATGATGGCGCCATAGGGCGTGCGTTCGAGGAACAGCCAGACGGCGAGGATGGCAGCAATAGCGAAGCCGGCGGCGTAGAATTTGTAGGTGGAGAAGATCAAACCACCCATCAGGAAGGCGCCGGTGATCATCTGCGGCACCGGCAGGTTCTGCTCACCCGTGCCCCAGATCAGGCGGATCGCCTCTTCCACCACGATGGCGGCGCCGAAGGTGAGCAGCAGGCCATACAGCGGCGCCTTGCCATAAGTGGGGCGCAGGCAGAGTTCCAGCAGCATGCCGGCTATACCTGCCAGGGCCGGGCCGAAAGCCAGGGCCGAGAAATAGCGCGCCGCCTGCGGCAGCTCCAGCCACCAGGCCCCAAACGGCGTACCGGCGAACCAGCCGGCACCGATGGTGGACAGGGCCAGGTAGGCGCCGAGCGTGAACAGCGAGCCATGGGCGAGATTGATCACTTCCATCACGCCGACAATCAGCGTGAAGCCCAGCGCGATCAGCGCGAAGAGCAGGCCAAGCGTGACGCCGTTGATGAGATGCGGAACAAAACTGGTCATGAAGGGGATTGCTTCTGCGATGAGCGGCGGCCGGCCTGGACCGGCCGCCGGCTGAACAGCTTCAGGCGTCGAAGGTCGGCGTCGCCTCGTAGGATTCCAGCTTGCAGGCCCCTGCCGCATCGCTATCCATCGCCTCCTGCGGCGAGGTACTGGCGATGATCTTGAACATGTCGTCCTTGTCCTTGGTGCCGATATTCGCCGTCGCCTGGTAGATCGTCTGCTGCACCTGGTGCGTCACCGGATCGATCCAGGCATCATGGTGCTGCATGCGGTCGCGGGCCGACATCTTGTGACCCTCCAGCGCCTTGATCACCTTGATGTTGTTGGTGGAGCCGGCGCGCTCGATAGCGGCGAACAATTCGCGCGTCGCCCAGTAGCCGTTGTAGAACACGTTGCCCGGCACGCGCATCGCGGTATCCGGGAACATGGCCTGATAGCGCTTGACGAATTCAGCTACGCCCGGCAGGTCGAGATTGTAGTACCAGGTGGTGCCGAACATGCCGAACAGGTTGTCCAGCGGCAGGCCATAGACATCCGGCCAATCCTGCTGGTTGTTCAGCCAGACCGGCTTGTTGCCCATGCCAAGCTGGGCGATCTGCTGGCGCATCGCCTTCTGGTCATCGCCGCCGATGGCCGCCGCGACCACGCCGGGATTGATCTGCTGGATCTTGAGCAGTTGCGAGGAGAAATCGCGCGTGCC
Organism: Ferrovibrio sp. MS7; assembly: GCF_038404985.1. NCBI lineage: Bacteria > Pseudomonadati > Pseudomonadota > Alphaproteobacteria > Rhodospirillales > Rhodospirillaceae > Ferrovibrio > Ferrovibrio plantarum. The sequence goes on from NZ_JBBKBA010000001.1 coordinate 148,065, forward strand.
CTGCGGCACCAGGATTTCCTCGACCATCTGGCCGCCATATTCCTTAAGCAGTGCCTTGGTGGCCGCCGCTGTGCTGTGGCCCCAGACATAATCGTTTGTCAGCAGCACCCATTTCTTGCCGAATTTCTCGATCGCCGCCTTCACCGAGGCTTTGGCGAAATTGGTGCCGTTGGCATCCCACACGAACTTGGTGCGGTGGCAATTGGCGCCTGCTTCGGAAGGCGCGCTGGAATTGGTGTTGAGGTAGATGACGCCGTATTTCTGCGCCACCTGGCTGATCGCATTAGCGACGCCGGAATGGATCGCGCCGATCAGGAAGCCGCAATTCTCGCGCGTGATCATGCGCTCGGCGACGCGGCTGCCGGTGGCCGGTGTGGTCTCGGTATCGAGATGCACGAATTCGATCTTGCGGCCGAGCACGCCGCCGCGCGCATTGGCCTCGGCGATGGCCATCTGCATGCCGCGGCGGTCGCTGGCACCGGAATTGGCGTATTGGCCGGTGGCATCCGAGGTGATGCCGATCCGGATTGGCTTGGCCGCACCCTGGGCATAGACCCGGGTGTAACGCCAAGGGCCGGCAAAAGCGGCAACGCCGCCGGCAGCGGCAACGCCGGTCAGCAGACGGCGGCGGGAAACCTGCAATCGAGACATCCATTCCTCCCTTGATTGGCACCTGCCATGGCTCGGCTGGGTGCGCTCGTCCGGCGCTTCTTGCGATGCGTGTGAACGCCGTTTCAATCAAGTTGAATGAATATTCCCAAACTGTCAAAGAATATTTTTTCAATGCAATTGAATATTTCATCTATGATTGAGCTTACAGGCTAAACTGTTGTAAAGATTGGCTATGAAGAATGCTGCCGTGCCGAATCCAGGCCCCGTCACCGCCGAGGCGGCGGCGTTGAACCCGAATCCCGAGACCTTCGAGGCCCTGCGCCAGCGGCTCCGCGACCGTTTCACCAGCCTCAGCCCGCATCTGCAGCGCATCGCCCGCGCCGCGCTTGAAGAGCCGAACGGCTTCGCGCTCAACACCACCTCGAAAATCGCCGGCGAACTGGATATCCAGCCTTCGACGCTGATCCGCTTCGCCAAGGAATTCGGCTATGCCGGCTTCTCCGATCTGCAGCGGGTCTTCCGCCAGCGCCTGATCGAGGGCGAGGCCGTGGTGCGCGAGCGGGTCTATTCCGAGGCCAGCGCCCTGCAGGCGCCGCCGGATGTAAAGGATCTGCTGCAATCCTGCGTGCAGGCGCATATCAACTCGCTGCAGGAATTGCTGCGCCATTGCGATACCGACAGCCTGGCCCGCGCGGTGGAAGTGCTGCGCGCCGCGCGCCATGTCTATGTTGCCGGCCTGCGCCGCTCGCGGCCAATCGCCAGCTATCTCGCTTATGCGCTGATGCGGTCGGAGCGCCCATGCAGCCTGCTCGATTTCGCCGGCGGCATGGCGGGCGCGCAGATCGCCACCATCGGCCCGGATGATCTGCTGGTCGCCATCGCCTTCGCGCCGCATTCGCAGCCCGTGGTCGATGCCGTGCAGGATGCCTATGTCTCCGGCCGCAAGGTGCTGGTGATCACCGATGGGCCGAGCAGCCCGCTCGCCTCGCATGCCCATACGCGGCTCTATATCGATGCTGGTGCTGCCTCGCCGTTTCAGCCGATTTCCGGCGCCATCGGCCTGGTGCAGACCCTGGTGACCGCGCTCACCATCGACTCCGTCACCGGCGAGTGACGCTGATAGGCCTGCCCTAGCGCAGCAACGTAGCCGCGAGTTCTATCGCCTGGTCGCGGATATCGGCAATCGCCGTGCATTCGAGATGTACGCCGCGCAGCAATGGGCCGAGGCCATAAAGCCCGGCTACTGGCTGACCATCGCCGCCGACAAGCTGGCCATCAGGCCGGGCATCCAGGCCCATGCCGAAAGCATCGCGGCGCACCAGATGCCCGGCTTCGAGGGCCTGAATCAGCATCGCTTCGTCGCCGGAGGGTTTGGGGCCGACACAGAGAATAAGCGTCGCAGCCGCCATTTCGATAATGCTTACGGCGCTGCGCCGGCGCACCGCGATGCGCAATTCGCCATTCTCCTGGCGCAGTGAAAGCAAGCGCCCCTTCTCCACCACCAGCTTGCCGCGATTGAGTTCGGTGGCCAGGAATGTCGCGGTATCTGGTGGCATGCGGTAGCGATGCGCATCCCAGAAACTGCGCAGATGGCGCACGAAACGGCTTTTCTCCGCCACGGGCAAAGCATACCAGAGTGGCCGCGTGATCGGCCGCAGGGCCTCAATCACCGCCTGCCAGCGGTTGTCGCCATGCTGGCGGATGGCGGCGCGCGAGGCCTGGCGCAATTGCTGCAGCAGGCGGCTGAAGCCCTGCCCTGCCTGTTCCGGGCCGAATGGCGCCGTTGCCGCCGGCGGATCAATCCGCAAGGTCGGCACCACGCCGTGACGCGACAAAGCTGTGATGGTGCCGAGATGCCCCGTCTGGCGCAGGGACTGCACGGCATCGGCCATGGTCAGCGCCGTGCCCAGAATGAATACCGGACGATCCGGCGGGATGCGTTGCAGCTCGTCCAGCGCCCAAGGGTTTGCAATTACCAAGCCGGCAGCGCGGGCTTCGGTGAGGCCTGGTACGGGCGGCGCGCTCGGCGGCAAGGCGCCCGCTGCCAACACCACGATGCGGCTATCGCAGACCGCGCCAGTATCAAGGGTCAGACGGAAACCGCCGGCCCGGCGTTCGATGTTGCGCACAGCCTGACGGTGATGCTCGACCTGATGCGGCGAAGCCTGCATCGCCTGGCGCAGCATGGAATTGACATACTGGCCGAAGACCAGCCGCGGCAGATAAGAATGCGGCGCCGCATCGCTATGGCCTTCGGCCACCGCCCAGCGCCAGAAGCTATCCGCATCCTGCGGCAGCAGGCTGGCGCGCGCGGCGGTGATGTTCAAGCTATGCCAGGACGCGGCAGCGCCATAAGCCAGACCAGCGCCAAGCCGCTCCGCCGGTTCGAACACATGCAAGGTAAGGCGCGGCGATGCCGGCTGGCGCAGCAAGGCCATCAGCAACGCCGCTGCCGCGAAGCCGCCGCCGACAATGGCGATGTCGGCGGTGGCGATTTTCGCTGCATCCTGCTTCATGCCGATCCGGGCTTAATCGACAGACAAATAAATCTAAATTCTCGCTGCATGCGGCACAGCTTAGCGTGGCCTGATGGTCTTACGCAACGCAGGGAACCCCGATGAAACAGATCATGCGCCGCCCAATCCTACGCCGCTCCATTATCGGCGGCATCCTCGCCGCCGGTTTGGCATTTTCTACAACGGGGGCCAGAGCCGAAGTGACCGAAGTGCGCTTCGCCCGCCAGCTTGGCCTAGGCTATCTACAGCTCTATGTCATGCAGGAACTGCAGTTGGTGGAAAAGCAGGGCGAGAAGCTGGGCCTGAAAGCCCTGAAGGCCAGTTACACACCGCTCGGCAGCCCTTCCGCGATCAACGATGCGCTGCTCGCCGGCACCACGGATTTCGGCGCCGCTGGCGTCACACCGTTCATCATTCTGTGGGACAAAACCCGCAGCAATATCCAGGTGAAGGCGGTGGCGGCGCTGAATGCGCAGCCCGCTTTCCTCAACAGCAACAAGCCTGACATCAAATCCCTGCGCGATTTTACCGAGAAGGACCGTATCGCGGTGCCGACGGTGAAACTTTCGTTGCAGGCGATCCTGCTGCAAATGGCGGCTGAAAAGACCTTCGGCCTCGGCCAGCAGAACAAGCTGGATCACCTGACAGTGTCGCTGGCCCATCCGGACGGCACGGCGGCGCTGCTTTCGGGGCGCACCGAAATCACCGCCCATTTCACGAGCCCGCCATTCCAGTATCAGCAATTGCAGGATGCCAAGGTGCATCGCGTGCTGAGTTCCTACGAGATCACCGATGGCCCGGCCTCGTTCAGTGCGATCTGGACCACGGCGAAGTTCCGCAATGACAATCCCAAGGCCTATCAGGCGGTGAACGCGGCGCTTGAGGAAGCCACCCAGATCATCCGGCAGAATCGCAAGGAAGCGGCCCGTATCTTCGTGAAGCTGGACAATTCCAAGCTGCCGCAGGATTTCATCGAGCAGTTGCTGGCCGATCCGGATATTCAGTATTCCACCGCGCCGCAGAATTTCGAGAAGTTCTCCGACTTCCTGCACCGTATCGGCAGTATCCAGGCCAAGCCGACCTGGCGCGACCTTGTCTTCCCGGAAGCCCACGGCAAGCCGGGCAGCTAACCACGGCAAGTAAACACACAGCAAAAGGGCTGGTTCCCTGTGGAACCAGCCCTTTTTTGATCCGCAGGCAGTGGCCGGATTACTGCGGCCGGTCGCCCTTCACCGTGGTACGGTAGAGCGTGCGGCGTTCGGTCGGCGGACAACCAACGGCGAGATGGATCACGGCACGATTATCCCAAAAAACCAGATCGCCCGGCTGCCACTGGTGGCGGTAGGTCAGGGCCGGCTGGGTCGAATGCGCGAACAGGAATTTCAGCAATTCCTCGCTCTCGCCTTCCGACAGGCCCTCGATCCGTGAGGTGAAACCCTCGCTGATGAACAAGGCCTTGCGGCCGGTTTCTGGATGGGTGCGCACCACCGGATGCGTTACCGGCTTGACCTGGGCCAATTGTTCCGGCGTCAGCGGATTGCGGGCATCGGACTTGGCCCGCAGGGCATCGTATTTCAGCGTATAGGAATGCTCCGCGCGGCGACCGGCGATGCGCTGCTTGATCTCCTTGGGCAGGGTCTCATAAGCCGCGTACATGTCGGCGAACAGCGTATCGCCCTCGATGCGCGGCAGTTCCTGGGCATGCAGCAGCGAGCCGAGACTCGGCTCTTCCTTGTAGGAGAGATCGGAATGCCAGTAGCGGCCGGCATCGCCCAACCCGATCTTGCGGCCGTTCTCCACCACATTCGACACCACCAGGATTTCCGGATGGCCGGGCAGATGGAATTCCTTCAGCACATGGATCTGCAGTTCGCCGAAGCGACGGCTGAAGGCAATATGCTGTTCCGGCGTCAGCGCCTGCTGGTTGCGGAAGACCAGCACTTGAGCATCGAGAAAAGCCTTGCGCACTTCGGCAAAGCTCTCTTCCGAAAGCGGCTGCGAAAGATCCAGGCCGACGATTTCGCCGCCGAGCGGCGCATCGAAATGGCGATAAGCAAAATCGATTTTATGCTGTGCGATGCCCATGGAGTCCTCCCTATCGCTGCATGCCCCAGCGACGCACGGTGGCGCGCTCGATGGAACGGAAAATGACGCTTTCGACCAGCAGGCCGATGCCGATGACGGTGAGCAGGCCGGCGAACACCGCCGGGATTTCAAGCTGATTGCGGTTCTCGAAGATGTACCAGCCCAAACCGCCATTGCCGGACGACACGCCGAATACCAGCTCGGCGGCGATCAGGGTGCGCCAGGCGAAGGCCCAGCCAATCTTGAGGCCGGTAAGAATCGCCGGGAAAGCCGCCGGGATCAGGATTTTCACCGCGAAATTCAAATGCCGCAGGCCGAAGCTCTGGCCGGCCAGGCGCAGTGTTTCACTGACACCCTGGAAACCGGTATAGGCATTCAGCGCCAGCGGCCACAGCACGGCATGCACCAGCACGAAGATCAGGCTTTTCTCGCCCAGCCCGAACCACAGTAACGCCAGCGGCAGCAGGGCGATGGCCGGCAGCGGATTGAACATGGCGGTGAACAGGTTCAGCAGATCGGTGCCGATACGGGTGGAAATCGCGGCGAGCGTCAGCAGCACCGCCACGACGATGCCGGCAGCATAGCCGAGCACCAGCAGCTTCAGCGACGTCACGGCGCGCAGCAGCAACGGCCCGCGCGTGAACCCATCCCACAAGGCCTCAATGGCCGCCCCGAAGCTCGGCAGCACCAGCGGATTGTTGATCCACAGCGCATAGGCCTGCCAGATCGCGGCGAGAATCAGCAGCAAGCTGAATTGTCGCACCGGATCGATCTGATAGATGCGTTCGGCCAGCGACAGAGGGCGCTCGACCTTGAGATCCGTCGGCACGTCATCGACATTGCGGATGAATTCCGGCCGCTCCAGCGGCGGTGCGCGGCGGGTTAGGCTGTGGCTAGCGGCGACCATGGGAGACCTTCCGTGCGTCCATCGCCCGCCCTTCCACCGCATTGTCCTGTTCATCGAACAACAGATGATGGATGCGGCGACCCAGGGCCGATTGTGCCTCGCCCCCCAGTTCGCCGCCGAACTGCGGCACATTCAGTTCACCGCGCACCCGGCCCGGATGCGGCGACAGCAGCAGGATGCGGCTGCCGACCACGATGGCTTCCTCGATACTGTGCGTGACGAAAAGCAGCGTGAAGCCAATGTCGTCCCACAGTTTCAGCAGTTCTTCCTGCATCCGGCGCCGGGTCAGGGCATCCAGCGCGGCGAAAGGCTCATCCATCAGCAGGATTTTCGGCTCCAGCGCCATGGCGCGGGCAATGGCAACGCGCTGTTTCATGCCACCGGACAGCATATGCGGGTAGACATCGCCGAAGCCCGTGAGGCCGACGCGGTCGAGATAGGCCCGCGCCTTGTCTTCCGCCTGACGTTTCGAGGTGCCGCCATTGACCAACGGGAAGGTGATGTTCTGCAACACCGTCTTCCACGGCATGAGTTGGTCGAATTCCTGGAATACCATGATGCGGTCCGGCCCGGCTTCACGCACCGGCTGGCCATCCAGCAGAATTTCGCCTTCAGTCGGGCGCAGGAAACCGGCCACCGCCTTGAGCAGGGTGGACTTGCCGCAGCCCGAGGGGCCGAGCAGCACGAAGCGGTCGCCCTTGTGCACGTCGAGGCTGACGCGGTGCGTTGCCGTAACCAGATGATCGCTGGTCTTGTACTGCACCGTGACGCCGCGCACGCTCAAGAGCGGATGCGGCAACTGGGCGACTGGGGCGGCGGCCATGGCTTTAGCTACCCTGCTGGTCGTGCAGATCGGCGAAGAAATAGTCGCGCCAGGTTTCAGGCTTGTTCTTCACCGTGCCGACACGATAGAGGAAATCGGCGATCTTCTGGGTGTTCTGCGGCGTCAGGGTGTATTTGATCGTCGGGTCGCGCAGCAGCTTCTGCACCCATTCGGCGCCGAGTTTCGATTTCTCTTCCTCGATGAAGATTTTCGCCGCCGCATCCGGGTCTCGCGCGATCAGCTCATGGCCTTCCTTGAACGCATCGAACACGGCCTGGAAGGTTTTCGGGTTGGCCGCGCGGAACTTGCCGGTGGCATAGACCGAGGTGACCGTGGTGGGGCCGCCGAAAATCTCGTAGGACGAGGTGACCCGGCGGATGCCCTGCTGCTCGAGCTGCTGATGGTTGAAGGGCGGCGTGGTGAAATGTCCGGTGATTTCCGACTTGCCGCCAAGCAAGGCCACGGTGGCATCGGGGTGCGGCAGCGTGACGGTCAGCTTGTCCAGCCGCTCATGCTGGCCGATGCCGAATTCCTTCTCCACCGCGATCTGCAGCATCACCGCCTGGATCGAGGATTTCACCGCCGGCAGCGCGATGCGGTCCTTGTCGGTGAAGTCGCGCAGCGTCTTCACATTCGGGTTGTTGGTGTTGAGGAAGGTGGACGAGGCATCCAGGCCGCCAATGGCGCGCACATCCAGGTTGCCGCGGCTCTTGTCCCACAGGATCAGCAGCGGCGCGATCCCGGCGGCGACGTAATCGACACTGCCGGTGAGCAGCGCGTCATTCGCCGCCGTGCCACCCGAAAGCCGCGCCCAGGTGACGGTTGCCGGCGGCAGGCCGTGCTTGGTCAGATGCTTTTCGATCAGGTTCTGGTTCTTGACGATGATCAGCGGCAGATAGGCCAGGCCGAATTGCTGCGCGATGCGGATTTCCTTGGTTTCGGCCCGCACCGCCGGAGCGGCAAGGCCAAGGCTGAGGCCGGCGGCAACGGCAAGCGAGGCAAAACGGGACAAGAGATGCATGGCAGAACCCTTCCTGGATGGCGCGGCCCGGGAACACGGCCCGGGAACATGGCAGTCAGGGCAACGGTAGGGCGCAGCCTCTATTTCACAAAACAAAAGGTTTTTGTTTTCTTATTTACAAATATTGTTTGAGATAAATATTTATACCCAATATTTCTATGTTAAATTAAGCTATCACATTGTGAAGGTACCGCCCCATGGGATACGCCCTGCACCCGCTGCCCGCCGGCCTTGGCGCCGAACTACATGGCCTGGATTTACGTAAGCCACTCAATGATATAGCCCTGGCCGGCGTACTGGATGAGTGGCATCGGCATCTGGTGCTGGTGTTCCGTGGCCAGCATCTGAGCGATGGTGAGTTGCTCGCCTTCAGCCGCCGCCTCGGGCAACTCGACCCGGCGCCAAATTTCGATACCGAGAAGTCATCCGCCGATGGCTTCCCGGAAATCGCCGTGGTGTCCAATGTCGTTACCGCCGAGGGCCGCAAGCTCGGTGGCCTTGGCGATGGCGAACTATCCTGGCACAGCGACATGACCTATGTGCCGGACCCGCCGGTCGCCTGCCTGCTGCTGGCGCATGAAGTGCCGGCGCAGGGCGGCGATACCTGGTTCCTGAATCTGCAGGCGGCTTATGATGCCCTGCCCTATGCCTTGAAGAACACCATCGCACGGCTTCGCGTGCTGCATGATGCCGGCTATACCAGCGCCGGCACGCCACGGATGGGTGCCCAACCGGGCCAGGGCAGTTGGCATCCGCTGGTCACCACCGATCCATTCAGCGGCCGGCCGTCGCTGCTGCTGGGCCGCCGCTCCAACACCAAGGTGGAAGGGCTGGAGGATCAGGCGGCAAAGGCCTTGCTGGACGAACTCTGGCAGCATGCAACACAGCCGCAATTCACCATGCGCCATCGCTGGCAGCCGGGTGACCTGCTGCTGTGGAATAACGTGAGCGTGATGCATCGCCGCGATGCCTTCGATCCGGCAGCCCGGCGGCGGCTGCACCGCACCCAGGTGCGGCGGCTGTTCAGCAGTTGGGAACGCTACGCCTCTTACGCCTAGGCCGTCGCCTTGACGAGCGCCGTTTCGATCATGCCGAGCGCCTCTTCGATCTGCGCCTCGCTGGTGTTGAGTGGGGCGAGGAAGCGCACCACGTTGCGCTGAACGCCGCATTTTATCACCAGCAGGCCGGCGCTACGGGCCTTGTCGATAATGCTCTGCGCCAGGGCAGCATCGGGCTTCCTGCTGGCACGATCAGTAACAATTTCCATGGCAATCATGCTGCCAAGCCCGCGCACTTCGCCGATAATGGCGAACTTCTGCTGCAGGCGATCAAGCCCGGCACGCAGCCGCTCGCCGATGACATTGCTGCGCTCGACCAGCTTCTCTTCCTCGAAAATCCTGAATACCGCGAGACCGGCAGCACAGGCGAGCGCATTGCCGCCATAAGTGCCGCCGAGGCCGCCTGGCATCGGCGCCTCCATGATCTCGGCCCGGCCGACCACGCCGGAAAGCGGCAGGCCACCGGCCAGGCTTTTCGCCACCGTCACCAGGTCCGGCTTGATGCCCGAATGCTGGAAGCCGAACATCTTGCCGGTGCGGCCGAAGCCGGTCTGGATTTCATCGCAGATCAGCACGATGCCATGCTTATCGGCAAGGCCACGCAAGGCAACCATGAAATCATCCGGTGCCGGCAGGAAACCGCCATCACCCTGCACCGGCTCGATGATAATCGCCGCCACGCGATCGGGCGTCACTTGCGTGGCGAAGACTTCTTCAAGCGCCGCCAGGGCCACATCCGTGGTGATGCCGTGATAGGCATCCGGATAAACCGAGTGATAGATCTCGGCCGGGAAGGGGCCAAAATTCTGCCGGTAGGGTTGCGACATGCCGGTGAGGGTCATGCCGAGCAGCGTGCGGCCATGGAAGCCGCCACGGAACGCAATCACCGCCGGCCGGTTGGTATAGCCGCGCGCGATCTTGATGGCATTTTCCACCGCTTCGGCGCCGGTGGTGAAAAACACCGTCTTGCAATCGGCACCCGCACCGATCGCCGCGTTCAGCTTCTCGGCCAGTTCGATATAAGGGCCATAGGCGCCGACCTGGAAAGCCATATGGCTGATCTTGCCAATCTGGCCGGCCACCGCTTCGGCGATCCGGGGGTGGCTGTGGCCGATATTCATCACACCGATGCCGCCGACGAAATCGAGATAACGGCGTCCTTCGACATCCCAGACTTCACTGCCGAGCGCGCGCTCGATCACCAGCGGATGCGCAGTAAGAACGCCGCGCGGCACATGCTTGTTGCGGGTTTCGAGTAGAGCCTGATTGCTGCGGGCGACAGACATGATAGCCTCCATCTACACCCCGATATGGGCGCGTTCGGTTCAGAAAGGATGTCGCGAGCTTAGGCGCTCGGCGCCAACGGCATCGGCTGAACTTGACCGCTTTTCCATCCAGAAATGCCGCATCGTGGGCGATGGAAAGCATTTTCCACCAGGGCAACAGGCTAGGGCATTCTGTGATCAGAATACCTTCTCGCCTGGCGCAACCGCCGACCGGGGCGACAACACAATGACATCGCCGTTTTCGTTGCGGGCGCCAAGAATCAGCACCTGCGAAGCGAAGCCGGCGATGTTGCGCGAGGCAAAGTTGCAGACGCAGGCAACTTGACCGCCGATCAGTTCATCAGGCGAATAATTGGTGATCTGAGCACTCGACCAACGCGTGCCAAGCTCGCCAAGATCCACCGCGATCTTGTAAGATGGATTGCGCGCCCTTGGGAAAGGCTGCACCTCGGTAATCCGGCCAACACGGATGTCGAGTTTCAAAAAATCAGCGAACGCCGCCACCGGCGCGGCTGCTGGAACGAGCTCTGTCATGGGTTCCTCCGATACGGGGCCCATATTCCGGCCCAATAAAAAGCAGAGGATGCTGTTTTCAACCGTTTTCCCGCATTCAACGTCGAATGTACTGCGTCTACGGCAGCAAATTTGGTGCGTTGGCGGGATGATGCCGGCTGTAATCTGAGGAGAATCGACCATGCTTAAGGACAAACTGCGCGATCCGTCACTGCTGACCGGCAAAGCCTATATCGGTGGCGCCTGGGTTGCGGCCGCCAGCGGCCAGACCATTGCCGTGACCAATCCGGCAAATGGCGATGTGATCATCGATGTACCGGCCATGGGTGCCGCCGAGACCCGTCAGGCCATCGCAGCCGCGGAAGCCGCCTGGCCGGCCTGGCGTGCGCTGCCTTCCAGCGAGCGCGGCCGCCTGTTGGAAACCTGGCATCGCCTGATGCTGGAGAATCTGGAAGACCTGGCCCGCATCCTGACCGTGGAGCAGGGCAAGCCGCTGGCCGAAGCGCGCGGCGAGATCCACTATAGCGGTGGCTTCGTGAAATGGTTTGCCGAGGAAGCACGCCGCATCAATGGCGATATCATTCCGGCGCCAAGCACCGACCGCCGCATTCTGGTGCTGCGCGAGCCGGTGGGCGTTTCCGCCGCCATCACGCCGTGGAATTTCCCGAGCGCCATGATCACGCGCAAGGCGGCACCCGCGCTTGCCGCCGGCTGCCCCGTAGTCGTGAAGCCTTCCGATTTCACGCCGCTTTCCGCCCTGGCCCTGGCTGTGCTGGCCGAGCGTGCCGGCATCCCGAAGGGTGTGTTCAATGTCGTCACCGGCATGCCCGAGGGCATCGGCGGCGAATTGACCGGCAATCTCGGCGTGCGCAAACTCTCTTTCACCGGCTCGACGCGGGTCGGTCGGCTGCTGATGCAGCAATGCGGCGATACGGTGAAGCGCATCAGCCTGGAACTGGGCGGCAATGCCCCGTTCATCGTATTCGATGATGCCGATATCGATCTGGCGATTGCCGGCGTGATGGCCAGCAAGTTCCGCAATGCCGGACAGACCTGCGTCTGCGCCAACCGCATCCTGGTTCAGGATGGCATCCATGACCGTTTCGTCGAGCGTCTGGCCCAGGCTACCGCGAAGCTGGTGGTGGGCAACGGCGTGGACGACGGCGTGACCATCGGCCCGTTGATCAACCAGGCGGCGGTGAACAAGGTGGAGCGCCATATCGAGGATGCCCGCGCCAAGGGTGCCACGCTGGTGCTGGGTGGCGACACCAAGTCGAACAGCCTGTTCGTCAGCCCCACCCTGCTGACCGGTGCGCGGATTGAGATGGACCTGGCCAGCGAGGAAACCTTCGGCCCGGTGGCGCCGATCTTCCGCTTCCGTGAGGAAAATGAGGCCATCGCCATGGCCAATGCGACGCCGTTCGGCCTTGCCTCCTACTACTACACCCAGGATATACGCCGCGCCTGGCGCGTTGCGGAACGTCTGGAATTCGGCATGGTCGGCCTGAATACCGGCTCCGTATCGCTGGAAGTCGCCCCGTTTGGCGGCATCAAGCAATCGGGCCTCGGTCGTGAAGGCTCCAAGTTCGGCATCGACGAGTATCTCGAACTGAAGTCATTCCATGTCGGCGGCCTGGATCCATCTGCCGACGCGGCGGGCTGACCCTGATAAGCACCCTGCTGCCACGAAGGCAGCGGGGTGCCGTTCAACGTTCTTCGCCGAGCAAGGTCCAGATCGGTAGCGCCGTCTTCACGATCGGTGATTTCAGCACGATATAACTGAAATACTTCTCAATCCCGATATTGCGGTCCACCAGGTCTTCGATGATCTGCTGGTAGTGGTTCACATTCCGGGTGACGAAGCGCAGCAGGTAATCATAGCCGCCGCTGAGCAGATGGCATTCCATCAGTTCTTCGATATTGCGGATGCTGGATTCGAATTTCACGAAATCGTTGCGGCGGTGGTCGGATAGCGTCACCTCGGTGAACACCGTGATGGTCTCGGTCAGCTTGGCCAGATTGATCCTGGCCCCATAGCCGGTGATATAGCCCGCCTGCTCCAGGCGCTTGACCCGTTGCAGGCAGGGACTCGGCGACAGGCCGACATGCTGGGCAAGCTGAACATTGGTGAGCTGCCCGTCCTTCTGCAGATGGACGAGGATATTGATATCGATCCGATCGAGTTTGGGCAGCCCATTCATGCCGTGTTCAATCCCGCCTGATCAGGCGCGCAACTGCTCCTGATGCGCCTTGGCCAGATCGGCCATGCTGGTGAACCTGAAATCATATTTCGGCATATCGCCGGGATTCATGGTGGCGCCAAAGCCTTCGTCATTATGACGGCGGTAGATCCAGCAGGAAGCCAGTTGCATCTGGTTGGCCGGCTTGTGGTCATGAAACATGCTTTCCGCGGTGTGCAGGATCTTGTCCTTGGTCACACCCAGGCCGGCGAGCTTTTCCAGCATGTAGTCGAAATTGCGCAGGCTCGGCTTGTAGGAGCCAATATCCTCGGCAGTGTAGATGGCATCGAATTCGACGCCGAGCTTCTGGTTGCTGTAGCTGAAAGTCTCGTTATCAACATTGGAGAGAATCACCAGCTTGTAGTATTTCTTCAGATACTGCAGCGCGCCAGCGGTATCGGGGAAAGCTGGCCAGTTGCGCACACTCTGGCCGTAGCGCACGCATTCTTCCACCGATGCCGGTACACCCCATTCCTCGGCCAGACGCTTATAGACGATGGCGAGCAATTCGCTGTAGCGCTTGGTCGGCGTGTGAAGCTGCTGCGACGATTCATGGCGGGCATGGGCTTCCAGAATCGCATTGCGACTCAGCGGCGCCTTGACCTTGGTGGTCAGCGGCTTGAGCGCCTCGACCATGCCGGATTCCCAATCGATCAGGGTGCCATAGCAGTCGAAGGTCAGGGTGTTGAAATCGGTGAGACGCATGATCAGGCTCCTTGTTACCCCGGCATGGCCCAGGGTTTCCCTGGCCCCAAACTAGGGCAACGCGCCGCAATAGAATGCTGAAGGCCATCCCTGGCGCAGCATCATCCCCTGATTCGCCGCCCGAAGGCGGCATTGTAGCGCAACCCGCAACCCGCCATCACTGGCCCAGCAATCGATTCTGCCGCGCCAGGAACAGGCTCGACAGGACCGAGGCGCCGCCGGTGACGGCGATCAGGATGAAGGCCAGGGCGGCGCCGAACGGCCAGTTCATCACCAGCGCGAATTGCTGATAGACCGTGGGCGCCATCATGCGGAATTCAGCGCCGCCAAGCAGCACCGGCGTGGCATAGGAGTTCATGCCGATAGTGAAAACCAGCACGGAGGCGGCCGAAACACCCGGAATCGACAGCGGCAGGATGACGCGTCGGAAAGCAGTTGCCGGCGAGGCGCCGAGATTGCGGGCAGCATCGAACAGCGTGAAATCCAGCCCCTCCAGGACACCCAGCAAGGTCAGGATGACGAAGGGCAGCATCACGCTCATGAGGCCGACAAACACTGCCGTGTTGGTATACATGAATTGCAGCGGTTCGGGCGAAAGACCCAAACTGATCACCAGATGATTCAGCAATCCGTCGCGGCTGAGAAAGATCGTCCAGCCTGCCGCACGCACCACATTGCCGACCAACAGCGGGAACAGCACCAGGATGATCAGCACGCTTTTCCAGCGTGTATGGGTGCGCGCCAGCATATAGGCGACCGGATAGCCGAGCGCGACGCTGCTGACGGTGCAGATCGCCGCCAGCCCGAAGGTGCCAGTCATCACCTCGCGGAAATACGGCTCGGCAAAGAACTTGATGTAATTGTCGAGGATGAAGGCCTCGGACATGAGCTGCCCTGGCGTGAACTTGTTGAAGCTGTATCGCAACAGCGTCAACAAGGGCAGCACCAGCAGCAGGAGCATGACAACCAGCCCCGGCCCCATCAAGAGCACGGCCGAGGACCGGCCGTGCCTTGTTGTCGTTGCAGCGGCCATTATCAGCCCTTGAACTTCTGGTTCCAGAATTCGCTGATTTCGGTCGCCTTCAGCGTGGCATAGGCATAATCGGGCTTGTGGAACTTGGCCCGGTCAGCCTCGGTGAAGCCGATCTTCTCTTCCATATCCGCCGGCAGCTTGGCGGTGGTGACCGTCGGCACCTGGCCGATGGCGGCAGACACGGCAAGCTGCACATCCGGCTCGAGGGCGGCGCCCAGCACCTTGTTGGCTGCATCCGGATCGCGGGTATTGCGGGTCACACCGAAGACGAAGAAGGTCGGATAGACGCCTTCGCTCGGGGTGGTGTTGAGCAGCGGCACGCCCTGCTCGGCCCACTGGTAGGCGCGGCCCTTCCACATCAGCGACACCAGGATTTCCTCGCTCTTCAGCGCGGCACCGACGGCTTCATTGGACGGATAGACGCGGACACCCTGCTTCTTGAGTTCGAGCAGAGCATCGTAGGCCGGGGTGTAGTTGCTGACGCTGCCGCCGAAAGCAATGGCGGTCATCGGGATGATCTTGTCGTAGGAAAGATCCGTGAATCCGATCTTGCCGGCATATTCCTTCTTCCACAGATCCTTGATCGACTTCAGCGGCGTGACCTTCTTGTTGTAGACCAGCACCAGGGCGCCGTAACAATTCGGGATGCTGTAGTCGGTCTGGAATTCCTTGAACAGCGTGTTGTAGTTCGGGATGGCCGAGGGATCGTTCGGCTTCAGGATATTCTGCTGGTTCATCTGGTACATGTCACCATCGACCAGCCACGGAATATCCATGCTGTTCTGCGGGCGGCTGGCCTGGGCGAGCAGCTTGGTCTTGCGGGCGGTGGGGGTGCCGACATCGAAAACGATCTCGATGCCGTAACGCTCCTTCGCCTTCACGGCCAGGGACGAGCGGAGAATGCGCTCAGAATCGCCACCCCAGGTGCCCAGCACCACTTGCTTGCCCTGGGCAAAGACCGGCATGGACGCACCGGTGGCGGCCAGGCCGCCCAAACCAGCGGTTAGCTTGAGGAAGTTGCGACGCGTCTGAATGATCATGATGCTCTCCTGTCTCTCGCTTCTTGGTTAATTCTCTTGCAGCAATCTGGCTGCAGTGCTCTTCCAGCCGACGCTGCAATCGGCACCGACTGACAGGCCGGCATTCGGCTTGTCGCGGTTTTGCAGATGCACCAGGATTGTCTGGCTCTGCTGCGGCGGGCGTATTTCGATTTCGGTGATCGAACCGAGGTAAGTGAGGCGCTCGATCCGGCCCGAGACGTGGTTTTCAGCAATGCCGGCTGCATCGGTCAGCTCGATATTCTCCGGCCGTACGCATAGCACTGCGCGGCTGCCGGTATCGAACACACCGGTATCGCATTGGATTGCCAAGCCACTATCGGCGATAAAGCGGCCCTTCTCTGCCACCTTGCCCGGCATCAGGTTGGTATGGCCGAGGAAACTGGCGACGAAGACATTCTTCGGATTGGTGTAGAGTTCGGTAGCCGAGCCGGTCTGCTCGACGCGGCCGCCATTCATCAGCACCAGACGATCAGCCAGCGCCAGCGCCTCGTTCTGGTCATGGGTGACGAAAACCGTGGTCAGGCCGAGCGATTGCTGCAGGGCGCGGATCTCAAGACCGACGCTCTGGCGCAGCTTCGCATCCAGGTTGGACAGGGGCTCATCAAGCAGGAACACGCCCGGCCGCACCGCCAGGGCACGCGCGATGGCGACGCGCTGCTGCTGGCCGCCGGAGAGCTGGCGTGGATAGCGTTCGGCAAAGCCGTCGAGGCGTACCAGGCGCAGGGCTTCCGCCACCTTCGCCTTCATATCTTCCTTCGACACTTTGCGCATCTCGAGGCCGAAAGCCACGTTCTCCGCCACGGTCATGTGGGGAAACAGCGCGTAACTCTGAAACACCATGCCGGTATCGCGCTTGTGCGGCGGCGTATGGGTGACGTCCTTGCCAGCAATCTGGATGCGACCCGATGTCACCGGCATGAAACCGGCGATCATGCGCAGCAACGTGGTCTTGCCGCAGCCGCTGGGGCCAAGCAGTGCGACCAGTTCCGCACCTTCCACCTGCAGCGAAACGCGGTCCACCGCCGGAACACTGCTGGCGTCGAAGTGCTTGGATACTTCTTCGATGGAAAGACGCGCCATTATACCACCCGGCTCAATTTAACGAAGCGATCGGTAATCAGAAGCACCGCCGCCACAACGGCTACCTGCACAGCCGTGGCCGCCGCCACGGTTGGGTCCATCTGGAATTCCAGATATTGCATCAGCGCAATCGGGAATGTGGTGGAACCCGGCTGTACCAGCAGCAACGATATTTCGAGATTTTCGAATGAGATGATGAAGCTGAACAACGCCGCGGCAATGACGCCGGAGCGCATCATCGGCAGCGTGATGCGCCAGAATACCACCAGCGGCGGTGCTCCGAGATTGGCCGCCGCCTCTTCGATCGAGCGGTTGAGGCCGACGAGATTAGCGCATATCAGCCGCACCGACCACGGAATGGTGAGCAGCGTATGCGCCAGCACCAAGCCGAGGATCCCTTGCGTGAGATCAAAGCCGCTCCAGTTGGCCACCGCGATGAAGAAGATATAGAGCGCAATGCCGAGCACGATATTCGGCACGATCATCGGCGTGAGTAGCAGGCCCTGCAGCAGCTTCATGCCGCGCAGGCCACTGCGGATAATCACCAGGCTGGCGGCGGTGCCGGTCAGCACACCCAGGAAGGTGGCGGCCAGTGCCACCTTGATGCTGGTCTTGAAGCCGCTGGTGAAGGCGGTGTGCTCCGCCGCCCGCACAAACCAGTTGAGCGTGTAGCCGGGCGGCGGAAACGACATGAAGGTACTGTCGAAGAATGCCGCCCACACCACCAGGACCACCGGCGTCAGCATCACGGTATAAACCAGATACGTGATGATGGTCCGAAGCGTCTTGAAGAGTGAGGTGGCATCCATCAACGGTATTTCCCCGCAATCAGGTAGGGCTTAGCTGGCGGCCCAAGCTCGGACCTGGTCCGAGTGGCCACGGCGCAGCGCCTTGGTCTGCTGCTTGATCGGCAGTTCAACGCCCATGCCGCGCTTCACCGCGCGGTCATAAACCAGCGAGGCCATGGCGATATCCCAGAGGCCGACGCCATGGGATTTGAACAGGCTGATCGAACCCGGCTTGCGCTTCGGCGCTTCGGCGACGACATCGCTGAATTCTCGGATACGGTTCCAGTCGAGGCGGCCTTCCTCGACCGCCTTGATGAATTCGCCCGACTCGACATGGCTCTGCTGCCAATCATCGACCGCGATCAGGTCGGCACGCTCGATGGTCAGCGTGTCGATTTCGCGGCTGGTCGGCTTCATGGCGCCCACTAGGTTGATATGCTGGCCCTCGGGCACCCAGGAGCCATCAACGACGGGATCCTTGGACGAGGTGATGGTGCACAGCACGTCGGACTTGCGCACGACTTCCTCGACCGACTTCGCCGGTTCCACCGGGAGGCCGAGATGCTTGCTCATGCCCTTGCAGAATTCGAGCAGCTTTTCCGTGGTGCGGCTGTAGGCCAGCACCTTCTCGATCTTGCGTACTTTGCAGACGGCCTCAAGCTGGCTCGGCGCCTGATAGCCGGTGCCCAGGATGCCGGCGACCTTGCTGTCCTCGCGGCTCATATACTTGGTGGCGATGCCGGAGGCGCCGCCGGTGCGGATCAGGCCGATATGCTCGGCTTCCATCAGACAATGCAGTTCGCCGTCTTCCTTGAACAGCAGCAGCCAGAAGCGCACGCCATCGGGGCCGACGGTGTAGGTCTTGTAGCCCAGGCTGCCCAGGCTCGGGATCGCCGCCGGCAGCACCGAAAGCTGGGCATTCGGGGTGGCAACGATCTGACGCGGCCGGTTGGTCGCGATCTTCTGCCCCTGCTCCCGGATGGACGCCTCAAGCACGTCCATGGAATCGGTAACCGTCAGGAGTTCTTCGACGTCATGCTCGTTCAGGAACAGGGCCATTACAATCCTCGATAGTTGTACTGGGTAATCTTTTACCCGTTGACTTCGGGATTGGTTATAGCTAAATTGGATCCAATCTACAAGCGCCAATTTTTTAAGGGATAAATCAGGTGTCGGAATCAGCAGTTCTCACCCGAGACCAAGAGCCGCCCCCGCCATTACCGACCAGCCTTACCGAGCACGCCTACAGGCATCTCCGACAGGCAATCCTGAGCGGCAAGCTGCAAGCCGGCGCCCCGCTGCGGCAGGAGAAATTGTCGAATGAACTCGGCATCAGCCGCCTGCCGCTGCGCGAGGCCCTGCGCCAGCTAGATTCAGAAGGCCTTGTCGTGCTGCGCCCCCGGCGCGGCTACTACGTTGCGCTGCTCGATACCAAGGAGATCGAAGAACTATTCGATATCCGCGCCATGATGGAGGCGCGCGCCGGCTATCTCGCGGCCGTCAACAGAACCGAAAAGGATATCGCCGAAGTCGGTGAAATCCTGGAACGGCTTGATGCCGCAGCATTCCGCGAACCGCTGGATGCAGCGGAATTCTATCGTCTGAACCGGCTATTCCATCATCGCTTTTTCGCCAGCTCGCAGCGCGCTCATCTCTGCCGCCTGCTCAGCAGCGTGCATGACAGCCTTGATCCCTATATCCGCATGGGCGAAGGGATTCAGTCGCTCGAGGAATCACAGGACGACCACCGCAACCTGTTCGAGGCGCTGAAGGCTGGCGATGGCGATCTGGTGGCGCGGCTCTGCCGCGAGCATTGCGAGGCGTCCTGCCGCCGCCTGATCAAGTCGAGTTCGTAAAGGCTAGGACGGGCTGAGCGCCACCCAGGCGCCGCTCGGTGCGCTGGCCCGGATCGCATCGAGAATCAGGGCAATATCGAGGGATTCTGCCGGCGAGGCGCCATGCCAGCCGCCCTTGCCTGCCACCAGGCTGGCAAATTCCTCGGCCTCCAGGCGGAAGCCGTTGCCATCAGGGACAGCCAGCGGCTCCAGCGGCAAGGCAAGCGTGGTGCCGCGCCGGATCTGCAACAGCGGCGGCCCCCCCATCGGTGGATGGTTCAGGTAATTGGTTTCGATGATGCCGCTTTCGCCGGCAATCGAGGCACTGCGGAAATACGCTGCATCGAAACTGCAGGAAAGCTGCGCGAACAAGCCGCTGCCGAAATCGATATTGGCCAGTGTGGTGACATCCACGCCATTGCCATCCACCTGCCAGGTGGCCTGCACGCGCAGCGGGCGCCGGCCGGCGGCAAGCCGGATCAGGCTGGCGGCATAGCTGCCGGCATCATACAGGGCGCCACCGCCCAGATCGGGCATCAGGCGGATATTGGCCGGATCCTTGAACAACACCGAAAAGGTGGAGCGGATCAGCTTCAACTGGCCGATAGCGCCCTCGTGCAGCATCTGCCACAATGTAATCGTCTGCGGTTGCGCCATATAGGGATAGCCTTCGCGCAGGATCACGCCGTGGCGGTCGGCAGCGGCGAACATCGCCGCGACTTCAGCGGCATTCATCGCCAGTGGCTTTTCGCATAGCACATGCTTGCCGGCTTCCGTCGCCTTGATCGCCCAGGGCGCATGCAGCGAATTCGGCAGCGGCAGATAGATCGCGTCGATTTCCGGATCGGCCAGCAACGCCTCGTAGGAGCCCAGTGCGCGCTTGATACCGAGTTCCCTGGCCATGGCGTCGGCGCGGCTCTGGTCGCGGCTGGCAATCGCGATGATTTCAACATGCTCAGACGGCGCACAGCCGGCAACGAACATCCGCGCGATATTCGCGCCGCCCAGAACACCGAAGCGCAGCTTGCGACTCATGGCCTGAAATCCTTATCGGTGAAGCCTCACGGCCAGCGGCGGCCGTTCAGGGCGAACATGAAAGAGTAGAGTGGTTGCTGCGCTGCCGCACCCGCATGCTGCAACGGGTCGGCATGCCGGGCAGTGGCATTGTGCAGGGCAGCCTGATCCAAGCCCTCGATCAGCAACAGGGCGGCAAAACTACGGTCCCGCTCGCGCAGTTGCTTCTCGTTGGTCTGAATGGACGTGCGCACCTGATCGGTGACGAGCAAGTGAACGGCAGCGATGCGATCCGTAGCCGCCAGTTCATCCAGCAGGGCATCCGCATCCTGCGGCGCACGCTCAAGCGGCAGGGCGGCAAGGAAGCCGCCTTGGCCTTCGCCACGCGACAGGCGTCGCTCTCCGCCGCCACGCGCGAAATTCTGCAGGATCGGCATGATCCGCTGCGACCAGGGCGTCGGGTTATTGAGGCGGTCGAGATAAGGCTGCCCGTCCAGAGCCTCCGGCGTCTCCAGTTCATAGACGATGAGGAAGCGGTTGATAGCCGGAAGCAGGGCGCGGAATACCCGCACGGCAATGAAGCCCTGCACGCCCATGCGTTCCGCCGTGTGTTCACGGGTCAGCCAATGCAGGTAATCGGTTTCAAGCTCGGGCGCTACATCGCTCCAGATCGCCAGAAATCCGCTGCCGAGCATCCTGTTCCTCTACTTCTTCTTGCGTGGCAGCGCGGCTGGGAAATCCGCCGGCAGCTTGTTCAACATCGACAAAGCTGCCTGCATGCCAACAATATAGCCAAAGGGGCCAAGCCCGCAGATCACACCCGAAGCCGCCGCAGACAGCTTGGAATGGCGGTGCATCTCGTCGCGGGCATGGATATTCGAGATATGCACCTCGATCACCGGCCCTTCGAATATCTTCAAGGCGTCGTAGATCGCGACCGAGGTAAAGGAGTAGCCCGCCGGATTGATCACAATGGCATCGGCGCTGCCACGTGCCTGCTGGATCATGTCGACGATCTCGCCTTCATGGTTCGATTGCCGGAAATCCAGTTCGACCTTCATGCGCGTGGCGAAATCCGCGCAATAGCCCTGGATTTCAGCCAGCGTGGTATGGCCATAGATATGCGGTTCGCGCACGCCGAGCAGGTTCAGGTTGGGGCCGTTGATAATCAGTAGTCGGACGGTCATGGGTGATCACCAGGAAACATTTGGATGCGGCCTGCTAACTGAACCATTTGGCGGGCACCATGACCAGGGCTGGAAACAGCACCATCAGGAACAGCACCACCAGTTCGGCCCACAGGAACGGCCAGGCGGCCTTGATCAGCTCGGCCATCGGAATCCGGGCAACACCGGCCACCACGTTCAGCACCACGCCAACCGGCGGCGTGATCAGGCCGATGGAATTGTTGATGATGAACAGGACGCCGAAATAGACCGGATCAATGCCCGCCTGCTTGATGATCGGCATCAGGATCGGTGTCAGGATCAGGATGGTGGGGGTCATGTCCAGCGCCGTGCCGACGATCACCACCACCACCATGATGGCGATCAGCAACAGGGTCTGATTGCCCATGAAGGGCCGCAGTATATCGACGATCTGCGCCGAGATTTCCGACACCGTGATCAGCCAGGAGGAGACCAGCGCGGCGGCGACCAGGAACATGATCACGGCCGTGGTATAGGCTGCACGGATAAAAACCGGGAGAATGTCGCGCGGCTTCAATTCGCGATAGATGCAGGTGGCAACGAACAGAGCATAGACGGCAACGACAACGGCCGCCTCGGTGGGCGTGAAAACGCCAAACTTCAGGCCGAAGACAATGATCAGCGGCAGGCCGAGTGCCCAGGATCCATCAATCACCGCCCGGATTTTCTCGCGCCACGGCGCCCGCGGCGGTGTTGCGATATTCTCGCCACGCACCTTCCACCACCAGGCGACGCCGAGCGCCAGGCCGATCATCAAGCCAGGGAAGATGCCGGCGAGAAACAGCTTGGTGATCGAGACGCCGCCGACCACGCCGAAGATGACGAAGCCAATGCTGGGCGGGATCACCGGACCGATGATGCCGGAGGCCGCTATCAGGCCGCCGGCCGTGGCCTTGTCATGGCCGGCCTTCACCATCATCGGAATCATCAGCGCCGAGAGCGCTGCCGCATCGGCCACCGCTGAGCCGGACAGGGCCGAAAGCAGGCAGGCCGCGAGAATGGCAACATAGCCGAGCCCGCCACGGACATGGCCGACAAAGGCCATGGCAACATTGACGATGCGCTTGGACAGGCCACCGGCATTCATCACTTCGCCGGCCAGCATGAAGAACGGTACTGCCATCAGCGGGAAGCTATCGGCACCATTGATGACATTCTGCGCGATGATCTGGGCATCGAAGATATCGAGCTGAACCATCAGCGCCACGCCGCAAACCAGCAGGGCGAAGGCGATCGGCATGCCCAGCGCCATGGCGCCGAGCAGCGAGAAGGTGAAAATCGCGATGGTCATGGCGTTCTACTGTTCTTCCGATTCCCGGACCGTAACGAGTTCATCGTCGGTCAGGTCGCCGCGCAGGAAACGCACCAGGTCATAGGCCAGGATGATGCCGGCCGAGGCGCCGAAAGCCAGACCCGCGCCATAGAAAAGGCCGACCGAGAGACTGGTGGCGGGGGCGCGGTCGCCGGCGGTAATCAGCACCTGCGTCCAACTGCCCGAGAGCAGCAGCCAGTCGGCATAGAGCATCAGGCTGTAGCTGACGACAAAGCAGAGGCGCTTGCCCAGCGGCGGCAGCAGCAGGATCAGGGTATCCACGCCGAGATGGCCGCGTTCCCGGAGTGCCACGACGGCACCCAGGAAGGTGAGCCAGACCATGAGCCAGCGGGACAATTCCTCGGCAAAGGTGATGCCGGAATTGAAGCCGTAGCGCAGCACGACATTGCCGAACACCAGCACCACCATCACCGCAAGAAACAGCGCAATCACGTATTTCAGCGCGAGGCAGTAATAGTCGATCAGCTTGGCCATGGCCTGGCTACCCCATCCGCAACAAGGCTTAGTTCAGCTTCCGGATGCGCTCGAGTTCGCTGTTGAACAGCTTGACGATGGCCGGATTCATCTCGGCGGCGAACTTCTCCGTCACCGGCTTCACGGTTTCCTGCAGGCGGGCATATTCCGCCGGCGCGATCTCGTTGAACTGCATGCCCTTGGCCTTCAATTCGCCCAAAGCCTTGTCGGCAGCCAGTTTGGTCTGTTCGCGCTGATAGGCATGGCTTTCGGCAAACGCCTCACGCAGCAGCTTCTGTTCATCGGCCGAGAAGCGATCCCAGACTTTCTTGCTGACGGTGATGACGTTCTGCGTATAGGTGTGGTTGGTCGCCGAGACGAATTTCTGCACCTCGAAGAACTTGTTCGACAGGATCACCGAATAGGGATTCTCCTGGCCGTCCACGGTCTTGGTTTCCAGCGCCGTGTAGAGTTCGGCGAAATTCAGCGGCACCGGGTTGGCGCCGAAGGCCTTGAAGGTTTCGAGATAGACCGGGTTCGGGATGACGCGCAGCTTGAGGCCGCGGAAATCCTCCACCTTGGTGATCGGGCGCGTGCTGTTGGTGGCATTGCGGAAGCCCAGGCCCCAGAAACCGAGCCCGATCATGTCCTTCTCCGGCAGCATGTCGAGCAGGGCCTGGCCGAACGGGCCCGCCACCAGGGCATCGGCCTGGTTCGGCGTGCTGGCAAGGAAGGGGAAATCGAGCAGGCCGAGTTCCTTGATCACGCCGGCCAGCGAAGTGGTGGAAGCCGACAGCATCTCCTGGGTGCCGCCGCGCACAGCGGACTGCATCTGCATCTCGTTGCCGGGCTGGGAGGCAGCGAATTCGCGGATCTTCATCTTGCCACCGCTCTTGGCGGCCAGGATTTCCGCAGTCTTCTGCACGCCGAAGCTGATCGGGTGGTCGGTGTTGTTGAGATGGCCCCAGCGGATGGTCCGCTCCTGGATCTGGGCCTCGGCGGCCGGCGCAGCGAACAGCGCCACAGCCAGTGCGGACAGGATAAGTGACTGAATTTTCATATGTTTCTCTCCCCTAGGCGATAATGGCGGGGCTTTCCCGGCCAGCTTTATCGGCCATCCGTAGACCATATGGTCAATTCATAGTCAACATTTGTTTTAGTTTTTATATGATGATTTCTATTTTACTGGATGATATTTACACTGCGCAAGAATGTGAGATCCCTCGTACGACTCGGGGGAGTTGCGGTAAGAAGACTGGCTATGAGCTTGATTCAGCGCCTGGACGCCATGCAGACGATCGGTGAGGACGGCTATCGCCGCCTCCGCACCGATATCATTCTCAACCGCTACAAGCCGGAGCAGAAGCTGAAGCTGGAGGCGCTGAAGGAAGCCTATGGCATCAGCGTCAGCACGCTGCGCGAAATCCTCTGCCGGCTCTCCGCGGAAGGCCTGGTGGTGGCGGAAGGCCATCGCGGCTTCGAGGTGGCGCCGGCCTCCATCGACGACCTGCGCGAAATCGCCGACCTGCGCCTGCTGCTGGAAACCCATGCCATCCAGCTATCCTTCGCCAGGGCCGATGTGGAATGGGAAGGCCGCGTGGTCTCGGCGCATCACAAGCTGGCGCAGACCGAGCGCAACCTGCATGGCGAGAACAGCACGGCGGAGCAGTGGAAACGCTATGACAGCGAATTCCACCGCGCCCTGATTTCGAATTGCGGCTCGCACACCCTGATGGAAGCGCATGCCGCTGCCTTCGACAAATATTTCCGCTACCAGATGATCGTGCTGGATTACCGCGGCGACGAGCCGGTGCACCAGCATGAGACATTGCTGGACTGCGCCTTGAAGCAGGATATTCCGCGCGCACAGCAGACGCTGTTCGAGCATGTGACCAACTGCGTCGAACACGCCATTGCCGCTGGCCGCCTGAAATAATCAGTCCGCAAGCATCAGCGCGGAACAGTGAGGGCGGCGCTTAAATCGCGGCCTCCATGCAGCGAGGCACCGCCATCCACCGGCATTTTGATGGGCAAGCCTTAATTTGCCGCTCATTTCAGCATAAAACATTGCTGGATTGTTAAGACTGGAAAGATCAACTAGCATGCTTTGCGAATGTTTCTTTCCGCCGACAAAAGATTGCGGCGCTGTCCTGCTAATACCGTTGCCTCCGCAGAAGGTAATTTGCCCACAAATATTTGACTCGAGCGCAGCCTGAATGAAGAAGCTCGACCTGCTTATTACTGAGGACGACGCCGCCATCGCCCGTTTGCTCGCCATCTATCTGGATAGCGAGGGATATGCCGTGCGCGTCGCCGGCAGCGTCAAGGCGATGCAGGATGCCTTTAGCGCCGCCGCCCCAGACCTGATGATCCTGGACATGATGCTGCCCGATGGCGATGGCTGGGGCGCGCTGCGCTGGTTGCGGGCACGCAGCCAGATACCGGTTATGATGCTGACAGGCCAAGGCGACATAGAGGGCAAGGCGCCAGGCCTTGAATTCGGCGCCGACGACTACCTGGCTAAGCCCTTCGATCTGCGGGAACTGCTTGCCCGGCTGCGCAATCTCCAGCGCCGCACGGTGTAGCCTGCATCGACAGCAGCGCCCAATGGTGCAATCGGTGATCAGCCGTCCTGTGATGATGCAAGCATTACCTTTTGGCGCTGCGTCTGGCTGACAAACACCGCCAGCAGTCTGGCAATCATCCTACTTCGGTGCCGCCTTGGCACGGTTGACCTCCTGTAATGCGGCGCGCAGCATCTGGGCCAATTCCTGCCGCCGATAGGGCTTGCTCAGCAGGCGGAAATCATGCGCCACCTGGCCATCATTGCCAATATTGGTATCGGAGAAGCCGGAGGTCAGCACGATGCCAATCTGAGGCCAGCGTTTACGCACGATATGCGCCAGTTCCAGACCATCGAGCTTGCCGGCCATCACCACATCGGAGAACAGCAGATCAATGGCCTTGCCGGATTCCAGCACCTCCAGTGCGATGGCAGCATTCTCGGCAATGATGCAATGATAGCCAAGCATCTCCAGTTCGCGCTCGACAAGCTTACGGATGGCCGGATCGTCCTCCACTGCCAGCACGGTTTCCTGCAGACCTGGCACGATCACGTCATCGACCGGCGCGACCGTTTCCTGCTCGCCCATATGGCGCGGCAGATAGAGCCGGAACGTGGTACCAACACCCGGCTCGCTGTAGACATTCAGATGCCCGCCGGACTGCTTGATGAAGCCGAACACCATACTCAAGCCCAAGCCTGAGCCGCGACCTGCTTCCTTGGTGGTGAAGAACGGCTCGAAGATGCGCTTCATCAAGTCCGGCGCCATGCCCATGCCGGTGTCGCTAACCTCCAGCATCATGTAGTCGCCTTCCGACACATCCGAATGCTGAGACGCATAGTCGCGGTCGAGACGCCGGCGCTGGGTACGGATATTCAGGCGTCCGCCACGCGGCATGGCATCGCGCGCATTGGTCGCCAGATTGGCCAGCGATGCCTCAAGCTGCGTCGGGTCGACATTGACCATCCAGCTATCTGGTTCAAGCGACAGGACAACCTCGATCCGTTCGCCCAACACATGACGCAGCATACGCGTGGTTGCCGATATCGTTGTGTTGAAATCCACCGGGCGCGGCCGCAGCGGCTGGCGTCGCGCAAAGGCCAGCATGCTGCGGACCAGTTCGGCACCACGTTCAGCCGCCGCCATGATCTCGCCGCCAAACTGCTGCACCGTTTGGTCATTCGCACGCATATCGCGCAGCAACTGCGTATTACCCATCACGATCAGCAGCAGGTTGTTGAAATCATGTGCCAGGCCGCCCGTAAGTTGGCCGAGCGATTCCATCTTTTGTGCTTGGAAAAGCTGAATCTCGGTCTGCCGCCGCTGCGAAACATCTTCCATCACACCAAGCGTGCCGATCAGCACATCATCCTCATAAAGCGGTGCACCGGAAAAGCTGACATTGAGCTGGCGACCATCGCGGTGGTGGCACAGAATCTCCATATTGTGCAGCACCTCACCCTGTTCGACGCGGCTAAAGTAGCTATGCGCCTCCTCGGCGCTGTCTGGCATCGACAGATTATAGGGCCGGCCCATTACCTCCTTGGCGCTATAGCCGAAAATGCGCTCCGCCGTTTTACTCCAGAAACGGATACGCCGTCGGGTGTCTATGAAAATGATCGCCACCGGCAAGGCTGCAAGAGCGGTTTCAGTGGTGCGTGCCTGTTGCCGTAGAATCCTTTCCGCCTTGCTACGCTCCTCCACCTCCTCTGCCAGAGTCGCATTCGCTTCACTCAATTCCTGAGTACGCATCTGCACTGCCTGCGCAATATGTTCATGCAGTGCCTTCTGGTACATGAAATACAGCGTGAGGATTGCGGTCAGCAGCAGGGTCAGCAATCCGGAAACCCAAGGCAGGTTGGACCGTAAGGCACCAGCTACCGGTGCCGGGAAAGCGAAAGCCAGCGTCCAGCGCTGGCCGAAATCATCAAAATCAGCCTTGAACTCCATCGCGTCCTGCGGCGGCAGCCAGCTTTCTATCTCGCGCACCACGATCTGTTTCGCTCCAGGGTCATAGAGCGCCACCAGCTTGCCTATGCCTTCGGCCTTCGCGTCATTGGTATAGAAGCGAATGTATTCAACGATTTCCGGCGTATCGGCGATGGCGTGTTCCAGGATCGCGGCGATGCGCGAATGGCCGACAACGAAACCGCGCAGTTCACCACGGCTGGCATTGCCAAGGCTGCCAGCGTCTGGCGTCTTGGTCGACGTGAAGACCGGTGCGATCAGTTGCCGCATCGGTTCGCCAATCGACTGCATTGCCGGCTGCCAGGCCGGCGTAGCCATCATCTGGCCAGTGTTGCGCGCCTCCTGCAGCAGCGCACCGCGCACAGCATCGTGCAGCAAGTCATAACCATAGAGCTGGGCATGCTCTTCAAACAGTTCGGTATAGGCGATGGGGGCATATTCCGGCCACTCGGCGGCTGGCAGCAGGGTGCCGGCAATAGAAACATCGCGGATCGCATAAGATACCCCGATGGTCTGCGACATGACGCGCTCAAAACTGGCCCGTTCGTTGTGCTTCACGAGCGGTGCCCAACTCAATGCCCGCATGCTGGACTTGGTGCCGACCAGGCGGCCAACGAAATTGCTGTATTCGCCAGGGAAGAGGAATTCCTGCGAGGCCACGAAAGCCGCCGTGGCCGCCACGGGGGATGCCGCCAGACGTATCTTCGACTCAATGTCCTTAGCTCGCCACTCGGCGCGGAATTCCAGCGCAGTGTAGATGCGCTGGTCATCAATGTGTTTGCTGAAAAGGAAAATACCTACCGAAGCGGCAACACCGAATATCGCCGCCGTGGACGCAGCTAGGGAATGCCGCAACTGGCGTTGTACGAAGCGCCAGAAGCCTTGCTTTTCACCGCTCAATCCCTGTGTGAATCCTTCCGACACGTCGGCCTCTCACCACCCGGTCAATACCAGCAGCAGTAGACAGCACAGATCAGCATTCCAGCCTAGATTACCCAATCTTAAAACTAACTTATAGATTGTCTAACATGACCATGGGTTTGCTGTGGCGAGAAATGCATAAACCTCCATGCATTATAAAAGATGCAGCAATTCCAGGGCCATCGTGAATATCATAAGCATTTGATATAATTCACATTTACACCCAGCGACATGTGAATGCCGCACCCGGGCCATGCTGGCGCGGCCCGCTCCAGCCCAGGGCGGGACCTTTATGGTTCCCTTATGGCGGCAGCCCGGATGCCGCATGGCTTCCTGATGCAGGAGGGGCGTAAAGCTGCCTCTCGCAAAGGAGCCCTCCATGCCCGACCTGCTCTATTTCGGCCTCGGCGCCGCGTTCTTCGCCGGCTTCATCGCCTACACCCTGCTCTGCGAGCGCCTCTAGGCCTGCCTTCTAGGATTCCAGCCATGACCTTCGACTTCATTCTTGGCGGCGGCATCGCGCTGCTGCTGGCGATCTATCTCGTCTACGCGCTGCTGCGCCCCGAACGTTTCTGAAGCTGTGCCATGACCCAGAACGACTATCTCCAGCTTGCCCTCTACCTGGCCCTGCTGCTGGCGCTGACGCCGCTGCTCGGACGCTATATGACAAAGCTGTTCAGCGGCGAGATTGGCTGGCTGAAACC
Organism: Ferrovibrio sp. MS7; assembly: GCF_038404985.1. Classification (NCBI taxonomy): domain Bacteria; kingdom Pseudomonadati; phylum Pseudomonadota; class Alphaproteobacteria; order Rhodospirillales; family Rhodospirillaceae; genus Ferrovibrio; species Ferrovibrio plantarum. The sequence continues at coordinate 177,793 of NZ_JBBKBA010000001.1, forward strand.
TGTCGAGCGCCCGCTCTATGCGCTGGCTGCGATCCGCGAGGACCGCGAGCAGCATTGGTCTGCCTATTGCATCGCCTTGCTGCTGTTCAATTTCCTCGGCTATGCCGTGCTGTTCGCGGTATTGCGGCTGCAGCATCTGCTGCCACTGAACCCGCAGGATCTGCCCGCTTTGAGCCCGGATCTCGCCTTCAATACGGCGGTGAGCTTCGTCACCAACACCAACTGGCAATCCTATGGCGGCGAAAGCACCATGAGCTATTTCAGCCAGATGGTTGCTCTGACGGTACAGAATTTCCTATCGGCAGCCACCGGCATCGCCATCGCGCTGGCGGCGATCCGTGCCTTCGCGCGCCGATCCGCCCGCACGCTCGGCAATTTCTGGACCGATCTGACCCGCGCCACGCTTGGCCTGCTGCTGCCCATTGCGGTGCTGGTGGCTGTGTTCCTGATCTGGCAGGGCATACCGCAGAATTTCGCCCCCTACACGGTGGCCAAGACGCTGGAAGGCGCCGAACAGGTGATCGCCCAGGGGCCGGTGGCCTCCCAGGTGGCGATCAAGATGCTCGGCACCAATGGCGGCGGCTTCTTCAATGCCAATGCGGCGCATCCTTTTGAGAACCCGACCGCCTTGAGCAACTTCGTGCAGATGCTGCTGATCTTCCTGATCGGTGCGGGCCTGACCAATGTGTTCGGCCGCATGGTCGGCGACCAGCGCCATGGCTGGGCGATCCTCGCCACCATGCTGCTGCTGTTCGTGCTTGGCACACTGGCGGCTGGCTATGCCGAAACCCAGGGCAATCCGCTGCTGACTGCGCTTGGCGCCGATCCTGCCTTGGGCAACATGGAAGGCAAGGAAGTGCGCTTCGGCAGCTTCAGTTCGGCTTTGTTTGCAGTGATCACCACCGCTGCCTCCTGCGGTGCAGTGAATGCCATGCATTCCAGCTTCCTGCCGCTCGGTGGCCTGGTGCCGCTGCTCAACATCATGCTCGGCGAAGTCATCGTCGGCGGTGTTGGCGCCGGCTTCTACGGCATCCTGCTGTTCATCGTCGCGACGCTGTTCATCGCCGGCCTGATGGTGGGCCGCAGCCCGGAATATCTCGGCAAGAAGATCGAGGCGCGCGAAGCCAAGCTGGCGGTGCTGGCGATCCTGATTTCGCCCATCGTGATCCTGGTTGGCACCGCCGTCGCGCTCGTCACCGAGGCCGGGCTTGCCGGCCTGATGTCGGCGGGCCCGCATGGCCTGAGCGAGGCGCTGTATGCCTTCACCTCGGCCGCCGGCAACAATGGCAGCGCCTTCGCCGGCCTTACCGCCAATTCGCCCTTCTACAACACGGCCCTAGGCATCGCGATGCTGCTCGGCCGCTTCGCCATGATCGTGCCGGTGCTGGCACTGGCTGGCGGCCTGGCGGCGAAGCCCGCCGTGCCTGCCTCCAGCGGCAGTTTCCCGACCCATGGCGCGCTATTCGTGCTGCTGCTGGCCGGCACCATCCTGATCGTCGGCGGCCTCACCTTCTTCCCCGCCCTGGCGCTGGGGCCGATTGCCGAGCATCTGCTGCTCGCCGCCGGCCAGAGCTTCTAAGCATCGGGTCTTCTGAGGAGTAAAGCATCATGAGCAAACGTAGCATCGGCGCGCCGGCGCTGTTCGATCCGGCCCTGGCTTTGCCGGCCATGACGCAAGCCGTCGCCAAGCTGGACCCGCGCCATCTCTGGCGCAATCCAGTGATGTTCGTCACCGCCGCCGTGGCCCTGGTCGCCACGCTGCTGTTCCTGCGCGATCTGCTTACCGGCGGCGAAGCCGCCCTGCTCGGCCAGATCGCCGCCTGGCTGTGGTTCACCGTACTATTCGGCAATTTCGCCGAAGCGCTGGCCGAGGGGCGCGGCAGAGCCCAGGCCGATAGCCTGCGGCGCGGCAAGACCGAGGCGATGGCGCTCAAGCTCGGCAGCGATGGCGCCACAACACTGGTGCCGGCCACGAGCTTGCGCGTCGGCGATGTCGTGCTGGTGCAGGCCGGTGATCCGGTGCCCGGCGATGGTGACGTGATCGAGGGCATCGCCTCGGTGGATGAATCCGCCATCACCGGCGAATCCGCGCCGGTGATAAGGGAATCCGGCGGCGACCGTTCCGGTGTTACCGGCGGCACCCGCGTGCTGTCGGATTGGATCAAGATCCGCATCACCGTCAATCCCGGCGAAAGCTTCCTCGATCGCATGATCGGCTTGGTGGAAGGCGCCAAGCGGCAGAAAACGCCGAACGAGATCGCGCTGACCGTGCTGCTGGTCGGCATGACCCTGATCTTCCTGGTTACCACCGGCAGCCTGGAGGCGCTGGCGATCTATTCCGGCATGCCTGTGCCGGTGGTCTACCTGATCGCCCTGCTGGTGACGCTGATCCCCACCACCATCGGCGGCCTGCTGTCGGCCATCGGCATCGCCGGCATGGACCGCCTGATCCGCCACAACGTGATCGCCAAGTCCGGCCGCGCCGTGGAAGCCGCCGGCGATGTCGATACCCTGCTGCTGGACAAGACCGGCACCATTACCCATGGCAACCGCATGGCTGCCGCCTTCATCTCCCTGCCGGGCGTGACGGAACGCGACCTGGCAGAAGCCGCCTTGCTCGCCTCGGTGGCGGACGATACCCCGGAAGGCAAGTCCATCGTCGCGCTGGCGGTGGAAAAATACAGCCTCGGCAATGCTGTGCCGCAGGCCGCCATGGGCCACTTCATCGCCTTTTCGGCGCAGACCCGCATGAGCGGCCTTGACCTCGGCGCGAAAGAAATCCGCAAGGGCGCCAGCGATGCTGTGCTGCGCTATTGCGGCGGCAATGCCCCGGCCGATCTTGGCCTGATCGTTGAGCGCATCGCCAAATCCGGCGGCACGCCGCTGCTGGTGGCGGTGGATCGCCGTCCCCTGGGCGTGATCCATCTCAAGGACGTGGTGAAAAGCGGCATCCGCGAACGCTTTGCCGAATTGCGCCGCATGGGCATCCGCACCGTGATGGTGACCGGCGACAACCCGCTCACCGCCGCTGCCATTGCCGCCGAGGCCGGCGTCGACGACTTCATCGCGGAAGCCACGCCGGAGAAGAAGCTGGCCCTGATCCGCACCGAGCAGGCCCAGGGCAAGCTGGTGGCGATGTGCGGCGATGGCACCAACGATGCACCGGCGCTGGCCCAGGCCGATGTTGGCCTCGCGATGAATATAGGCACCGCCGCCGCGCGCGAGGCCGGCAACATGGTGGACCTCGACAGCAACCCGACCAAGTTGATCGAGGTGGTGATGATCGGCAAGCAATTGCTGATCAGCCGCGGTTCGCTCACCACCTTCAGCCTGGCCAATGACGTGGCAAAGTATTTCGCCATCATCCCGGCGTTGTTCGCGGCCACCTACCCGCAGCTCGGCACGCTGAACGTAATGCAGCTCACCTCGCCACAGAGCGCCATCCTTTCGGCGGTGATCTTCAACGCCCTGATCATCATTGCGCTGATTCCGCTGGCCTTGCGCGGTGTGCGCTACCAGCCGCTGCCGGCCGCCAGCCTGCTGCGCCGCAACCTGCTGGTCTATGGCCTGGGCGGTGTGCTGCTGCCCTTTCTCGGCATCAAGGTCATTGATCTGGCCGTGGCCGCCCTGCATCTCGCTTAAAGGAATACCATCATGCTGTCGCATCTCCGCCCCGCCCTGGTCCTGCTCGTCACACTCACGGTGATCACCGGGCTGCTCTACCCGCTTGTTGTCACCGGCCTCGGCCAAAGGCTTTTCCCGCGCCAGGCCCAGGGCAGCCTGATCGAGCAGGATGGCCGTATCGTCGGCTCCCACCTGATCGGGCAGAATTTCTCCAAGCCGGAATATTTCCAGCCCCGCCCCTCGGCCGCCGGCAAGGAAGGCTACGACGCCACATCTTCTAGCGGCTCGAATCTTGCCCCCACGGCCAAGGCGCTGGTGGAACGCACCACCAGCGATATTGCCACTTACAGGGGCCGCGATGGCACGGCTGCCGTTCCCATGGATGCCGTCACCGCCTCGGGCAGCGGCCTCGACCCGCATATCTCGCCGGCCAATGCGGCACGCCAGATGCCGCGTGTCGCCGCCGCCCGCGGCATGGCGCTGGTGGAGTTGCAGCCGCTGGTGGAGCAGCATACCGAACGCCCCGTCCTGGCCTTTCTGGGCCAGCCAGGCGTGAACGTGCTGACGCTGAACCTGGCACTGGATAAGATCAAGCCGCTTCAATGACACCCGCTTGCAATAACGCCTGGCATGGCAGACCCACCAACCGATAGCGACCGGCGGCCCTCGCCGGAGGCCTTGCTGCAGACGGCCGCGCAGGAAAAGCGCGGTCGTCTCAGCGTGTTCCTGGGGGCCGCGCCTGGCGTCGGCAAGACCTACGCCATGCTGGAAACCGCCCATGCCCGCCAGCGCGAAGGCATCGACGTGGTGGTCGGCGTGGTGGAGACCCATGGGCGTGAGGAAACCGCCTTCCTGCTGCGTGGCCTGGAGCAATTGCCGCTGCGCCGCGTCGACTACCGTGACCGGGTGTTCAACGAACTCGATCTCGATGAAGTGCTGCGGCGGCGACCGCAACTGGTGCTCATCGACGAACTGGCGCATTCCAACGTGCCGGGCAGCCGGCACGAAAAACGCTATCAGGATATCGAAGAAATCCGTGCCGCCGGTATCGACGTTTACACCACGCTGAACATTCAGCATCTGGAAAGCCTGAACGACGTGGTGGCGCAGATCACCCGCGTGAAGGTGCGCGAGACAGTGCCGGATGCCGTGCTCGGCAATGCCGACAGTATCGAAGTGGTGGATCTGCCGCCGGAGGAACTGATCAAGCGGCTGCAGGAAGGCAAGGTCTATGTGCCCGAGCAGGCGGCGCGCGCGGTGCACCATTTCTTCGCGCCCGGCAACCTGACGGCTTTGCGCGAACTGGCTTTGCGCAAGGCGGCGGATCAGGTGGATGGCCAGATGCTGTCGTATATGCAATCTCATGCGATTGCAGGACCATGGCCGACGCGGGACCGCATCATGGTCTGCATCAGCCCGAGCCCGTTGCTGCCACGCCTGGTGCGCAGCGCGCGCCGCGTCGCCGAGCGCCGTCGCGGCCCCTGGATCGCGCTCTATGTCGAAACCCCGGCGCATGACCGGCTTTCGGATGAGGAAAAGAGCCAGATCAATCGCGCACTGACACTTGCAGAAGAATTTGGTGCCGAGGTGGTGACTGTCGCGGCCAGTAACGTACCCGCCGAGATCATCCGCCAAGCCAGGCTGCGCAACGTCACCGATATCGTGGTGGCGCGCAGCCACCGCAGCCGGCTGCTTAACCGCCTGCGCGGCACGCTCACCGACCGGCTGGTGGAACTCGGCGAAGGCATCAACATCCATGTCGTCACCGGCCAGTCGGAGCCGGAGAACTGGTGGGAGGTGACCCGGGCAAGGCTGGCCGACATGCGGCTGGACGGCTTGGCGCCGGCAGCACTGTTGTCGCTGTTCGGATTGCTCGCCGTCAAGCTGGCGGAACCCTGGCTGCCGCCCTCCAGCATCCCGCTGTTCATCCTGGTGGCGGTGCTGCTCAGTTCCCTGCGCCATGGCCATGCGGCGGCAGTGCTGAGCTCGGTAATCTGCGTGCTCGGCTACAACTTTCTTTTCCTGCCGCCGCTCTACACCTTCACCATCAATAACCTGGAGAATATCCACACTTTCTTCGTCTTCCTGGCCGTGGCGCTGGTGACCAGCAACCTGACCGCCCGCATACGTGCCCAGGCGGAAGCGGCGCGCACGCGCGAGAGCCGCACCGCCGCGCTTTATGATTTCAGCCGGCGCGTCACCAGCGCAGCAACCGAGGATGATATTCTCTGGACCGTGGTGCATCACGTTGCCGCCATTGCCAAGGCGCAGTCCCTGGTGCTGATGCCGGGCCATCAGGACCTGGCAGGGCATTTGAGCATCCGCGCCGCCTATCCGCCGGAAGACCAGATCGATGAGCGCGCCAGGGCCGCCGCCGACTGGGCCTGGGAGAAGGGCGAACCGGCCGGCCATGGCACCGGCACGCTGCCGGCTTCCGACTGGCTGTTCCTGCCCTTGCGCACCGCCGAGCGTCGGCTTGGCGCACTCGGCATCCGCTTTGCTGACCAGCGACCGCCCCTCGGGCCCGACGAACGCCGGTTGCTGGATGCGCTGGCCAACCAGGCCGCCCTTGCCATCGAACGCAGCCTGCTCAATCGCGATGTGGCGGAGGCGCGCGTCGCCGCCGAAACCGAGAAGCTGCGCTCCGCCCTGCTCTCCTCGATCAGCCATGACCTGCGCACACCGCTGGCCTCGATCATCGGCGGTATTTCCAGCCTGATGAATTTCGGCGACCGCATCGATGCCAAGGGCCGCCAGGACCTGATGCAAACCGTGCGTGATGAGGCCGAACGGCTGAACCGCTTTGTCGGCAACCTGCTCGACATGACCCGCATCGAAGCTGGCGCGATGCAGCCCAAGCTTGACTGGGTCGACCCTGAGGAACTGGTGGCAACTGCCGTGAAGCGCGCGGCGGGCCTCACGGCCGGGCATGAGATTGCCATCCAGATCGAGCCCGGTCTGCCGCTGCTGCGGGTTGATTACATCCTGATCGAACAGGTGCTGATCAACCTGCTGGATAATGCCGCCAAGTATTCGCCCAAGGGCAGCCCGGTAGCGCTGCGGCTATCGCGCAACGGCGATGGGCTTGTTGCCGAAGTGACCGACCAGGGCAGCGGCATTCCAATGGGTCAGCTTGAACAGGTGTTCGACATGTTCTATCGCGTCAAGGCCAGCGATCGGCAGGTGGCGGGCACCGGCCTTGGCCTGTCGATCTGCCGCAGCATCCTGCAGGCCCATGGCGGCAGCATCCGTGCCGAAAGCCCGGTTGCCGATGGCCACGGCACGCGTATGGTGGTGACTCTGCCGCTGGAGGAACAGCCCTTGCTGCCAAATGACGAGAAAAGCAGCCATGGCTGATGGCGCCAGCATCCTGGTGATCGATGATGAGCCGCAGATCCGCCGCTATCTGCGGGTCAGTCTGGAAGCACATGACTTCCGCATCCTGGAGGCGGCAACGGCCAAGGAAGGCCTGCGCCTCGCGGCCCTGGAAAAGCCCGACCTGATGATCCTCGATCTCGGCTTGCCGGATATGGATGGCCAGGAGGTTATCAAGCGGCTGCGCGAATGGAGCAGCATGCCGGTGGTGGTGCTCTCCGTGCGCGCCGATGAAGTCGACAAGATCGCCGCCCTCGATGCCGGTGCCGACGACTACGTGACCAAGCCATTCGGCACCGGTGAATTGCTGGCGCGACTGCGAGCCGCGTTGCGCCACACCATTGGCGCTGCCGCCGGACAACCGGTTTTCACCAGCGGGCCGTTACGTGTCGACCTGGAAAAGCGCCAGGTGGCGGTGAATGGCGACGCCGTGAAGCTGTCGCCAAAGGAATACGACCTGCTGCGGCTGCTGGTGCAGCATGCCGGCAAGGTACTGACGCACCAGTTCATCCTGCGCCAGGTCTGGGGTCCGGCGCATGAACATGATGTGCAGTATCTGCGGGTCTTTGCCCGCCAGTTGCGGCAGAAGCTCGAGGCCGATCCGGCCCAACCCCAGTTATTGCTGACAGAGCCCGGCGTCGGTTACCGCCTAAGCCTGGATTAGATAAACAGCTTGCGGATGCGCGAAGACACCAGGTCGACGCTGCTGACCAGCAGGATGATCATGATCATCACGGCGCAGGTCTGATCGAAGCGGAAACCCCGGATCACTTCCCACAGCACCACGCCGATACCGCCGGCACCGACCATGCCGACCACGGAGGCCGAGCGCACATTGGCCTCGAAGCGGTATAGCGAATATGACACCCAGAGCGGCATCACCTGCGGGATGACACCATAGACGATTTCTTCCAGCGGATTGGCGCCGGTGGCGCGGATACCTTCGACCGGCTGCGGGTCGATGGCCTCGACAGCTTCCGAAAACAGTTTGGCCAATGTACCGGTGGTGTGAATCCACAAAGCCAGCGCGCCGGCAAAGGGGCCGAGACCGACCGCCACCACGAACAGCATGGCGAAAACCATTTCGTTGATCGAACGCAGCGCATCCAGCAGGCGCCGCACCGGCTGATTCACCCAGGCCGGCGCTATATTGGAAGCGGCCAGCAGGCCGAGGGGCACGGCGAAGATTATGGCCAGCAGGGTACCCCAGATGGCGATATGCAACGTCACCAGCAGTTCGCTGAAGTAGTAGCGCCACTCGCGGAAATCCGGCGGGAAGAAGTCGCGCGCGAAGGTGGCCATGTTGCCGGCATCGCGGATAAGGTTGCCGGGATTTATCTCGGCCCCCTGGTAGGACCAGACCAATACAGCGCAGGCCAGGGCATAGCCGAATAGTTTCAGCAGCGAGGACTTTAGACCCTGCTTCGGCGGGTGGATCGGATAGTCGGTCTGGATCGCGGCGGTCTGGGACATCGGCAGCCTCACATAGAGAAACGCCGGGGAGGTTTTCCCACCCCGGCGTTCATTGCTTGCTTCAAGAACCAAGCTGCTTGTTCAGTTCGGCGAGCTTGGCGTCGATCTCAGCCAGCTTCTTGGCCTTTTCGTCGGCAGCCATGTTGGCATCGCCTTCCAGCTTTATCTTGTCGCGGAACAGGCCGAGCTGGCGGATCGGCAGCAGCTGCTTGTTGGAGGATTCCTTGAACGGACCCCATTGCAGGTCGGCAAGCACCTTCTTCTCGCGCTCATCCTTGGTGCCATAAGTCATGAAGAACGTCTTCACGGCCTTCTTGGTCTCTTCCGGCAGATCCTTGCGCCATACGATCGGGTCGGAAGCGATCAGCGGCGACTTCCAGATCGCCTTCACCTCCTTGGCCTTCTCGGGCATGGTCTTCTGCAGACGCTCGAGATTCTCGGTGTTGTTGGTGGCGATATCGACCTGCTTGTTGGCAACGGCGAGCGCGTTGGTCTCGTGATTGGCCGCCACAACGCGGGTGAAATGCTTGCGGATATCGATATTGTTCTGGCCCCAGGCGTAGTAGCTCGGCACCAGGAAGCCCGAGGTCGAGTTCGGATCGCCGTTGCCGAAAGTGTATTTGCCCGGCGCCTTGACGATATCTTCCAGCGAATTGATCGGGCTGTCCTTGTGCACCAGCAGCAGCGACCAGTAGCCCGGCGCGCCATCCTTGGAGGTGGTCTGCACGAACACTTCGCCATCGGCGCGATCCACCGCCTGCATAGCAGAGGCATTGCCGTACCAGGCAATCTGCACCTTGTTGAAGCGCATGCCTTCAATCACGCCGGCATAGTCGGGGGCAAAGAAGGCATTGATCTTCATGCCGGTCTGCTTCTGCATGTCGGCGAGGAACGGCTCCCAGATGGTCTTCAGGTTGGCGCTCGATTCGGTCGAGATGATGCCGAAGTTGAGTTCCTTCAGACCCTGGGCCTGAGCCGGGGCAGTGCCGGCGAAGCCGAGCAGCAGCAGCGGTAGTGTTGCCTTAAGCAAGTTGCGGCGAAGCATGGATAATTCTCCCGTTGGCTACGAAGTAATCGTGAAAAGGATCAGGCGATGGCCGCCTGCAGCGGACGTGCCCGGTATTCGGCGGCCTTAGGCTCCTCGACTTCTGGCGTGCCGAGCGAGCCGAAATCGAGGTCGCTGTTATCGCCATAGAGGTCGCGCAGCAATGGCGCGGTGACGCTGGCGGCCGGGCCGTCATACATCACGCGGCCATCGCGCAGCGCGACGACACGGCGGCAGTATTTCAGCGCGAAATCCACCTGATGCAGCGACACCACGACGGTGACCCCATCGGTGCGGTTGATATCGGCCAGAGCCGCCATGACGCGGCGTGAGGATTCCGGATCCAGCGAGGCAATCGGCTCGTCGGCCAGAATGACAGCAGCTTTCTGCACCAGGGCGCGGGCGATGGCGGCGCGCTGCTGCTGACCGCCGGAAAGGGTGGAAGCACGCTGGAAGGCGCATTGCGCGATACCGACGCGGGCCAGGGCCTGCACCGCATCGCGGCGCTGCTCGTCGGTGAACCAGCGGAGCAGGCTGCGCCACAGCGGCAGGCGGCCCAGATTGCCGGCCAGCACATTGGTGATCACCGAGAGCCGGCCAACCAGATTGAATTGCTGGAACACGAAGCCGATACCGGCACGGGTCTCACGGATGCCCCGGCCAAGCTTGCCGGCCTGCTGCACCATGCGGCCATTCACCGCCACCTGGGCCTGGGCATCGCGGTCGCCCTGCATCAGCCCGGCGACATGGCGGAGCAAGGTGGATTTGCCCGAACCGGAGGCCCCGATCAGGGCGACCATTTCGCCGGGCTGGATTACGAGATTGATCTTGTCGAGAGCGCGCTTGCCGGTGGCAAAGGTTTTCGATAGATGAACGATCTCGATTGCGGCACGCATACATGCTCTCCTGATGCCCTCGGGCCTGGATGGCTTAGCAACGCCACATGACACTTCCGTTGCGCTTCGGCGACGGGATGGTGAAATCGCCCCGGCGGCCGGTTCGCTGCCGAGTTACCCACAGGACGATTGCAGCACTTGTCTATCCCCTCGCCGCGCTACGCCCTCTACGCCGCTCCCGCCACCAGCGATCCGTTGCATGGCTTTGCCGCCCGCTGGCTGGGGCATGATCCGGATTCGGGGGAAAGTTTCCGCGCCGGGGTGCCCGGCTTCGATGCCGCCTGGCTCGACCGCATCACCGCCGAGCCGCGCCGCTATGGCTTCCACGCCACCTTGAAACCGCCCTTCCGGCTGGCCGAAGGCAAGTATGAGGCCGGACTGATCAGGGCCTTGGCCGCTTTCGCCAGCAGCTTCCCCAGCGTGCTGCTGCCGCGCCTGAGCGTAGAAGCCCTGGGCAGTTTCTTGGCGCTGCGCCCCTCGCAGCCCTGCCCTGGCGTGAACCGGCTGGCGGCTGATTGCGTGCGCCGCTTCGACAGCTTCCGGGCGCCCGCCAGCGCCGCCGAACTGGCCAAACGCCGCGCCATAGGTTTGACCGCGCGGCAGGAGGCATACCTCACCGAGTGGGGCTATCCTTACGTATTCGATGAATTCCGGCTGCATTTCACGCTGACCGGCAAGATCGAGGATGCCGGCACACGCCAGCGCCTGCTCGATTACCTTAAAAATGCCACAGCGCCGCTGCTCGGCGAGACGCTTATGCTTGGCGAGCTATGCCTGTTCCGCCAGGCATCAGAGCGGGAGAATTTTCGCGTGCTGCGCCGCTTCGCCCTGGCTCCTGCAGAGTAATCCTGGCTCCTGCAGAAGACTGACCAGCCGCGCCACGCCTTGCTCCAGCGGGCCATCATTGGCCAGAATCGCCACATCGTCGCCGGCCAGATCGAAGGCGGCAGCACGCGCCAAGCGCTGCACGATATCGGCGGGGCTTTCACGGCCACGCGCTTCAAGCCGCTGACGCAGCACGTTGGGCGACGCGGTGACACCAATGATCAAGCGGTTGGCATAAAGCCGCCGCAGATCCGGCAGGATGGCGCGGGAAACATTCACCACCACCTGAATACCGGCACGGAGATCATCGTCTATCGAGCGCGGTATGCCGTAAAGCAGACCATGCGCCGCCCAGGACAGGGCGAAAGCACCGCGCTCCTGCTCGGCCTGGAAGGCGGCTTCATCCAGCGCGATATAATCCTCGCCGCCGAGATCCGGCGCCCGCGTCACCACGCGGCGCGGGAAACGGATGGTGGGATTCGTCCCTAATACCGCACGCGCACCAGCCAGCAGGCTGTCCTTGCCGACGCCGCTGGGGCCGACAACGACGACGAGACGGCCAGGATGGAATGTACCGCCCATTCAGGCCGCGTTGCCGAGGGACCGGGCGATGAAGCTGCGGTAATAGGCGAGATCGGGGGTGCGCAGCTTCGGTGTTTTGGCGGCATCATCCCAGCGCCGCAGCATCACGGCATCCTGGGCAAAAGGCTGGGCGATGAATGCCGCCGCTTCGGCCTCGCTGTAGATGCCGCCCTGCACTTCCAGGCTGGTCTTGGAGGCTTGCGACAGGCCGGCCCAGTAGTGCTGCTCGGCGCGGCAGAGATAGCGCTTGGCATTGACATGCAGCCGCACCGGCTCGGCCACCGCTGCCGGGAAATACTGCGCCAGCCAGTCGGCGGCGATGGTCTCATGCTGTGCATCGACACCCTGCTCGGCCAGGCCCTCGTCGCCCTGCCCGACCAGATGGCCGATATCATGTAGCAGCGAGGCGGTGATCAGTTCCGGGCTGGAGCCGCTACGTTCGGCATGCATGGCGCATTGCAGGGCGTGTTCCAACTGGCTCACCGCCTCCATGCCGTAGCGCTCGGCGCCGGCCTTTTCCAGAAGTCCTACCACGGTGTCAAGAATATCCGGCATTGCATCCTCCCTCACATAACCCGCTGGCCCTCGCGCCACACGCTACGCACCACCGGGAACCCGTCCACGACGCTGACGCGGATCAGGTCGGCCCGGCGGCCCGGCTCGATGGCGCCACGATCTGTAAGGCCGATGGACTCGGCCGGGTTGCGCGTTACCATCGCGACTGCCTGGGGTAGCGAAATATCGGGCACCTGGCTCGGCAGCAGGAAAGCGGAATGCAGCATGCTGCTGGGCACGTAATCCGAGGAGATGATATCCAGTTCACCGGCCTCGGCCAGCGATCTGGCTGAAATATTGCCGGAATGGGAGCCGCCGCGCACCACATTCGGGCCGCCCATCATCACCTTCATGCCATGCTGGCGGGACAGCGTGGCCGCGGTCTTGGTGGTGGGGAATTCCGCCACCACCATGCCATCGGCGGCGGCTTCGGCGACATGCTCGGCGGTGGCATCGTCATGGCTGGCGAGCGGCAGGCCCTTGGCACGGCAGAGATCGACCACGGCGCGGCGGTTGCGGACGCCATTGGCTTCGGCTGCCGCGATCTGGCTGGCCATGAATTCATCCATCTGGGCATCCGAGAGGCCGAACTTGCCTTGATAATATTCGCGATACTTGGCCGGATTGACGAATTGCCGCTGGCCCGGGCTGTGATCCATCACCGAGATCAAACGCAGCCACGCCAATTCGGTCATGGGCTCGACCAGCGCCATCAAATCCTTGAAGGAAATTTCGCAGCGCAGATGCAGCAGATGCTCGGCCCGCAGCATTCCGGCCTGCTGCGCCCCGTCGATGGCCTGGATCATCTCGCGCAGCATTTCCATACGCACAGCACCTTCGCGCACATCACCCACCGCTACCGCATCCAGCACCGTGGTAATCCCGGCGGCCGTGACCTGGGCATCATGGCTCATCACCGCCAGGCGACCGGGCCAGCGCACCCCGGGGCGCGGGGCGAAATGCTTTTCCATATGGTCGGTATGCAGCTCCACCAGGCCCGGCAGCAGATAATCACCATCGAAATCAATGGCATCGGCGGCGTTGCTGGCACCGGCATCGATGGCTTTGATGCGGCCCTCCGCCATGCTGAGGCAGCCCTGCTCGATCATCGCCTCGGGCGTGACCAGGCGGGCATTGCGGATCGTGACGGCACTCATGCGGCGGCTCCAAGGGCTTGCAAAGGTAACAGGCGGGTGGCGATGGCAGCCCGGGTCTCGTCGTCATGCACAATGGCGACGATGGCGGTGCCGCGTCGGCGCGCAGTTTCGATCAGATTTATGACAATGGTGCGATTGCCAGCATCAAGCGAGGCGGTTGGCTCATCCAGCAGCAGCATTGGATGATCGGCGCAGAACCCCCGCGCGATATTGATCCGCTGCTGTTCGCCGCCGGAGAAAGTGGCCGGCGGCAGGCTCCATAGCCGCTCCGGGATATTGAGTTCGCTGAGCAGTGCGGCCGCCCGCTGCCGGGCAGCCTGCTCAGCCTCGCCGCGCGCCAGCAAGGGTTCGGCGACGATATCCAGGGTGGCGACGCGCGGGATGACGCGCAGGAACTGGGTGACATAGCCCAAGCTGCGGCGGCGGATATCGAGCAGCACACGCGGCTGGGCCTGGAGAATATCCACCAGCTCGCCTTCATGGCGCAGCAGAATACGGCCCTGCTGCGGCCTGTAATTGCCATAGATCGAACGCAGCAAAGTGGATTTGCCGGCGCCCGAGGGGCCATGCAGCACCACGCATTCGCCGGCCTGTACGCTCATGCTGGTATGGCGCAGCACCGGCAGCGAAATGCCGCCGCGCAGATGCAGGGTGAAGGTCTTGCTCACATCCTCGACGCGAATCATGTCCATGGGGGCCTCACACGCTCAAGACCGAGGAGACCAGCAACTGCGTGTAGGCATGCTGCGGATCGTCGAGCAATTGGTCGGTAAGGCCGGCCTCCACCACCTCGCCGCGCCGCATCACCATCAGGCGATGCGCCAGCAGGCGGGCAACGCCAAGGTCATGGGTAACGACAATCACCGCGACATTATGTTCCTGCACCAGGCGGCGCAGCAGGTCTAGCAGGCGCGCCTGCACCGAGACGTCGAGGCCGCCGGTCGGCTCGTCCATCAGCACGATGCGTGGCCGCGTCACCAGGTTGCGGGCGATCTGCAGGCGCTGCTGCATGCCACCGGAGAAACGGCGCGGCTGGTCGTCAATACGCTCGGCGGGTATCTCCACGGCATTCAGCCAGTGCAAGGCGGTGCCGCGCAATTCGCCATAATGCTTATTCCCCAGCGCCATCAGGCGTTCGCCGATATTGGCGCCGGCTGAAAAGGTCATGCGTAGGCCATCGCGGGCATGTTGCTGCACGAAGCCCCATTCGGTGCGCATCAACTGACGGCGCCGCGCCTCATTGGCGGTGAGCAGATCAACGATCTCATCATTGCCGGCCCGGTAAAGCACCCGGCCGGCATCGGCGGCGATGCGCCCGGCCAGGATATTCAGGAGCGTCGACTTGCCCGAGCCGGATTCGCCGACAATGCCGAGCACCTCGCCCGGCCACAGCTCGAACGAGATGTCGCGGCAGGCCGCCTGGCGACCGAAGCTCTTATGCAATTCCTCGACGCTGAGCAGCGGCATTTCCTGCGCAATCATGCCGCAGTCTCCTTCTCATAAGGTGCAGCCAGCGCACCATGATGGCCGGCTTCGCGGCGGTCGTTGCAGTAATCCGTATCGGAGCAGACGAACATGCGGCCGCCCTGGTCATCCAGGATCACTTCATCGAGGAAACTGTCGCTGGCGCCGCAGAGCGCGCAGGGCTGTACCCAGCGTTCGATGCTGAACGGGTGGTCGGCGAAATCCAGCGGCTGCACATCCGTGTAGGGCGGCAGGGCGTAGATGCGCTTTTCGCGACCGGCGCCGAAAAGCTGCAAGGCGGCATTCATATGCAGTTTCGGCGTATCGAATTTCGGAATCGGCGAGCAGCGCATCAGGTAGCGGCCATTCACCAGCACCGGGTAGTCATAGGATGTCGCGATATGGCCGTGCTGTGCGATATCCTCATAGAGCTTCACATGCATGACGCCATATTCCGACAGCGCATGCATCACGCGGGTTTCGGTCTCGCGTGGCTCCAGCCAGCGCAGCGGCTCCGGGATCGGCACCTGGTAAACCAGGATCTGGCCCTCACTGAGCGGCGTTTCCGGCACGCGGTGGCGGGTCTGGATCAGGGTGGCGGCACGGGTACGCTCGGTGGTGGAAACCCCGGTCATGCGCTGGAAGAAGCGGCGGATCGACACGGCATTGGTGGTGTCGTCGGCGCCCTGGTCGATCACCTTCAGCACATCGTCGCTGCCGATCACCGCCGCCGTCACCTGCATGCCGCCAGTACCCCAGCCGTAAGGCAAAGGCATTTCGCGGCTGCCGAACGGCACCTGATAGCCGGGAATCGCCACCGCCTTGAGGATGGCGCGGCGCAGCATGCGCTTGGTCTGCTCGTCCAGGAAGGCGAAATTGTAACCGGCTAGCTGTGCACTGCCTTGATACGCTTGCGTCAAGTTCATTGCGCGGCCTCCGCCAGTTCGTTGCCGGCTTCCAGTTCGGCGCGCATGGTACGGATCAGGGTGAGTTCCGACTGGAAGTCGACATGGTGCGGCAGCTTGAGATGCTGCACGAAGCCGGAAGCCTCGACATTGTCGGCATGCGACAGCACGAATTCCTGATCCTGCGACGGCGCGGTGATATCCTCGCCCAATTCCTCGGCACGCAAGGACCGGTCAACCAGCGCCATGGCCATCGCCTTGCGCTCGGCGAAGCCGAAGCTCAAGCCATAGCCACGGGTGAATTTCGGCGGTTCGCTGCGCGAGCCACGGAACTGGTTTATCATCTGGCATTCGGTGACGGTGATATCGGCGATATCGACAGCGAAGCCGAGTTCGGGGATGTCAATTTCCACAGTCACATCACCACTGCGGATTTCACCGACGAAAGGATGCGATTTGGCATAGCCACGCTGGGTGGAATAGCCAAGCGCCAGCAGATAGCCCTCATCGCCGCGCGCCAGATTCTGCAATCGCAAGGCCCGGTCGGCCGGAAACATCAGCGGCTCGCGCGTCAGGTCGCCTACTGGCGCCTCATCGGCATCGGGTAGTTCCGGCTCGATCAGGCCTTCCGCGTTGAGCAGGTCGACCACCTGCGGCATCTGGCTTGGCAGGCTGCCTTGGCCGGCGAGCGGCGCCGCTTCCTGCTCGCCCATCAGCGCGAAATCCAGCAGACGATGGGTATAGTCGAAAGTCGGGCCGAGCAACTGTCCGCCCGGCAGGTCCTTGAAGGTGGAGGAGATGCGCCGCATCACCCGCATGCACGTGGTATCGATCGGCCGCGTGACGCCGAGGCGCGGCAAAGTGGTGCGGTAGGCGCGCAGCAGGAAGATCGCCTCCACCTGGTCGCCGCGCGCCTGTTTCAACGCCAGGGCGGCAAGATCAGGATCATAAAGCGAGCCTTCGGTCATCACCCGGTCGACACCCAGGCTCATCTGCTCGCGGATCTGCTCGATGCCGATTTCCGGCACTGTGCGGTCGCCACGGCGTTCCTCTGCCAGCAGCTTGTGGGCATTCTCGATAGCGGCCTCGCCGCCTTTCACTGCCACATACATGTCAGGCTCCCTTGGTGCCGAGTTGAACCTGCGTGCTGCGCGGCAGGCCGAGGACGGCATCCGCCGCCACCAGATAGATATCGACGCCGCGCGGGAAGGCATCGCGCATCGCCGCGCGCTGGCGCCAGAAATCGTCACTTAGGCCGCAACCACTAACCGGCTGGCGCTCGCGGATGCCGGGGCCGGTCAACACCAGATCGGCGGCACCATCGAAGCCCTCGACGGCCAGCAACAGTGTGGCGCCGCGCTCGGGTGCCACATCGCTGCCCCAGCCAAGCTCTTCCAGAACCGGCAGCGCAACAGCCACGGCAATCGCAGCATCGCTGGCCTGGGCGGTGAGCGGCGCACCGGTATGGAAACGCAACCAGGTGGCGGTTTCCGCATCGTCGCAGCCCGGCCCGAGCCACACCGGGGTATCGAGATCGCAAAGCGTGAGTAAAGCTGCCGCCATGGCGGGCGTCAGGCCGGCGGGATGGCCGGCTTGCAGCGGCATGGGGATGATGCGGCCGGGATGGGCCAGGGCCTGCAGCAGATGGCGAAAGGCCTGTTGGCTCTGCTGCACCGGATCGTTGAAACCGGCAGCGGGCGTTGAGGGCACAAATGCATTCATGCTCAATCCTCCCCGCGTACCATGGTGAAGAAATCCACCTTGGTCGCCGCCACCTTGGCTTCACGCGCCGCCTGAGCCTGGTTCAATTCGCTTTCCAGCGGCGCGAACAGGCTGGCTTCGAGGGCGGCGGCCATCGCGGCGCCCTGGCTCAAGGCATCGAACAGCGCCACCAGTTCCGCCTTGCGCTGATCCCGCCCTGGCACATAGCCGACGCCCATGACGCCGCTGGCCTCCAAGGCCACGACGCAGCGGCTGATGGTCATCTCGCCGAGATTGAAACGCTGCCCAACGCCGCCGGCACGGGCGCGCAGCATGGCAAGCCCGGTCTCCGGCTGCTTCAGCCGGCGGTAGCCCGGCTGCTGCGGCAAGGCGGCATAGACCTGTTCCAGTCGGCCGCGTTCGGCGCGCGCCAGCAGCCGCAGGCGGCGCTGGCGTGCGGCTATCGCCCCGTCGTTCGGGGAGTGCGGACTGGATTTTTGTGCGGCGGCGGACATGTAGACCTCTTGCGCAGATGTCTAAATTCATCTAGACATCTATACGAATAAGCCGAGGCCGCACGCCAATCAAGCACGGTTTCAGCGAAGTTTTTATGACACCCAGAGGAATGGCTGAGCGGCAGCGATGGTTGAACGCGGCAACGGCATGGCGGTGTGGCGGCAGATTGCCGCCGAAATGGAGCGCATGATCCGGCGTGGCGATTATGCCCCCGGCGCGCAATTGCCGACCGAAAAGCACCTGGCGACGGAATTCGGCGTCAACCGCCATACCGTGCGGCAGGCGATGAACCGGCTGGAAGAAACCGGGCTGGTGAGCATCGAGCAGGGCCGCGGCATGTTTGTCGCCGAGCGGGCGCTGGATTATGCACTCGGCGCCCGCACCCGCTTTACCGAAAACCTGCGCACGCGCCAGAAACAGCCCTCGCGCGAACTGATCTTCGCTGAACAGATTGCGGCACCCGCCGATATCGCCCGCGCCATGGGCCTGCCGATTGGTGCCCGGCTATGGCAGCTGGAATTGCTGAACCGCGCCGATGACAAATGCATCAGTGTCAGCAGCCATTATGTGGCGCAGGAGCGTTTCCCGGAAATGCCGGAACTGTTCCGCCGCGCCGGCTCGATCACCGGCGCGCTGCAGGCCGGTGGCGTCACCGATTTCCGCCGTCGCTCAACCCGGGTGGCGGCGAAGCTGATCGCGTCGGGCGATGCGCGTTTGCTCGGCCTGCCGCGCACGCGGCCTATCCTGCTCAGCGAAACCGTGAACGTGGATGCCCAAGGCCGGGCAGTGGAATATGTCCGCTCGCGCTTTGCCGCCGATCATGTCGTGCTCACCATAGAGCACGAGTGATGCCTAGTGTGCGCGGGCGGTGCGGCTCTGCCGGTGTTCGAGAAACGCCTTGATCAGCAGAGTGAGCAGCGCGATCACGGTCAGCGTGGTGGCGGCGGCAAAGGCGCCGACGGCATTGTAATCGTGATACAGCAGCTCGACCTGCAGCGGCAGCGTGTTGGTCTCGCCGCGCACATTGCCCGATACCACCGAGACAGCGCCGAATTCGCCAATCGCCCGCGCCGAGCAGAGCACGGCGCCATAGAGCAGAGCCCAGCGGATGCTCGGCAAGGTGACGCGTCGGAAGGTCTGCCAGCCGGTGGCGCCGAGCGTGGCCGCTGCTTCTTCCGGCTCAGTGCCCTGGGCCTGCATCAGCGGGATCAATTCACGCGCCACGAACGGGCTGGTGACGAACAGCGTGACCAGGAAAATCGCCGGCAGCGCGAACATCAGACGGATGCCATGATCTTCCAGGAAACCACCGAACAGCCCCTGCGCGCCATACAGCAGCAGATAGGTGACGCCGGCAACGATCGGTGAAATCGAGAACGGAATTTCCAGCAGGGTCAGCAGCAGCTTCTTGCCGGGGAATTCGAACTTGGCGATGGCCCAGGCTGCGGCGACGCCGAACAGGATATTCACCGGCACCACCACGATAGCGGTGAGGATGGTAAGCCCCATGGCATGCAGGGTTTCCGGCGCCTGGATACTGTGCAGATAGAAATCCCAGCCCTTGGAGAAAGCCTGCTCGAAAATCACCACGATAGGCGCCAGGATGAAGCCGGCAGTGAGCAGTACGCCAATGCCGATCAGAAAGAGCGGCAGGCGGCCGAGTTGCGGTTTGCGGCGGTCGCTCATGATTTCAAGTCTTCTTCAGGGCGCGCATCTGCCAGGCTTGCAGCAGGTTGGCCAGCAGCAGCATGACAAAGGCGGTAAGCAGGATCACGGTGGCAATCGCCGCCGCTGCCGGATAATCGAATTCTTCCAGACGGATGAAGATCAGCAAGGCAGCGATTTCGGTCTTCATCGGCAGGTTGCCGGCAATAAAGATAATGGCGCCGAATTCGCCCAGCGAACGGGCGAAAGCAAGCATGCAGCCGGTGAGATAGGCCGGCATGATCGCCGGCAGGATCACCTTGCGGAAAATCGTGAAGGGATAGGCGCCGAGCGTGCGCGCCGCTTCCTCGGCTTCCGGTGCCAGGTCTTCCAGCACCGGCTGCAGCGTGCGCACCACGAAAGGTGCCGAGGTGAAGGCCATGGCGATGGCAACGCCGGTGATGGTGTAGACCACCTTGATGCCGGCCGGCTCCAGCACGCTGCCGAACCAGCCATTCTTGGCATAAAGCGCGGTGAGCGCGATGCCGGCGACAGCGGTGGGCAGCGCAAAGGGAATATCCATCAGCGCATCCAGCAGGCGACGGCCGGGAAATTCGTAGCGTACCAGAATCCAGGCCATCAGCAGGCCATAGATGGCATTGAAGGCCGTGGCCAGGACGGCGGAGCCGAGCGTGAGCTGGAACGAGGCCAGCGCGCGGGGCGAGCTGACGAGCTGCAGGAATCGCGCCGGACCGATCTCGGCGGATTTCAGCAGCAACGCCGCCAGCGGCAGCAGCACGATGACGGTGAGATAGAGCAGCGTGGCGCCGAGCGTGAGCCCGAAACCAGGAAGCACATGCCGGGCCTTCGGCGGCCCGGCATGGCGGATGGCAAGTGACATGTCTAAACCCGGCGCGGGGCGGCCCCGGCTTTAAGATTAACGCTTAGCGGTTGACGAAGACCTGATCGAGGATGCCGCCTTCGGCGAAATGCACCTTGTTGGCCTGTTCCCAACCGCCGAACACGGCTTCGATGGTGACGAGGCGCAGGGTGGGGAATTGCGCCTTGTACTTCTCGAGCACCTTAGGATGATGCACGCGGTTATAGTTCTGCGCCAGGATTTCCTGGCCGGCTTCGCTGTAGAGGAAATCCAGGTACGCCTTGGCCACCGCCTGGGTGCCCTTGCGCTCGGCCACCTTGTCGACCACGGCCACCGGGAATTCGGCGAGCAGGCTGACCGAGGGAGTCACCAGCTCGAAGCCCTTGTCGCCATATTCGCGCTTGATGCCGTTGGTCTCGGCCTCGAAAGTGATCAGCACATCGCCGATTTCGCGGTCGACGAAGGTAGTGGTGGAGCCGCGGCCGCCGGTATCGAACACCGGCACATTGCCAAGCAGGGTCTTCACGAAGGCATTCGCCTTCGCCACATCGCCCTTGTTCTGCTCCAGCGCGAAGGCATAGGCGGCAAGATATGTGTAGCGCGCGTTGCCCGAGGTCTTCGGGTTCGGGAACACCGACTGCACGTCCTTGCGCACCAGGTCGGACCAGTCCTTCACGTTCTTCGGGTTGCCTTTGCGCACCAGGAAGGCCGGCAGCGAGTAATAAGGCGAAGCATTGTTCGGGAACCGCTTCTGCCAGTCGGCGGCCACCAGCTTGCCACGGTCATGCAGGATCTGCACGTCCAGTACCTGATTGAAGGTGACGACGTCGGCCTGCAGACCTTCCAGGATCGAGCGGGCCTGGCGCGAGGTGCCGGCGTGGCTCTGCTTGATCTCGACCACCTGGCCGGTCTTGGCCTTGTAGTCGGCTGCGAAGACCGGGTTGATCTGGGCGAACAGCTCGCGTGCGATATCGTAAGAGACGTTGAGCAATTCGACCGTCTGGGCCTGGGCACCGCCGGACAGCAGGGCAAGCACGGCAGCGACGGAGAGAAGACGCTTCATGGGAGGTAATCCTTTCTTCTGATACTTACTCGCCCGCCGCGCCGCGCTGAGCGGCATAGGCGGCGGACTGATTGGCGGGATGCAGGGCGGGCGAAAAGACGCGGCCTTCGCGGATATGCACCCGCACCGCATCGCCCTGGCGCAGATTGCGCCGCCGCGCCTGTTCGCGCGGCAATTCGACTTCCAGATGCTTCGCCGCACCCGGCAGGGCCACGTCATAACGCAGCACCGGGCCGCTGGAGGTGACGGCCTGGATACGCGCCGGCGCATCGCTGGCGGGCTCAAGGTCGATCTCCTGCAGGCGAACGAAAAGCTGGATGGCACCATCGCCGGCGGCGATACGGTCGAGCGAAGCGGTCTCGGCACCGGCAACGACAACACGGCCATCATTGATCTCGGCGGCGATCTCGTTGACGCCGCCGAGGAAGCGGGCAACGAAGGGGCTGGCCGGCTGCTCGTAGATTTCATCCGGGGTGCCGACCTGCTCGATGCGGCCTTCGCCCATCAGCACGATACGGTCGGCCAGTTCGAAGGCTTCTTCCTGGTCATGGGTGACGAAGATGGTGGTCATGCCGAGCTGGTCATGCAGTTCGCGCAGCCAGCGCCGCAGGTCCTTGCGCACCTTGGCATCCAGCGCGCCGAACGGCTCGTCCAGCAGCAGCATCTTCGGCCGGATGGCGAGCGCGCGGGCAAGCGCCACGCGCTGACGCTGGCCGCCGGAAAGCTGCGCCGGGAAACGGTCGCCGAGCGCCCCGATCTGCACCAGGCCGAGCAATTCCTCGACCCGGGCCTTGATCTCGTCCTTGCCTGGGCGTTCGCCACGCGGCAGCACATCGAGGCCGAAGGCGATATTGTCACGCACCCGCATATGCTGGAACAACGCGTAGTTCTGAAACACGAAACCGACATGGCGCTGCTGCGCGGTCAGCGACAGCCAGTCGGCACCATCCACATCCACGTTGCCAGCATCAGGCCATTCCAGGCCGGCCAGGATACGCAGCAGGGTGGTTTTGCCCGAACCCGAGGCACCGAGCAGCGCGATCAATTCGCCATCCTTGATGTCGAGATCGATGCCGCGCAGCACCGGCGTGGCGCCGAAGCTCTTGGTGATGCCGTGAATGCCGATAGCCATGGTCGTCAGAGGCTCCCGAGTGCCGCCGTGAGATCGGCGAGAATGTCGTCGATATGCTCGATGCCGACCGACAGCCGCACATAGCCGGGCGAAACGCCGGCGGCGAGCTGTTCGTCGCCGCTCAACTGGCTATGGGTGGTGCTGGCCGGATGAATTGCCAGGCTGCGCGCATCGCCGATATTGGCGACGTGATAGAACAGCTTCAGGCCATCGATGAACTTGCGGCCAGCTTCCAGGCCGCCCTTCAGCTCGAAGCCGAGCAGGCCGCCATAGCCGCCCTTGAGATAGGCATCGGCGCGACGCCGGCTCTCGCCCTGCTGCAGGCCGGGATAGATCACGCTGGCGACCTGCGGATGCTTGGCCAGGAAATCGGCAACGGCAGCGGCGTTGCGGTTATGCTCACGGATGCGCAGCGGCAGGGTTTCCAGGCCCTGAATGGTCTGGAAAGCGTTGAACGGACTCAGCGCCGGGCCGAGATCGCGCAGCAGCGTGACGCGCGCCTTGATGATATAGGCCACCGGGCCGATCGGCTTCACCGACTCGGTCCATACCGCGCCGTGGTAGCTCGGATCAGGCTTGTTCAGCAAAGGCTGTCGCTGCGGTACCGCCGCCCAGTCGAAATTGCCGCCATCGACGATCAGGCCGCCGATGGAGGTACCATGGCCGCCGATATACTTGGTGGTGGAATACACCACCACGGCGGCGCCATGCTGCAACGGCTTGGCGATGATCGGCGCGGCGGTGTTGTCGACGATCAGCGGAATGCCGAGCGGACGGCCGATGGCGGCGACTTCGGCAATCGGGAACACCTGCAGCTTCGGGTTCGGCAGCGTCTCGGCGTAATAGGCGCGGGTGCGGGCATCGGTGGCGCGGCGAAAATTCTCCGGATCGACCGGATCGACGAAGCGCACTTCGATGCCCTGCTGCTTCAGGGTATTGGCGAAAAGGTTCCAGGTGCCGCCATAGAGATCGGTGGAGCTGACGATATTGTCGCCCGCCACGGCCAGATTCTGCAGCGCCAGCGCCGAGGCCGCCTGGCCCGAGGCCACCGCCAGCGCGGCGGCACCACCTTCCAGTGCCGCGATGCGCTGCTCCAGCACATCGGTGGTCGGGTTCATGATGCGGGTATAGATGTTGCCGAATTCCTTCAGCGCGAAGAGGTTCGCGGCATGCTCTGCATCGCGGAACTGATACGACGTGGTCTGGTAGATCGGCACCGCCACGGCGCCGGTGGTCGGGTCGGCGCGGTAGCCCGCATGCAGTGCGATGGTCTCAGGATGGGTGAACGGCACGACGCAAACTCCTCTTGCCCAGGGAACGATCCCAGGCTTATTTCACATACATTATGTGGCAACAATTTATTTTAACAATAGTTTTAGCAAATAAATCTAAATACACTAAAATATTATGTTATATTTACCAGGCAATATCATCAGTTTTCCGGCATAAATTCCTTTCTGATCGCCGCCGTATGCTGGCCGATGGACGGCACCGGACCCGCTGTTTCTGCTAAATCAACCCAGCGCACCGGACCCGCCACCAGGTCGACAGGCCCGGTCGGGGTATCGGCTGCAATGCGGCGAAGCTGTGGATGCCGGGCCAGATCCTCTGGCGTGTTGAGGTTGCCATAGGCGACCTTGGCCTTGTCCAATGCCGCCACCGCCTCGGCATGGCTTAAAGCGCCAAGGGCCGCCGCCACTAGGCCATCGCAGGCCGGACGGTTGGCGACGCGGTCGGCATTGCTGCGGAAACGCGGATCCTCGATCAGCGCGGCATCGTTCAGCGGCCCACGGCAGAGCGAGGCCCATTCGCGATCATTCTGGATCGACAGGATCACCTGGCGGCCATCCCGGGTGGCGAAGGCGCCATAGGGAGCGATGGAGGGATGCGCCAGGCCGACGCGGCGCGGGCTCTTGCCGCCATAGACCGTATGCATCAGCGGCACCGTCATCCAGTCGGCCAGGCTGTCGAACAGCGACACCTGCAGGCCGCTGCCCTGCCCTGTCCGGCCACGCAGCAGCAGGGCCTGCAGGATGCCGGCATGCGCATTCATGCCGCAGGCAATATCTGCCACCGAAACCCCGACGCGGCCCGGCGCTTCCGGGGCGCCGGTGATCATCGCCAGGCCAGACTCGCCTTGGATCAGCAGGTCATAGGCCTTCATGTCGCGGTAGGGCCCATCCTCGCCATAGCCGGAAATGTCACAGGTGATCAGGCGCGGATATTTCGCGCGCAATTCAGCCGAGCCGAAGCCGAGCCGGCCCGCGGCACCCGGCGCCAGATTCTGCACGAAGATATCGGCCTTCTCGACCAGCCGGCCGAGCAGGGCAATGTCATCCGCCTGGCGCAGATCCAGCACCAGGCTTTCCTTAGCCCTATTGAGCCAGACGAAATACGAACTTTCGCCATGCACGACATGATCATAGCCGCGCGCGAAATCGCCTTCCGGCCGCTCGATCTTGATGACGCGCGCGCCGGCTTCCGCCAGCCGCATGGTGCAGAGCGGCGCCGCGACTGCCTGTTCCAGCGCGACGACCAACAATCCTTCCAAAGGACGTGTAGCGGGGGGGTGCATGGTCAGAAACTCTTGGGCAGGCCAAGCACATGGGTCGCGACATGCGAGAGGATCAGGTTGGTGGAAATCGGCGCCACCTGATAGAGCCGCGTCTCGCGCCATTTGCGCTCGATATCGTATTCCTCGGCGAAACCGAAGCCGCCATGGATCTGCAGGCAATGGTCGCCGGCGAACCAGGAGGCCTCGGAAGCCACCAGCTTGGCCATGTTGGCTTCCGTGCCGCAGGGCGCGCCGTTATCGAACAGGCGCGCCGCGCGCTCGATGAACAGCATCGCGCCCTCGGTCTGCACCTGGGCGCGGGCGATGGCGAACTGTACCGCCTGATTGCGCCCGATCGGTGCACCGAACACTTCGCGCTCCTTGGCATAGGCCGAGGCGCGATCAATGAAGAAGCGGGCATCGCCCAGGCATTCGGCGGCGATCAGGATGCGCTCGGCATTCATGCCATCGAGAATATACTTGAAGCCCTTGCCTTCCTGGCCGATCAGGTTTTCCGCCGGCACTTCCAGATTCTCGAAGAACAACTCGGTGGTGGCGTGGTTGATCATGGTGCGGATCGGCCGGATGGTGAGGCCGTTGCCGCGCGCCTGGCGCAGATCCACCAGCAGCACGCTCATGCCATCGGACGGCTTCGACACCTGGTCGCGCGGCGTGGTGCGCACCAGCAGCACCATCAGGTCGGAATGCTCGGCCCGCGAGATCCACACCTTCTGGCCATTGACGATATACTTATCGCCGCTCCGCTCGGCGAAAGTGCGGATGCGGGTGGTATCGGTGCCGCTGGTCGGCTCGGTGACGCCGAAAGCCTGCAGCCGCAAACTGCCATCGGCGATGCCGGGCAGATAGGCGCGCTTCTGCGCCTCCGTGCCATGCCGCAGCAAAGTGCCCATGGTGTACATCTGGGCATGGCAGGCGCCGCCATTGCAGCCGGAGCGGTGGATTTCCTCCAGCACGGCGCAGGCCGCCTGCACGCCGAGGCCGGAGCCGCCATAGCTTTCCGGAATCAGGATCGAGAGAAAGCCGGCCTCGGTAAGTGCGCGTACGAACTCGGTAGGATAGGCACGTTCGGCATCCAGCTTGCGCCAATAGGCGCCGGGGAAATTGGCGCAGAGGCGGCGCACCGCCTCGCGGATATCGGCATGCTGTTCGGCCATGGTCTCCACCCTCCAGGATTCATCTTTCGGGCATGGGTTCTAGGGCAGACACAGCCATAGCACAAATATATATTCAGTATGGTCGATATACTTTTGGAGCATGATCATGGAATTGCGCGACCTGGAGCATTTCCGCCTTGTGCTGCAGACCGGCAATATCTCGAAAGCCGCCTTGCAGCTCGGCCTGGCGCAGCCGGCCCTGTCGCGACAACTGAAGCAGTTGGAAGAGGAATTGGGCGTTGCGCTGCTTACCCGCCATAGCTGGGGCGTGCAGCCGACCGCCGCCGGGAGCCTGCTGGCCGAACAGGCAGAGCGCGTGCTGGCGGAAGCGCGGCGTACCCGCGAACTGGTGCAGGGCTTGCAGGCCGAGCCCTCCGGTGCCCTGACCCTGGCGGCGCCAACCTCGTTCAGCGCCGTGCTGTTTCCCGAGATTGCCCAGGCGATGCGCCAGCGCTATCCAAAAGTGCGGCTGCATCTGCGCGAAGGCTTCAGCGCCGTGATCCATGACTGGGCTTTAAGCGGCCAGACTGATCTGGCGGTGCTGTATGAGACCCGCGCCATGGGGCCGCTGGCCACCGAACCGCTGTTGCAGGACAGCGTGGTGGTGCTCGGCCCGGCGGGGC
This sequence comes from Ferrovibrio sp. MS7, assembly GCF_038404985.1. Lineage (NCBI taxonomy): Bacteria > Pseudomonadati > Pseudomonadota > Alphaproteobacteria > Rhodospirillales > Rhodospirillaceae > Ferrovibrio > Ferrovibrio plantarum. Next base: position 204,982 of record NZ_JBBKBA010000001.1, read on the forward strand.
ATTTCGCCAAACGCGCCAGCTTGAAGCCGGCAGCACTCGCTGCCCTGCCGCTGATCCTGCCGGCACGGCCGCATCGTCTGCGGCTGCTGGTGGATGAAATCTGCGCCGGCCAGCCCAGGAACACGAAGCAGCATGGCCGCATGAATTTGATTTACGAAGTCGATGCCCTGCCGGTGCTGATCGACATGGTGCGGCGCCGTCTCGGCTTCACCGTGCTGCCCTATTCCAGCGTGCATGCCCTGTTGCGTGCCGGCGATCTGAGCTTTGCCACGCTGCAATCCGCCAGCACGTTGCGCCGGCTCTGCCTGGCACGCCCCGCCGAGCGCGCTCCAGCGCCGGCCTTACTGGCTTTGCGCCATACCATTATCGATCTGGTACGGAGCGGCGCCGCAGAACTGCGCTGGACGCCGCTGATCTGAAGCCTACTGGACCGGTGCTACGCGCACGACACGGAAGGTGTGCTGCTCACCTTCCGGTTCGGTGATGGAGAGATACTCGCCGGCGCGGATAGTGTGGCGATCCAGGCGAAAGATCGCTTCATCGTCAGTGTCGGTCGCGGGGTCGTAGGAGAAAGCCCAGCGGCCACCTTTTGTGTGAATCAGTTCACCCTGGCGATCATCCTCGCCCACCCAGAAGCGGCGCATCAGGCATTGCCGCCGCGCCTGGCGCCACTGCGCCGCATCAAGATGACCAAGTTCATCCAGCGGCGCGGTGAATTCATAGCCATGGCGCTCGCTGCCGGTCGGGTGATCTTTCTCGCGCGCCAGTTCCAGGCGGACATGATACAGCGTCATTGCATTCCTCCATTTGCCGCCAGCAGTGTATGCCGCCGACGGCAATGGACCTTGACGCAGGTCAAACCGACTTACTTCTCGCCAGAACTATGAGTGTGCGGGCTATGGGTGCGGTCGATGGCGAAATAGACGAATAGCACCGCAAAAGCAGCCAGCGACAGACCGAAGGACAGTATCGCGTTGTCCACGGCCCCAACCGCCAGCACGATCCCGATGATGCCGAGCACCACCGAGAGCGCCGACATCACCCAATAGCCGATCAATTCTTCCGTATCCATGGTCTCACTCCTTCTTGCGCAAGTCGGCATCGGCATCATCGAACAGGATGCGCGATCCGGCGGTATCGAGATCGTCGAATTGCCCGTTATTCAGGGCCCAGAGAAAACACCACATGCCAAGGCCACCAAGCGCCAGGGCAGCCGGTATCAGCAACAGCAGGATGGTCATGGCGCCGCCTCCTTGCGCTTGCCAAAATCGAGCCGCAATGCATTCAGCACCACGATCAGCGAGGAACTGGACATCGCGATGGCAGCGATCAGCGGTGTCACCAGACCAGCGATGGCGAGCGGCACGGCAAACATATTGTAGCCGAGCGCCAGGCCCAGATTCTGCAGGCTGAGCTGGCGGTTGCGCCGCGCGACCTCGAGGAATTCCAGCACCGCGCCCAGCCGCTCGCCCTGGAACACGGCATCGGCGGCATTCTGTGCGATATCGAGACCCGAAGACGGCGACAGCGACGCATCCGCCACGGCCAGGGCCACGGCGTCGTTTAGGCCATCGCCGACCATCAGCACATGACGGCCCGCGGCCTTGAAACCGGCAACCGCATCGGCCTTGCCGCGCGGATCGATCCCGGCCTGCCAACGCGTGATGCCGAGCACATCGGCAACTCGGGCGACGGCATTGGCATGATCGCCGGAAAGGATCACTGGCTCGATGCCGGCATCTTTAAGCCTTGCAATGACCTCAGCGGCATCGCTGCGCAGATCGTCACGGAAAGCAAAACGATAAGGCGCGATATCCGGGCCGCTGAACCACAATTCGCTGCAGCCATCCTGCGCCTCAGCCCTGGCGCCGATGAAACGGGCATGGCCCAGGCGATACGCGCCGGCCTGCATGCCCTGCCCCGGCAATTCCATCGCGTCCGTGCGCGGTAGCGCATCCGGGCAGGCTGCCAGCAGGGCACGGCACAGCGGATGCCGGCTGCGTGCCGCCAATGCCGCTGCCAATGGCAACAGCTTTTCTCCGGCCGCATCGGGCGCTACCAGACGCGGACGGCCAAGCGTCAGCGTGCCGGTCTTGTCGAACACCACCATGTCAATGGCAGCAGCACGCTCCAGCGCGGTGGCGGACTTCATCAGGATGCCGTGACGCATCAGCCGGCTGCTGGCCACCACCTGCACCACCGGCACCGCCAGCGCCAATGCACAGGGGCAGGTTATGATCAGCACGGCAGCGGCTATCAGCAAGGCGCTGCGCCAATCGGCATCGCCGATCAGCAGCCAGCCAAGAAAGCTGAGCAACGCTGTGACATGCACCACCGGCGCATACCAGCGCGCGACAGACTCGGCCAGGCGCACGAAGCGGCTGCGGCCCTGTTCGGCGGCTTCCATCAGCCGCGTCATCTCGCCGACCAGCGTGGCACTGCCAACGGCGGTAACGCGCAGGCTCAGTGGCGCATCGATATTCACCGCCCCGGCATGCACCTGTGCCCCGGGACCGACCGGCTGCGGCAGGCTTTCGCCGGTGAGCAGGCTGGCATCGACTGCCGACTGGCCCTGCAGCACCACACCATCGACGCCGATCCGCTCGCCCGCCGCCACCAGCACGGTTTCGCCGAGCGCCACGCGCTGCGCCGGGCGATGTGCAATACCCTCGGGGGTCTGCACCGCCACCGGGCGGCTGGTCCAAGCCAGCAGCCGCTCCGCCGTGCGATGTGCGAAGCCACGCGCGCGGGTATCGAGGTAGCGGCCGACCAGCAGGAAGAACAGCAGCGTGATCGCCGCATCGAAATAAGCATGCGGGCCGGAGCGGAGGAATTCCGCCACGCTGACCAGCACCGCCAGAATGACACCGATCGAGATCGGCACATCCATGTTGCTGCGGCCCTGACGCAATGTCTGCACCGCCGAGCGGAAGAAAGGCCGGCCGGCATAGGCGATGGCGGGAATGGCGATCAACGCCGAGACGGCGTGGAACAGATCGCGGGTGCCGGGTGTCATCTCGCCGCCATGGCCGGACCAGACCGAAACCGATAGCAGCATGATATTGGCAGCAGCAAAGCCGGCCACACCCATGGCACGCAGCAATTCGCGCTCGACAGCCAGGCCCTGCTGTTCGATGGCTTCGGCAGTCACCGGCAGGCAGCGGTAACCGAGCCGGGTCACCACCGCGACAAGCTGGCTCGCCGCCTCAGGCGCCCCTTGCCATTCGATCACCAGCCGCTTGGTGGCGCCCGAGAGCCGCGCCGCCGTAACGCCGGGTTGGGCGCGCAGGGCCTGCTCGATCAGCCACAGGCAGGCGGCGCAATGCATCGCGCCGACCAGCACCGTCAGACGCTGGCGGCCCTCGGCAAATGTCTCGGCGAATTCGCGCCAGTCGGTGACTGCCTCGTCCGCCGCTTCCACCGGCGCCGCGCCTGTCGGCAAGATCTTGTCGCGCAGCTTGTAATATTGCTCCAGCCCCAGGCCCTTGATCAGGGCATGCGCCCCGGCACAGCCGGTGCAGCAATAGGCCGCACCCTGGCTCGGCGCACCGCAATGGGCGCAGAGCGTGGCGGCTTTTGCCTCCGCCTGCACGGCAGCGCCGTTTGCAACACGGGGCAGTATCAGCGGCGCGGTGGTCATTTCACCACAATCCGTTCGGCGGCAAGGAAATGCTGCCCATCGCGCTGCGCTTCGATGCCGATATTCCACACGCCCTGGCGCGGCAGATGCAATACGGCCTCGTAGCGACCGCCAGCCACTTCCAACATCCTGGCCTGAATGGCCGGCATATTCTCGACTGGCCGCTCGGCTTCCAGCGCGATGGCGAGACCACTCAGCGCGAGGCCAGCCTGATCCTGCCAGGTCAGCACCAGGCGGAGGCCGCCATCCGGCTGGCTTTCAGTACTGAGGCGGTATTTCCAATGCAGTGCCTTCTGACCTTCCAGCGACTGCTGCATCTGCGTGTATTCGATGCCCTTCTTGTAGGGATGCTCCACCACCAGGCCACTGAAGCTTTTCGTGGCGAAGGTGATCAGCGTCGCATTGACCGCAATCACCACCAGGAAGCCGAACACGAACAGCGAGGGAATCCAGCGTTGCTTGAGGAATGACTTGGCGTTTTCCATAGCGATCACCCCGGTATGGCAAATTGTGTGCCGAGACGGATGACTTCCCGTCCTTCGGCGTTGCGCAACACGAAATCGAACGGTTCAAGCGCATTGCCCTGTGCGCCTGGCACCACATGGCGCGGCGCCTTCACGAAGACATGGAATTCCGCCACGGCATCCGCCGCAACGGCAATATCCAGGCTTTCGCGCGCCCCCGGCGCACCGGCCAGGAACAGCCCGGCGCCGGCCAGCCTGTCGGTCGACAGCGACAGGTGCATCGGCGCACGGGTCTTGTTTGCCACCTTGACAACATAGCCGTTGCGCAGGCTGCCATCGGACAGCACGACGAAGAGCGGGTTGCGGTCCTGCAGCACATTCAGCGCCAGATCCGACCGCAGCATCAGCGCCGTCAGCATCACGCCGGCAACGATGAGCAATAAGGCGGCATAGATCACGGTACGGCTGCGCAGCAGCTTCAGCCCGGTCGGCTGGCCCTTGGCGCGGCGGTCAAGGTTGTCGAGCGACACGAAATCGATCAGCCGCAATGGTCGGCCAACCTTGCCCATGATCTCATCGCAGGCATCGATGCAGAGGGCACAGCCAATGCATTCGAGCTGCGGTCCATTGCGGATATCGATGCCGGTGGGGCAGACATGCACGCAGGCGCGGCAATCGACGCAATCGCCACGGCCTTCCCAGCTTTCGCCGGCCTTGTGCTTGCCGCGGGTCTCGCCGCGCCAGCCCTGATAGGTAACAACCAGCGAATGCTCATCCTGCATGGCGCCCTGGAAGCGCGGCCAGGGACACATATAGGTGCAGACCTGTTCACGCGCCCAGCCGGCCAGGCCGTAGGTAGTGAACGTGAACATACCGAAAAAGAAGTACGTCGCCAGCGAGGCCTGGCCGGTGACAATCTCGCGTGTCACCGTGGGCGCATCCTGGAAATACATGATCCAGGCGCCACCGGTCGCGGCCGCGATCAGCAGCCAGGCGAAATGCTTTGCCGTCTTGCGCCAGACCTTGTCGAACGAAACCGGCTGGCCATCGCGGCGGATGCGGGCATTGCGGTCGCCCTCGATCCAGCGTTCGACCGCGAGGAACAGGTCGGTCCACACCGTTTGCGGGCAGGTATAGCCACACCAGATGCGGCCGAACAACGCCGTTGCGAGAAACAATCCTACGGCGCCAAGGATCAGCAGGCCGGTGATGTAGTAGACCTCCTGCGGCCAGATCTCGATATTGAAGAAATAGCCACGCGGGCCGGACATATCGAGCAGCAGGGCCTGGTCCGGCGCTCCAGGACCGCGATCCCAGCGCAGCCAGGGCAACGTATAGTAGATGCCGAGGCAGAGGATCAGCACCGCCCATTTCAGGTTCCGGAACAGCCCTTTGACGGCGCGCGGATAGACCTTCACATGATCGGCATAAAGCGACGGCGCAAAGATGCCGAGCAGGCTATCCTCGGCATCCTGCGTCTTGGCTGATGGATCGGGCGGCATGGCATTCACCCCTGATGCTGCCGCTATTCGCCGCCGCCTAGAGAATGCACATAGACTGCCAGCATCTTGATGGTCGCCTCATCGAGGCGGCCGGTCCAGGCCGGCATCACACCGTTGCGCGACTGCGCGATGGAATGTGCAATGCTCGTACGATCACCGCCATAGACCCACACCTTGTCGGTGAGGTTCGGCGCGCCAAGCTCACGGTTACCCTTGCCCGCATCGCCATGGCAGGCGACGCAATTATCGGCGAAAAGCGCCTTGCCGCGCGCCACGTTGGCAGCGTTGCCGGGCTCGCGGCCAGACAGGGTGAGGACGTAATCCGCGACCGCCTCGACATCCTTGGCCGGCAGCAGGCCATCGGCAAGGAAGCGCGGCATCTGCGACTGGCGTGCCTCGTCATGGCCCGAGCGGATGCCATAGCGAATGGTGCGTTCGATATCCGCAAGCGAGCCACCCCACAGCCAGTCGTCATCGGCGAGGCTGGGATAGCCCTTGGTGCCGACGCCGCCAGACTGGTGGCAACCGGCACAATTCTCGGCGAACAGCACGCGACCACCGGCAATGGCGAAACGATAGAGTTCGTCATTGGCCTTCACATCCTGCACACCCAGCGCCTTGATGCGGTCGCGGTAGACCGCCTGGGCGTCTGCGGCCTGCTTCAGGTCCTGCTCCACGGCATCGCGCTGCGTATAGCCCAGCGTGCCGCCGAAGTAGCTGCGGAAACCCGGAACGCTGGGATACAGCACAGACCACACGATGGCGAACACCACCGTGACATAGAAGGTGTAGAGCCACCATTTCGGCAGCGGGTTGTTCAGTTCCTGGATGCCGTCCCATTCATGGCCGGTGGTATCCTTCGGATCGGGCTTGGTGCTCATGTCAGTCATGCTCTGCCCTCTTTGGCACCGGCCTCTTTGGCTTCGGCCTCTTCACGCAACGGTATCTGCCCCAGCTCGGCCCAGCGCGCGCGGCGCGATGGCCACAGCGTCCAGGTCACCACGCCGACGAACAGCAGGAAGAACCATGCCGTCCACAGCGACTTGAGCCAGGGATAATGTTCCAGCAAGGCGATCATTGCGGGCCTCCGTTACTGGCGCAGGCCGCCGGGCTGCGTGCGGTCGAATTCGACCAGCCGGCCCAGCATCTGCAAATAGGCAATCAACGCATCCATCTCGGTGAGCCGGGTCGGATCGCCGTCGAAATCGCCGAGCGCCGCCTTCGGGTAACGCGCCGCGATGCCATCGGTGTCGGCATTGGGATCACCCTGAGCCACGAGGTCGGCCTTGGCATTCGCTACCATCTCATCGCTGTAGGGCACACCGACGACGCGCAGCGCCTTCAGGTCACCAGCCACGTTGCGCGTATCCAGCGAGCGCTCGGCCAGGAAGGCATAGCCCGGCATGATTGACTGCGGCACCACGGCGCGCGGGTCAGCCATGTGGGCGGCATGCCATTCGTTGGAATACTTGCCGCCGACGCGGGCGAGATCCGGGCCGGTGCGCTTCGAGCCCCACTGGAAGGGATGGTCATACATGCTTTCGGCGGCAAGGCTGTAATGGCCATAGCGTTCGACTTCATCGCGCAGCGGGCGAATCTGCTGGCTGTGGCAGAGATAGCAGCCCTCGCGGATATAGACATTGCGGCCCGCCAGTTCGAGCGGCGAATAGGGCCGCATGCCCTGCACGCGCTCGATCGTGGTTTCAATGGTGAATAGCGGCACGATCTCCACCAGGCCACCGATAGCGACGGTGAGCAGGGTGAGCACGGAGAGCAGGATGGTGTTGCGCTCGATGGTGGCATGTTTGATGAACATGATGCTTGCTCCTTAGCGCGCCACGGGTTGCGCCAGCGGCACAGTCGGGTAATGCACCGTTTCCGCTTCCTCGCGCAGATCGCCGCGCACCGTGCGCCACAGGTTATAGGCCATGATCAGCGCGCCGCTGAGGAACAGGATGCCGCCAAGCGCACGGATGATGTAGAATGGATGCATCGCCTGCACCGTCTCGACGAACGAGTATTGCAGGAAGCCGAGCTGGTCATAGGCACGCCACATCAAGCCCTGCATGATGCCGGACACCCACATCGCGGTGATGTAGAGCAGGATGCCGATGGTGGCGATCCAGAAATGCAGCGACACCAGACGCAGCGAGTAGAGCCGCTGGCGGCCCCACAGGACCGGCACGAGATAGTAGAGCACGCCGAAGGTGATGAAGGCGTTCCAGCCCAGCGCACCGGAATGCACATGGCCGATGGTCCAGTCGGTGTAGTGGCTGAGCGCATTGACCTGGCGGATCGACATCACCGGGCCCTCGAATGTGGCCATGCCGTAGAAGGCCACGGCAGTGATCGAGAAGCGCAAAGCCGGATCGGTGCGCAGCTTGTCCCAGGCACCCGACAGGGTCATCAGGCCGTTGATCATGCCGCCCCAGCTCGGCATCCACAGCATCACCGAAAACACCATGCCCAGCGTGGAAGCCCAGTCAGGCAGCGCGGTGTAATGCAGGTGGTGCGGGCCGGCCCAGATATAGAGGAAGATCAGCGACCAGAAATGCACGATCGAGAGGCGATAGGAATAGACCGGGCGGTTCGCCTGCTTCGGGATGAAGTAGTACATCATCGCCAGGAAGCCGGCGGTGAGGAAGAAGCCGACCGCGTTATGGCCGTACCACCATTGCGTCAGCGCGTCCTGCACACCGGCAAAAGCCGAGTAGCTCTTGGCGCCGAACACCGTGACCGGGATGGCCAGGTTGTTGACGATATGCAGCATCGCCACGGTGATGATGAAGGCGAGGTAGAACCAGTTCGCCACATAGATATGCGGTTCCTCGCGGCGCAGCAGGGTGCCGGCGAAGACGATGAGATAGATCACCCAGATCAGCGTCAGCCAGAGATCGACATACCATTCCGGCTCGGCATATTCCTTGCCCTGGGTGACGCCGAAGACATAGCCAAGACCGGCCAGCAGAATGAAAAGCTGGTAGCCGAAGAACAGGAACCAGGCCACCGCCGAACCGCCGAACAGCCGCGCCCGGCTGGTGCGCTGCACCACATAGATCGAGGAACCGATCAGGGCATTGCCGCCGAAGGCAAAAATCGCCGCCGAGGTATGCAGCGGGCGGAGACGGCCGAAGCTGGTCCATTCCAGGTCGAGATTGAGCACCGGGAAAGCCAGTTGCAGCGCGATCAACACACCGACCGCGAAGGCAGCAATGCCCCAGAACATGGTGGCGATCACGAAGGCGCGGACCGCATCCTCGACATAGGCGGGATGGGGCCTGGCGGTGTGATGCGGCAGGGGGGCGCTGGCAGCGATGGCTGTCATGGTCAATCCTCGATAGAAGCCGCTGGCCCCGGGGCTGCGATGCCTGGGGGCCGCGATGGCTGACTATCGCCGGACGAGCCAGCCGGAACATTGATGCAGGTCAATGGAATCCGGCGAGGATGGTGCATGATGGCGCCAAGCCTGTGGTTTAATGCCGCAGCCGGAGGAAAGCATGCCCGAGGGGCAGATAACTGCGGAGAAGCAGATGACCGAAGTCACCCCTGCCTTGGCCTATGTCACTGATATCAGAACCATTCCAGAGGACGCCCCCTGGACCTGGCTGCACAAGGGCTGGCAGGACCTCACCGCTGTGCCGCTGGTCAGCCTGACTTACGGCGCCGGCATTGTGGCTGCTGGCTGGCTGATTTCGGGCCTATTCTGGTGGACCGACTGGACCTATCTGGTGCTGCCGCTGGCCGGCGGCTTCCTGCTGATTGCACCCCTGGTCGCAGTCGGGCTCTACGACACCAGCCGGCGCCTGCAGGCCGGTGAACCGGTGAGCCTGGCCAAGGCTTTGCTGGCCTGGCGCCGGCCGCTGCAGGTGGCCATCTTCGGCCTGGTGCTGCTGCTGCTGCATTTGGCCTGGATGCGCACCGCTTTGCTATGGTTCGTGCTGTATTTCCATGGCGGCACGCCGCCGCTGCAATACCTGCCGCTGTATCTGCTGGAAGCGCAGAATCTGCCTTTCCTGGTCATCGGCACCCTGCTCGGGGCCGGCTTCGCCGCCCTCACCTTCGCGATCTCGGTGGTGTCGCTGCCACTGCTGCTGGACCGTGATGTGGATGTGGTGACCGCTATCCTGGCCAGCCTGCATGCGGTGCGGCGCAACCCGAAGGCGATGGCGCTGTGGGCCGGCCTGATCGCGCTCTTCACCGCTGTCGGCCTCGCTACGTTCTTTTTCGGCCTCGGCCTGCTGTTTCCGCTGGTGGCACATGCCACCTGGCATGCCTATCGAGACCTTGTCGCCTAACGCAGCAGCCAGCGCAGCGCGAGCAGCAAGAGCAGCACCGCATTGAGCAGCAGCACCGGCGCCAGCCAGGGCTTCAGCGCGGCGCGCCAGCGTGCGCCGATGGCGGCACCAAAAAAGCCGACCAGCAGCAAGCCCGGCACGGTACCGATGGCGAAGGCCAGCATCATCAGCCCACCCTGGCGCCAGTCGCCGCTGGCGCCGGCCAGCAGCAGGGCGGAATAGATCAGGCCGCAGGGCAGGAAACCAAGGCCAAGGCCGAGCAGATAGCCGTTCAGGCCGGTAGGCCGACGGAACAGACCGCGCATTCCGGACCAGCCGAGCAGGCCGGCAGCAGATTGGCCACCACTCACCACGCCCAAGCGGCGGTAGGCAATCGCCAGCAACAGCAAGGCGGCCAGGGCGAGGGCCAGGGCTGGCAGCGCACCCTGCAGCAACACGCGCTCGACACCGCCGGCCAAACCGCCGGCTGCCGCCCCGAGCAGCGAATAGGTGGTAAGACGACCGGCATGGTAAGGCAGCAGGGCCATGCCGCGCAGCCGCGCCAGACCGTAGCTTTGGTCCAGCGGCAACTCAGCTAGCCGGCTGCCTACCTGGCTCAGCACGAAGGGCCCGCACATGCCGGCACAATGGCTGGCGCCACCGACCAAACCGAACAGCAGCAGCCCGAGCGGACGGCCAAGCCATGGCCAATCACTCTCCAGCCAGCCTGCGGTTAGCCAAGCCGGCGCCAGCGAGCTGCAAGCAGCGAGGAAATCGGACCAAAGACCATGCATGGCGGCATCCTCCGCCACATCCCGGGCTGAAACCTTGATGTGGATCAATGCCGCTAGCCACACCTTGCCTATCCTGTTGCCATGAACCACCTGGCCTTTCCTGCCACCGCCATGGGGCGGATCGAGACCGCGCTTTCCGCACCCGATGCTGGATTGTCGCCGCTCGACCGACTGATTGGCCGCCGGCTCGATCTGCAGGCCTTCTGCGCCATCCTCAAATTGCCACCAGTGGTGGGCTCCGGCCTGGCCCAGGCCCTGGCTGCCGCTGCAGCCACTTATCTGGCAGAGGACTTTCTTCTTCTGGTTGCCGAAGAGGAAGATAGCCTGTTACCATTGTTGCAAAGGCGCCTGCTGCTCGGCGATGATATGGATGAGTTGTTCCGCCAATTGAGCGACGAGCATAGTCAGGACCGCGCCCAGGCCCTGGGTCTGGCAGCACAATGTCAGGATTTCGCTGCTGGCGGAGCCGGCGACTGGCCAGACCTCTGCGACGCCCTGGGCCAGTTTGCCGAGCGACAGCGGCGCCATCTGGTTTGGGAAGATGCGACAATAATCCCCCTGGCGCGGGCGCGGCTTTCGGAAGACGATATGCAGAAGTGGCGTGGCCAGTTGCAAGCGCGGCGAGCGCGCCACGGTTAGGAGAGGATCGAACCGCCATGGGCGAAATTCATGCGTTGCCGACACGGCGCGGTCCTGCAAGCCAGGCAATCGGTCAGGCTGTAGTGCACACGCCAAGCTCAGCCTGCCCGGAGCCGTGCAACAACTGCACCGCCCGTAGCCTCACCATCTGCGCGCCGCTGACGATGGATGAGCAGTTGCGCATGGCTGATCTCGCCACCACCGCATGCCTGCGCCCACATCAAGTGCTGTTCGGTGAAGGCGATACCGCCGAGCATGTCTACAACATCACCAGCGGTTCGCTGTCGCTGTCGAAATCCATGGCCGATGGCCGGCGCCAGATCACCGGCTTCCTCGGGCCGGGCGATTTCGTCGGCCTCAACACCCGTGAAGCCTATACGGTAAGCGCCGAGACGCTGACCGAAACCCATGTCTGCCGCTTCCCGCGCCTGGCCTTCCGCAAGCTGATGGCGACGATGCCGGCGCTGGAACACAAGCTGCTGGCCCTGGCGGAAAGCGAACTGGCGACAGCGCAGGAGCAGATCCTGCTGCTCGGTCGCAAGACCGCGATGGAGCGCATTGCTTCCTTCCTGCTGCTGCAATCGGAGCGTTGCCGCGCGCGCGGCATGGCAGCCAATCCGATCCCGCTGCCGATGACCCGCGCCGAGGTGGCCGACTATCTCGGCCTCACCATCGAGACGGTAAGCCGCTGCTTCACCAAGCTGCGCAAGCTTGAAGTCATCGGCCTGCTGGCCGCGGATCGGGTGGAGATCAAGCAACCGGAACGGCTGCGCCATCTGGCGGAAGCCGCTTAAGGCATTTTCTCGAAGCTTGCGGTACCGGACATGCCGGTGACGAGGTCTTTTGGTTTGGCTGGGAAGCCGCCGAAGACCTCGATGGTCTGGGAGACCGGATCGACGCGGGCGCCGATGCGGGTGAGCCTAGCCTGATATTTCTGTCCGGTCTCGTCGATCAGCAGGGTGAAGGGCGTGTTCGGCTTCAGCCAGCGCAGCCAGGCCGAGGGAACGACGAGGCGGATCTCGGGGTTGGTATCGTCGAGCACCGCCAGCAGCGGCTGGCCGGCGGTGACGCTTTCATGCGGCTGCGCCTTGCGCGCCACGACGAGGCCACCGAACGGTGCCCGGATGACGCAGCGCTCGACCGGGATGCGGCTGACCTCGGCGCGGGCCTTGGCGCGCTCCAGTTCGGCCTCCGCCAGTGCGCTGGCCAGGATCGAGCCGGAGTTCAGCTTGGCCAGCTCGCGCGCATTCTCCAGCGTCACCTCCGCCGCCTTCTGCGCGGCGCGGGCCTCGGCCAAAGCGGCGCGGTAGGCGGCGCAGTCGAAGCTCACCAGCACATCGCCCTTGCGAAAGCGCTCGCCGGCATCCAGCGGCATGCTGTCGATCCGCGCCGCGATCTCGCCCGCCAGCACCGCCTCCTGCACCGGCGCCAGCAACGCCCGCACGCCCGTCGCATCTTGTGCCTGGGCCGGGGCCTGGATCAACACCAGCGAATAGGCGCCCAACAGCAATCCAGCCAAACCCAGCTTTACCTGCAGTCGCATGACTACTGAATCAGTTTTTCACGGTGGCGGCACTCGCCAGCGGTAGGCTGGTGCGCTCGATATCGTCGTCGCTGCGGCCAACCTTGGCCGGCTGCGGCTGCTGGGTCGCGGCCGCGCGGTCCCTGGCATCGGGGAGCGTGGAGCCATCGAACCAGCCCGCCATGTTCTGCTTGATCTCGGCCGCCAGCGCCTTGATCTCGTAGCTCGTCACCTTGTTCGGCAGCGGATCCGCGCCCGCCGTCACGAACACCCGGCCCAGCGCGTTGTTCATCTCGGCAGCCGACAGGTCACGCCGCAACTCGGCTAGCAGACCGCTCATCTCAGCCGCGATCTGCTCCAGCTCGTTGCTGCGCCCGGTCTGGCTCGCCGCCCGGTTCTGCTGCAGGATCGCCACCTCGACCTGATACAGCTCCTCCGCCGTGCGGAACTCGCCGCGCGCCTGGTTATAGGCCAGCCACGAGACCTGCGCCTGGGTCAGCACCGCCATCGAGAGCGCCAGACGCCGGGTGCGCGCCACTTCCTGCGCCGCCTCCGCCGCCCTTATCCGCGCCGGCGCCGTCACCAGCATGCCGATCAGGTTGCCCGTCACCTTGGCCGAGTAATCATACCAGGTCTGGTTCTGCGCATAGGAGTTGCTGTCGAAGTTGAACCCGGTGTCGAAGGTGATGCCCGGCAGCATCGACAGCATCGCCGCCCGCACGTCGTTGGCGCCGATCCGCGTCTGGTAGGATTCCTCCGCCAGTTCCGGCCGGTAGGTCAGCGCCAGCCGCTCGATATCCGCCAGCTGCAGCTTCAGCTCCGGCTCCTGGTACAGGCTCGGATCCTCCGCCAGGCGGAAGTCCTGGCCCGGCCGCAGGCCCATCAGCGCCGCCAGCTGCGACTTCGCCACCACCAGATCGCGCCGCAGGCTCTGCACCTGGCGCAGCTGGTCCAGCAGCCCACGGCGGTAGGTCAGCGCCTCCAGCGGCGGCTGCAGCCGGCGTTCCTCGATGGTGCGCGCATTGGCCAGCGCCGTGCCGACCCGCTGCACCATCGGGTCCAGCTTGGCCAGCAGCTTCTGCGCCGACAGCGCAAACCAGTAGGCCGAGCGCACATCCTGGATGATGTTGTGCACCACCTTGCGCCGGCGTTCCTCGATGATCAGGGCGCGGTCGGCGGCCTGCTTCGCCCGCACATAGCTCAGGCCGAAGTCCAGCACGTTCCAGGTCACGCCGAGATCGAACACCCGGCGGTCGCGGTCCTGCGAGGTCGAGGTCTCCAGCGATTGCTGCCCGGTCAGGGTCGAGCGGCTGGATGAGGCGCCCGGCACGTTGCGGCCTTCATAGCCGCCCGAGGCCGCCAGGGAAGGCAGCATCTCCAGGTTGGCGACCGTGAGCTGCCGCGCCGTCAGGGCGCTTTCCATCAGCTTCAGCCGGTTGTCCAGATTGTACTTCAGCGCCCGCGCGATGGCTTCTTCCAGCGTCAGCGCGTTGCCCAGCGGCTCCTGCTGGGTGAACAGCTCCGCCAGGTCTTCCTTGACCCGCTGGCCATGTTCCGCACCGGTGATCGGCTGCAGGTCCACCGTGCAGCCCGCCAGCAGCAGCGCCAGCACCGACACGCCCGCCAGCGTCAGCTTATTGTTCGTCATTGCCTGCTTACCCATGACCTCAAACCTCTTGTCCCCCGCCGGGCCGGTACTCAACCCGGCTCTCGGCCTCGTTATATCCGTCACGCGGCATATCCGTCACGCTACGGCCCCTGGGCCGCCCTGCCTCACGCAGCCAGGGCTGCCCAGTATTCCGTTCAGGCAGCCAAGGCTGCCACCAGTCGCTCGATCTCCGCACTGCTCGCCGCCGTCGCCGCCGCGAGCTGGCTGCTGAAGTCGCCCTTGCCCAGCGCCGGGCCTTCAAGGCCCAGCCCCTCGGGCAGCGCCCGCCCAAGGCCTTCAGGCAGCGCCCGTCCAAGCCCTTCGGGCAGGGGCAGCGCGCCCGATGCAAACAGCACCGGGTCGAGTGCCAAGCCATCCAGCACGCGGCCACCCAAGACTCCGCCATCCAGGACTCCGCCATCCAGGGCCGCCTGCTGGTTGCCGCCAGGATCAATCGACCCCGTGCTGCCCGGCGGTGCCGGCGGTGCCGGTGGCGGCGGGGGCGGAGCCGGCGGCGGTGCGCCCGTGCCCGTGCCCGTGCCCGTGCCCGTGCCAGTACCCGTACCCGTACCCGTGCCCAGGCCAGTACCGAGACCTGTACCGAAGCCACTACCCAGGCCGCCCAGGCCGCCGCCGCCCAAGCTACTGCCGCCCAGGCCACCACCACCCAGGCCACCACCACCCAGGCTGCCGCCACCGAGGCCGCCGCCACCGAGGCCACCGGCGCTACCGCTGCCGCCGCCGGTACTGGTGCTGTTGCCGCTGCTGTTGCCCGGGGCCGCGTTGCTGGTCGAGATACTGTCAGAGCCGTAGCGCGCGCTCAGCGCCCCGTCGCCGCCCGACATCGAGGTGCGCACGATGCTGAACGCATTGGCGCCCGCCGACGGGTCGCTGGTCATGTTGCTGCCGGTGATGCCGCTGCCGCTGGTATTGCCAGCGCCAGACGCCGCCACCGAACCCGTGGTCTGCGACGTGATATTGCCGCCCGGCGGCGGCGGCGGCGGCGCCACTTCGACCGGCGCCACGTTGACCACTGCCAGCGCGGTCGGCGGCGGGGGTGGTGGCGGCGGCGGCGGTGGTGGCGGGGGTGGCGGGGGTGGCACCGCCGCCACCGTCACCTTCACATCCGTGGTTGCCGTGGCATTGCTGCCATCCGTCGCCGTCACCCGCACGGTATAGCTGCCGGCCGTCAGGTTGCCGGTCTTCCTGATCACCACTTCGCCGCCCACCACGGCTACCGTGAAGGCGTTCGGCACCGTGTTGCCGCCAAGCAAGGTCACGCCGGTAATCGTCAGCGTGTCGCCGGTATCCACATCGGTGAACCGGCTCACCGGGAACTTGATCTCCAGGCTGCGGTCCGCCTGCACGCTGCTATCCGTCACCGCCGGGCCGGCGAAGACCGGCGCGTCGTTCACCGCCGTGGTCACGATGCTCGCCGTCGAACTGGCGGTCGAGAACGCACTCGACCCGCCCGACGCGCTGGCATCCACCTTGGTGCCGAACCCGCCTGAGGTCTGGTCCCAGGCCTGGAAGCTGACCGTACCGCCGCCGGCATTCTCGCCATTGGGCTGGAAGCGGATCTTGTCGCTCGGCCGCAGCAGCAAGGCCGAACTGCCGCTCACCGTCCCGACATTGCTCCAACTCGTGCCGCCATCGACCGAATACTGCCATACGCCGTTCGTCGCCGTCGTGCCATTCACCGCGATGCCCTGCACCGCGCCAGAATCAACATCCGACACCGTGCCAATGAAATCCGAAACCAACTGACCCAGATTGCCAGACTGGTCCTCCGTCAGACCCGTCAGCGTCGGCGTCGAAGACGTCAGCACAGGCGCGTCGTTAACAGCATTGCTGGTGATGCTGGCAGTTGAAGACGCGGTCGAGAAGGCAGTGGTGCCACCCGACGTACTCGCATCAACCTTGCTGCCGGCCGTGCCGCTGGTCTGATCCCAGGCCTGGAAGCTGACCGAGCCACTGCCGCCATTTTCGCCATTCGGCTGGAAGCGCAGCTTGTCTGTGCTGCGCAGCAGCAGGGCGGAACTGGTGCTGACCGTGCCGACATCGCTCCAGTTGGTGCCGCCATCGGTGGAATACTGCCAGACGCCGTTGGTCGCTGCTGTGGTGTGGATGGCGATACCCTGCACCGCGCCGGTGTCCACATCGGCCACGGTGCCGATGAAATCGGATACCAACTGGCCGGCATTGCCGCTCTGGTCTTCGGTGATCGCAGTCAGTGTCGGCGTCGCAGCCGTCAGCACCGGCGCGTCATTGACCGCCGTGGCGGTGATGCTGGCGGTGCTGGTGGCAGTCGAGAAGGCGCTGGTGCCACCCGATGTAGTCGCATCCACCTTATTGCCTGCGGTGCCGGAAGTCTGGTCCCAAGCCTGGAACGTTACAGAGCCCGAGCCGGCATTCTCGCCATTGGGCTGGAAGCGCAGCTTGTCTGTGCTGCGCAGCAGCAGGGCGGAACTGGTGCTGACCGTGCCGACATCGCTCCAGTTGGTGCCGCCATCGGTGGAATACTGCCAAATGCCATTGGTGGCCGTGCTGGCATTGATGGCGATACCCTGCACGGCGCCGCCATCCGCATCCGTTACCGTGCCGATGAACGCCGATACCAGCTGACCGGCATTGCTGGTCTGGTCCTCGGTGATCCCGGTCAAGGTCGGGGTGGCAGAAGTCAGCACCGGCGCGTCGTTCAGCGGCGTGACGGTCAGGGTGATGTCGTTGTTGCTGGAGACGGTTGAGGTATTGTCGGTCAGCGTCACCCGCACGGTGCGGCTGCCACCGGTGGGATCGTCAGCATTGGTGTTCTGGTACTGGATCGCCTGCAACAAGGTCTGAACCCGGGCCAGGCTGGCATCCTGATTGAAAACAACCTTCAGGTCGTTACCGGCACTGATCGCATTCGCCAGGGTGCCGATGGTGACATAATTGTCGCCGCCGCCATCGAGATCGACCTGCACATTGCTGCCAGCGGTGGTGCCGGTGACATTGACGAAGCCGCCCGCACTGGCAAATGACAGCAGATCCTGGGCCGATACCTTGCCGCTGGTGATCGAAATCGTGAGATTGCCGTTATTGAGATTGGCGCTATCGGCATCGCTGACCGTGGCATTGCTGCCGGAATCAATCAGCACCGCACCGCCATTCTCGGTGAAGGTGACGCTATCGCCATTGAGATTGTCAATCACCGGCGGATTAGGCGTGATCGATACGGTGAAAGTGGCCGTGGTATCGGCATCGCCGCCATTGCTGGTGCCATCGCCGTCATTCAGCGTCAGGGTGAAACCACGGTCACCGATGCCCGAAGGCGCCTGATAGCCGAGGCTGCGCAGCAAGGCCTGGATACTGGCGGTCGTTGCGGTGTTGTCGTCGAAAGCGATCTTCAGGCCGTGGCCGCTCTGGCCATCCAACGTGCCATCGACTACACCGATGGCGGTGCCATCCACGGTGATGGTCTCGCCTGCGGCGATAGTACCGTCGTCTCCGGCTTTCACCACCGTGCCATCCAGGGTGAATTTGCCGTTGGTAGTGCCGCTGCCCTGGCTGATGGTGAGGAAACCACCATTGAAATTGGTCGAGTCAATATCCGTCAGCGTTGCATTGCTGCTGGCATCGATCAGCGCCGAAGCACCGCTGCCGGCCACCGATGACGCCGTGTCGCCGGAAAGATTGGCGATTACCGGCGCGTCATTTACTGCCGTGATGTCGAGGTTGATGGTGCTTTCCGAAGAGGTCAGCGTGCCGCCGGTGCCGGTATTGCCGCCATCGCTGACTTTGACCTTGAGGGTCGCGGCATCGTTGCCATTCACGTTGCTGGCGCCGGTGTATTTCACGTTCGACGCCGTATCCAGATAGGTATGGATATTCGCCAGCGTGCCGGTCAGCGTCAGCGCCGCCGTACCCGAACCGCTCACCGTGACCGAGCCGCCGCTGGTGGCCGCCAGCGTGCCGGCCGAAGCCGTCAGAGTCACCGTCATGGTAGCGCTGGCGCCGGCATCGACATCGGCAAAGGTGATGCCGGAAAGATCGATATTGGACGCCGTGTCCTCGATTACCGTCAGGTCGGTCGGGATGGTGCCACCCACCGTCGGCGCGTCATTCACCGCCGTGATACTGAAATTGCCGGTGATGTTGGTGCCGGCCGCCTGGCTGCCGCCGGTACCGGTGTTGCCGCCATCGCTGAAGCTGACCGTGACCGCACGCGTCGTCGCGGTGCCCGCCACCGTCGGATCATCATTCGTGCTGTTGAAGAACACCACCGCGTTCAGCACCGCCTGGACATTCGCCTGGGTCGCAGAGGCATTGAAGGCAATGACCAGATCGGCACCGTTGCCGCCGCCAGCCGTGGCAATCTGGGTGCCGCTGATGGTGACCGCGCCCGTGCCGGAATCGTAGGTGATGCCGGAAACATTGGCGATCGAGAGAATGTCGCCGCTTTGATACGTGGCGAACTTCACTGTTGCTTCGGCACCATTGTAGTTGCCGGCGCTGCCATCGTGGTCGACATCCGAAACAGTGAAGCCACTCAGCACATAGGCCGAGGATACCTGCTCGGTATAGGCCGACGTCGCAACACTGCCGCTAATCGTCGGCGCATCGTTAACGGCGGATATATCGAGATTGATGGTGCTTTCCGACGAGGTCAGCGTACCGCCGGTGCCGGTATTGCCGCCATCGCTGATCTTGACCTTGAGGGTCGCGGCATCGTTGCCATTCACATTGCTGGCGCCGGTGTATTTCACGTTCGACGCCGTATCCAGGAAGGTGTGGATATTGGCAATGGTGCCGGTCAGCGTCAGCGCCGCCGTGCCAGAACCGCCCACCGTCACCGAGCCGCCGCTGGTGGCCGCCAGCGTGCCGGCCGAAGCCGTCAGCGTCACCGTGACATCGGACGAGCCGACATCCAGGTCGGCAAAGGTGATACCGGAAATATCGATATTGGACGCCGTGTCCTCGGTCACTGTCAGGTCGGTCGGGATGGTGCCGCCCACTGTTGGCGCATCGTTGACGCCGGTGATCGATACCGATG
This sequence comes from Ferrovibrio sp. MS7, assembly GCF_038404985.1. Lineage (NCBI taxonomy): Bacteria > Pseudomonadati > Pseudomonadota > Alphaproteobacteria > Rhodospirillales > Rhodospirillaceae > Ferrovibrio > Ferrovibrio plantarum. The sequence continues at coordinate 224,500 of NZ_JBBKBA010000001.1, forward strand.
CCGTACCGGTGCCGGGCGAGGTGCCATCCGTGAGGCTGAAGGCCAGCGTCACCGAACTCGGCGGCGCATCCGAGCTGTTGGCATAGGTGACATGCTGCAGCACATCATTGACCAGCGCCGTGGTGGCGGCAGTGCCCGACGAGGTGAAAGTGACCGTGAGCGTGCCGTTGCTGCTGGTAAAGGTGGCGAAGGTCAGGCCGCCGGCCTGCAGATTGCTGCCGCTGATGGTGTAGCTGGTGCCGGCAGCCAGGGTGATGGTGTCATCCGTGTTGGCGCCGCCCTGGCGGTTCACGGTGAGCGAGGCACCGGAGAAATTGCCATTGCCGCTGTTGAGCGCATCCAGCTCGACATCGGCAGAGGTGACATCGCTATCGACGGTGACGGCGCTGCCGCCTTCGGTGAAGCTGGCGCCGCCGTTCAGGCCGGTGAAGACCGGCGTCTGATTGGTTGAAACCAGGACGGCGGCCGTGGAGCCGACCGAATTCAGCGTCAGGGCCGCATCATTGCCGGCGGCATCCTTCAAGCTGCCGCCATTCGTGGAGAGAGTACCCACCGTGATGCCATCGGAATCATTGTCACCGATCTGGGTGGTATAACGGAACAGCAAAGCCGTGCTGCCGGTGCCCGAGACATAGTCGGCATAGCGCGTGGTGGAACCGATAGTCAGCGCAATGCGAGGCGTGCCGCCCGAGGTATCGACGGTGATATTCTCACCGAAATTGACGGTGAAATCGAGATTCTGAGCCGCCGCATAGGTGTTGTTCGACGGCACCGACACACTGGTCACCGCCGGCGCGATATTGTCCACCGTGGCATTGGTGGTATCGGCGGTGGTCTTGGTGTTGCCGGCATTGTCGGTGGCGGTGACCGAGACATTCTTGTTGGTGCCGTCGATCGAACCGGCGACAATGGTATAGGTGGCGGTCCAGGTGCCCGACGAATTGGTCGCCGTCACCGCCGAGCCGCCGCCGAAGGCGCTGAAATCCACCGCGACACTGCTGATCGTGTCGCTGTTATTGTCGCCGCCCGCCGAGTTGTTCCAGGTCGCGGTGACCGTATCGCCAATCTTGTAGGCGCCGCCGGTGCCACTGGCGCCGGAAATCGAAATCTTGGCGTCCGTCACCGTCGGCGCGATATTGTCCACGGTCGCATTGGTGGTATCGGCGGTCGTCGTCGTGTTGCCGGCATTGTCGGTGGCGGTGACCGAGACATTCTTGTTGGTGCCATCGACCGAGCCCGCGACGATCGTGTAGGTGGCGGTCCAGGTGCCCGACGAATTGGTCGCCGTCACCGCCGAGCCGCCGCCGAAGGCACTGAAATCCATCGCGACACTGCTGATCGTGTCGCTGTTGTTGTCGCCGCCCGCCGAGTTGTTCCAGGTCGCGGTGACCGTATCGCCGATCTTGTAGGCGCCACTGGTGCCGCTGGCGCCGGAAATCGAAATCTTCGCGTCCGTCACCGTCGGCGCGATATTGTCCACCGTGGCATTGGTGGTATCGGCCGTGGTCTTGGTATTGCCGGCATTGTCGGTGGCGGTGACCGAGACATTCTTGCTGGTGCCATCGACCGAGCCAGAAACGATGGTGTAGGTGGCGGTCCAGGTGCCCGACGAATTGGTCGCCGTCACCGCCGAGCCGCCGCCGAAGGCGCTGAAATCCACTGTCACGCCGCTGATCGTGTCGCTGTTGTTGTCGCCGCCGGCCGTGTTGTTCCAGGTCGCGGTGACCGTATCGCCGATCTTGTAGGCACCGCTGGTGCCGCTGGCGCCGGAAATCGAAATCTTCGCGTCCGTCACCGTCGGCGCGATATTGTCGACGGTCAGGTTGCTGGTATCGTTCGTGGTGGTTGAACCGCCCGAACTGGTTGCCTTGACCGATACGTTGCGGTTTGTGGTGTCAACCGAACCAGACGTGATGGTGTAGGACGCCGTCCAGTTGCCGCTGGAATTGGTCGCCGTCACGGCCGTGCCGCCGCCGAACTGGCTGAAATCCATGGTCACGGCGGTGACGGTGACCGAATTGTTGTCGCCGCCGGCAGTGTTGTTCCACTTCGCCGTGACCGTATCGCCGATCTTGTAGGCGCCACCAGTGCCGCTGCCGGTGCTGGTGATGGTGATATTGGAGTCCGTTACCGTCGGCGCCGGATCACCGGCGAAATTCGTCGAGCAGACGTAGGAATTATTGAAGGTCGTTCCATAGAACTGAGACGACGAATAATAGCCATACGTGGTGAAAGCCCCGCCACTACTGGTCTGAACATATTTCGAGTAGAACAGGGTGTTGTTAGCAAAGGCGCTTTTGTTCCAAAACCCAACCAGGATATTCGTGCCGGAGGTATTATTGAATATCTTCGTTGAACCTGCATAATATGAGTCATTGCCCGTGCCGGTCGGTGACCCTGTCTCACCGGTAATGACGCAGCCGAGGCAATGGCCGATATCCTGCATGCCGGAAAGCGTGAAGGGCAGCACGGTCTCGATGCTGCCGGTGCTGTATTCCAGATCCCAGTCGCCATGGAGGCGGGTCGGGCCGGTGCGGTCATCGGAGGCCGCCACATCCACATCATCGCCCAAAGCCGCGGCCAGCTTATCGACATAGGCGCGGCCATCGGCATCGGCGGCGACCGTGCAGCCATAGAGCAGCACATCGCCGCCAGCGCGCAAGGAAGCACCGATCCGCGCCAGTGCATCGGCGTTGGCGTCGATGCCGGCGCTATCGAGATTGGTATTGGCCAGCAGGATGGCACCGTTGTGACCATGGGTGACGACATGAATCGCATCCAGGTTCTGATACGCGCTGAGCGCAGTGGCCAACGTGTCGAGATTGGTGCCGCGACCCATCACCAGCACCGGCGTGGACGGATCGACGCCATTGATCAACGTGCGCCAGTCTTCCACCGACCAATCGACCACGATGACCTGGCGCACGCCGCTGGTATCGGGCGGCAGAACGCCATCGGTGGCGGAGGCCACCAGCGTGGTGGCATCATCGTGACTGGCATTATCCGAACCGGCGTCAGTGGCTTGCGGCGCCGCGATATCGCTGGTCGGATCGCCGACCGGGCTCGCACTCGCGTCACTCATCCCGGCCAGATTCATGCCAGCCAGGGCCTGGCTCAATTGCTGCTGATGCGCCGCGCTGTCATCAGCCGAAGTCGCAGCGGCATGATCAGCCGCCGCATCCTGCTGCGCCTGATCGGCCTGATCCTGCTGCTGCTGCGCCGTGGCCGCCGCCGCGGCGTCGAACATCATGCGCGGCTCCAGCGCCAGCGCCAGGAGCGGTTGTGAAACGGCAGTCTTAGCGGCCTTACCTTTCAGAGAGCTATCCATCGCTGGCCGCGCGGCCACGGGACGAGCATCACTGCGCAGGGCGAACGCAGAAGTGGCGGGACGGTTCAACCAGCGTTCAAAGCGACCCATGGTAAAGCATCCCGTAATTTATACTTTTGATGGCATTCCAGTTGAAATACGCGGAAAGGTTATGTCGCTCCGCGCACTGATGATAGAGTACCACACGTTTAATGTATCAAAATCGGATAAACTAAGCCAGTATGCAATTCTGTCGGTTTGTGACACCCGGGCGGGTTTTTTCCTTTATGACATTGAAGTTAGGGGCATATGCTGGCATTGATGGAGCCGGAAAAGGTATCATTGGATACCCCTGCCTTTGGCATCGCGGCAGCCAGCCATCCTGCATCAGGAGTCGAACTCAACCTTGAGTGACATAGACCTGACTTTTACCACGCCGGATGATGGCAACGCTACTGACGCGGGCATAGCCTCCATACGCAAGGGAGAGGGGCTGATTCCGCCGCGCCTCCTGCCGTCGCCGGGCTTCGCGGCCTGGCTGGCAAATAGCGGTGGCACATTGGGTTTCACCACCTACCAGACCTCGCGGCTGTTTCTGCTCTCTGCGCCAGAAGGCGAGCTGCGCGCGCTGGAGCGCATCGTCGGATCGGCGATGGGGCTGATCCTGCGCGAAGGCGCCATCTGGGTGGCGAACAAGGAACAGCTCTGGCGTTTCTCCCATGTCGGGCCCTTCAAAGGCAGTCTCGGTGCGGGCAAGGAGGTGGATTACAAGGCGCTCTACATGCCCCGGCTGGGCCATTTCCTGGGCCCCGTCGATACCCATGACCTGTTGGAATGGGCAGTCTATCGCGGCAAGCAGTATGAATTGCTGTTTGTAAATACAAATTTCGACTGTATCGCCACGATTGACCGCCATTACGGCTTCGTACCGGTGTGGAAACCAAGCTGGGTCGGCATCCTGGGGGGCGGCGATAAAAGCCACCTCAATGGCATGTGCGCCCGCGATGGCAAACTGGCCTATGCCACCGCCTGTGCCCGCAGCGACACGCCGATGGGCTGGCGCAAGCAGCAGAAGGATGGCGGCGTGGTGATCGACATCCAGGCCGATGCAGTGGTGGGTGAAGGCTTCTCGATGCCGCATTCGCCGCGTTGGCATGATGGCCGCCTGTGGCTGCTGGATTCCGGCCACGGCGATTTCGGCTATCTCGACCCAGCCAGCGGCCGCTTCGAAAAAGTGGCGCTCTGCCCCGGCTTTGCGCGCGGCCTGTGTTTCGTCGGCAAGCATGCGGTGATCGGCCTGTCAAAGCTGCGCGCCAGCTCGTTCACCACCAACATGCCGCTGAAACAGCGCCTGGAGGCACGCAACGTGCCCGAGACCTGTGGCCTGCTGGTGGTGAATCTGGAAACCGGCCGGACCGATCACTGGCTGACGATCGAGAATACCGTGACCGAGCTTTACGACGTCGCCTTCATGCCCGGCCGCGACGATATCTACACGCCAGGCTTCAGCGAGCCGGCGCTGCATCGGGCGCTGCATCACCGCCCGCTGGATGCGGAAGGTGGCAACGGCATTCCCGATCCCCTGTAATCCAGGATCATCTTCAATCAACCAGTGTCGTCGCCAGCCGGACTGCAGAACGGCCTGGAAGCCTGTTGCTCAAGGCAAGAGCCAGAACATACATAAAATTGTATTCAGTTATTTTTAATATCTTTATTGTTGCTTTTCTTCTTTACAGAAACCCGTATTAAGAGCATTATTTTTGCAAGCATGGATCATCCCTGGCGACAACCGGTCGCCGGACATGGCATCATCCGGGGGAGGCAATTATGGAGCCGTTTGTAGGAGAAATTCGGATTTTCGGCTTTAACTGGGCCCCCACTGGCTGGGCCATATGCGATGGCACTGTGATCCCGATACGGCAAAACCAAGCCCTTTTCGCCCTGCTCAATTACACGTATGGCGGGAGCGTGAATACCAGCTTTGCCCTGCCCGATCTGCGCGGCCGCACCATGATCAGCCAAGGGCAGAACAAGAATTTCCCCAGCCTCACCACCAAGATCGGCAATACCGGCGGCAACGAAAGCGTGGCGATGACCGCCGCCAACCTGACGATCCACAGTCACACGGTTGCCGTGGTGTCTAACACTGCCGCCAACGTACCGGTTCCAACCAGCAACCTGTTGGGCAAGGTGACCGCGCCGACCAGCTACGCGGGACCGACCGCGCTGCCCTATACGGCCGTACCTGCGGATCCGACCACCCTGAGTCCAGTAATCCTGGATGCCTCGACAATCGGCAATGCAGGCGCGGCCACGCCGATCCCCACCATGCAGCCGAGCCTGGTGCTGAATTGCTGCATCGCCACGAGGGGTATTTTCCCGACGCGGCCCTAGCGGCGCCAGCGCCGCTGAACCCGGCGCCTGATTCTGGCCCCCAATCCTGGACCCCTGATCCCGACCTCAACGACAGAAGGAACACCGCCATGGCTGAAGCCTATCTTGGCGAAGTCCGCGTTCTGGCCTGCAGCTATGCTCCCGAGAACTGGGCGCTGTGCCAAGGCCAACCCTTGCCAATCAGCCAATATGAGGCGCTCTACGCACTGATCGGCACGGTTTATGGCGGCGATGGCAGAACCAATTTCAAGCTCCCTGACATGCGCGGCCGGGTCGCCGTTGGCCAGGGACAAGGCACCGGGCTGACCAGCCGTGTTGTCGGTCAATATATCGGCACGGAGACCGCGCCATGCAGCAATGCCAACATGCCAGCGCATTCCCATGGCTTTCAGGCGGCATCGCAGGCCAGCCAGTCGACCAATATCCCGGCGGGCGCCATGCTCGGACCCGTGGCCAGCGACCAGCGCTTCTACGTTCCAGCGAATGCCGGCACGCCGGTGGCGCTGGACACCACGGCAGTTAGCAGCACCGGGAGCACTTCGTCGACAAGCATCCCTATCGTCGCCCCGATGCTGACGCTGAGTTACGTCTTCTGCGTTACCGGCCTGTATCCGCAGCGCCCCTGAAACCAGACAGCACCAGTCGTTTGACGGCCCTCTCGCTTTAACCGAACTTCGGGAGACTCAGCATGGACGCCTATATTTCCGAGATTCGCCCTTTGGCTTTCGCCTTTGCGCCCGTGAATTGGGCGGTATGCGATGGCACTATACTTCCTACCAACCAGTATCAGGTGCTGTTTTCGTTGCTGGGGTCGCGCTTTGGCGGCGATGGCCGCAACACTTTCGGCTTGCCTGATCTGCGCGGCACCATGGTGAATGGCAGCGGTCAGGGTACCGGCCTGACAGTACGGACATTCGCGCAGGGCTATGGCGCGCCAACAGCGGCCAGCCCCCCGCTGCCCGCCCACAGCCACAGCCTGAACGCTCAGTCCCCCGCGGTGCCGGTGTTCAAGACCTCCGGCCAGGCCAGTCCGACAGCCGGCGTCATGTTCAGCCGCGCGACGGCCGGCGCGAATTTGAATGTCACCCTTTTCACCTACAGCAACGCTGCAGCGGATGAGACCCTGCATCCCTACACGGTGGCAGCGACCGGCAGCACCAATCCGGCGCCAATCCCGACCCAGCAGCCCTATCTGAGCATCCTTTATGCCATCTGCATCGCCGATGCAGAGTATCCGATCAAGGCGGATTGATACCGGGTTGCCGCGCGGCTAATTGAAGCTGCATTGCAGCAGCAGCGGCTGCGTCATGTCGTGATTGTTGCCGCCAACCCGGCCCACCGGCACCAGGAACACCATCATCTTGCCGAGCGCCTTGTGATTGAGCGTGAGCGTGCCCTGGCCGACCTCGTAGCCCTGCGGACTGGCAAAGAACAGCGAAAACGGCGGGCGCTTGGCCCAGAGGAATTGCGGTTTGAATTGCGGTGTGTCGCTGATCGAGAGCAGGCGGAATTCCAGCTTTCCTGCCTGTTCATGCTCGACATAAAACGCCGAATTCACATGCGCCGCGAAATCCTGGGCGATACAGGTGCCGATATCGATTGCCATGCCGCCACCTCCAATACACTTTAGAGAAGAGATGGCGGCATTATACTCTGAATAGTGGTTATTATTCAACTTATAAGGTTGTTTACCCCGTTATGTATCAATTCGCGAGGCGCTTGAGCGCGGCGCGGTATTCTTCCGCCAGACGCGCCACCAAATCGCCTGCAGGGACAATCTGCTTCACCGCGCCGATGCCCTGGCCGCAGCCCCAGATATCCTTCCACGCCTTGGTCGCCGAGCCGCCGAAATTCATCTTGCTGGGATCGGATTCCGGCAAAGCATCGGGATCGAGGCCGGCGGCCTTGATCGATGGCTTGAGATAATTGCCATGCACGCCGGTGAACAGGTTGGAATAGACGATGTCGTCGGAATTGCTTTCCACGATCATCTGCTTGTAGCCATCCGCCGCGCGGGCCTCATGGGTGGCGATGAAAGCTGAACCGATATAGGCGAAATCGGCGCCCATGGCGCGCGCCGCCGCCACCGCGCCACCCGTGGCTATCGAGCCGCTCAGGGCCACCGGGCCATCGAACCACTCACGGATTTCCTGGATCAGCGCGAACGGGCTCTTGACGCCGGCATGGCCGCCGGCACCAGCGGCAACGGCGATCAGGCCATCGGCGCCCTTCTCGATCGCCTTGCGCGCGAAGGTGTTGTTGATGATGTCATGCATCACCACGCCGCCATAGGCATGGATCGCGTCGTTCACATCGGTGCGGGCGCCGAGCGAGGTGATGATCACCGGCACCTTGTATTTCGCCACCATCTCCATGTCATGCTCAAGGCGGTCGTTGCTCTTGTGCACGATCTGATTGATGGCGAATGGCGCTGCAGGGCGGTCCGGGTTGTCGCGGTTATAGGCGGCCAGGGTTTCGGTGATCTCGGCCAGCCATTCGTCGAGCTGCGCCGCCGGACGGGCATTCAGCGCCGGCATCGAGCCGATCACCCCGGCCTTGCATTGCGCAATCACCAGTTTCGGATTGCTGATGATGAAGAGCGGGGCGGCGATGATCGGGAGCGGAGATTGCGCCAGGGCGCCAGGCAGCTTCGACACGAGTATTTCCCGGTTGTTGTGGTGTGCGGCGGCCATGGTGCCGGGGCATACCGGCCAACGCAAGCGCCGCCACAGCCTGCCGCTGCGGCAGCCGAGTAAAAATAAACCGGGAATATCAGTCCATTAAATAGCCATTACCGTTCGGGCTGGCAGCCTTGCCGATGCAATTGTTATTGATAATTATTGGCAACTTCATCAAAGGCCCGGAGCTGCCGACATGACCAAGTTGCTTTTCGCCGTGCTGCTGCTAGTGGGGGGCCTTTGCCTGCCAGCCGGCACTCACGCACAGATACAGGCCCAGGCCCCGGTTCAGCCAGCCAGCCCCACCGCCGTATTGAACCAGTACAGCGATATCGCCCAAGCCATGTATGGCGATGCACTGGCGCGGGCCCGCCTGCTGCTCAAGCGCGTGGAAGCCTTGGTGGCGAAGCCCTCGGAGGCCAGCCTGGCTGCAGCGCGCGAAGCCTGGCTGAAGGCGCGCGAAATCTATCCGCAGACCGAGGTCTTCCGCTTCGGCAACAAGATCGTGGATGAATGGGAAGGCCGCGTGAATGCCTGGCCGCTGGACGAGGGCCTGATCGACTATGTCGATACCGGCCGCTACGGCGAAAGCTCGGATGCCAATCCATGGTACGCCGCCAACATTATCGCCCATCCGAAGCTGAGCATCGGCGGCAAGAGGGTGGAAACCGCACAGATCACCTGGCGCACCTTGCGCGGCCTGCAGGAAGCCGGCGGCGTGGAGGCCAATGTCGCCACCGGTTATCACGCCGTGGAATTCCTGCTCTGGGGCCAGGATCTCAACGGCACCAGGCCGGGTGCGGGCAACCGCCCCTGGACCGACTATGCTCAAGGGTCCGCCTGCACCCACCCGCCCTGCAATCGCCGCGCCGCCTATCTGCAGGTGGCGACCCGGCTGCTGGTGGATGACCTGGCCTGGATGGCGACGCAATGGAGCAAGGAAGGGGAAGCCCGCAAGACCCTGCTTGCCGATCCTGTCGCCGGTATTTCCAGCATCGTTACCGGATTGGGCAGTCTGGCTTATGGCGAACTCGCCGGCGAGCGCATGAAGCTCGGCCTGCTGCTGCATGATCCTGAGGAAGAACAAGACTGCTTCTCGGACAACACGCATAACTCTCACTACTACAATGTCGTGGGTATGCAGGCGGTGTATCTCGGCCGCTATGGCAAGCTGCAAGGCCCAGGCCTTTCAGCACTCGTGGCGGCCAAGGCACCGGCGCTCGATGCCGAGATGCGCGGCAAGCTGGATGCATCGCTCGGCGCCATGACGGCACTGAAGCAGCGCGCCGAAACCGTGGAGCGCTATGACCAGATGCTGGCGGAAGGCAACACCGCCGGTGCTGCGGTGATCGAGACGGCGATTGCCGCGCTGATCGACCAGACCCGCACGCTGGAGCGCATCATCGCCGCGTTGCAGCTCGGCAAAGTGAAGTTCGAGGGCTCCGACAGCCTCGACGCACCGGCAAAGGTGGGTAAGAAGTAATGCGACCGATGCCGCCGATAGCGCTGCTGCTGGTGGCGCTGCTGGCAGGCGGCACTGCCATCAGTGCGGCAGTTGCCAACGATACGACGCATCAGGGCGAAGACAAACCGGGCGGCGCGGCAACCAGCAAGGGGCCGCGCAACCGTTCGGCCTTTTCCAATCCGTCGGGCAACCTCTCCTTCGCGCGACAGCTTGATTTCAAGCTCGGCGACGGCGTGTTCCGCAAGCTCTGGGTGGCGGCACCCTCCTCCACGCGCAGTTCCGATGGCCTGGGACCACTGTTCAATGCCCGTGCCTGCCAAGCCTGCCATCTCAAGGACGGTCGCGGCCGGCCGCCCGGGCCGGAGGAACAGCCCTCCTCACTGCTGTTTGCCCTGGCACGGCCCGATGGCACGCCCGATCCGATCTATGGCAAGCAATTGCAGACCTTTGCCATCCAGGGCTTCGACGCCGAGGCCAGTGTGCATATCAGCCGCAAGCCGCGCACCGTCACACTTGCTGACGGCATGCGCGTCACCCTGCAGCAGCCGCAATATGACTTGCGCGAGCTGGCTTATGGCGCCATCGACCCGGCCACCACTTTGTCGCCGCGCATCGCGCCGCCGATGATCGGCGTCGGCCTGCTGGAACTGATCCCGGAAGCCGACATCCTTGCCCGCGCCGACCCGGACGACAAGGATGGCGACGGAATCCGTGGCCGCGCCCACCTAGTGGCGAGTCCGACCAACAATGGCACGCAGTTGCTCGGTCGTTTCGGCTGGAAAGCCAATGCCGCCAGCATCGCCGACCAGACCGCCATCGCCTTTCTCAACGATATGGGGCTTTCGACACCGGTATTCCGTGATGGCTTCGGTGATTGCACGGCAGTGCAGGCGACCTGCCGCGCCGCGCCTGATGGCGCCGACGATGATGGTGTGGAAGTGCCGCAGAAGCTGTTCGACCTCACCGTCTTCTATGCCCGCAATCTCGCCGTGCCGGCGCGCGAGGGCATTGATGCGCCACAGGTTCGCCGTGGCCAGAAACTGTTCGGCGATATCGGCTGCGCGGCTTGCCATGTGCCGCGCCATGTCACCGGCCCATCGGAAGACCGGCCCGAACTCGCCAACCAGGTGATCTGGCCCTATACCGACCTGCTGCTGCATGACATGGGCGATGAACTGGCTGATGCCGGCCCGGATGGCCGGCTCTGGCGCACGCCGCCGCTCTGGGGCCTGGGCCTGACCCGGCGGGTGAACGACCACGATTTCCTGCTGCATGATGGCCGCGCCGATGGCGTGCTGCAGGCGATCCTGTGGCATGGCGGCGAAGCGGCCAAGGCACGCGACCGCGTGATCGCCATGCGCAAGACCGACCGCGATGCCCTGCTCGCTTTCCTGGAGTCGCTATGATGCGCTACTGGCTTGCCACGCTGTTGCTGCTGTTCACCCTGCCAGCCCATGCCGCGCCGGACTATGCCGCCATCAACAAGGCGGCAGTGGAGAAACATATCCTGCCACGCCTTGATGCCCTGCAACAGGCAACCCAGGCTTTCGCCGCCAACGCGGCCAAGGGCTGCGACGATCTTGACACACTGCGCCAGGGCTGGCGCCAGGCCAACCTCGCCTGGCAAAACCTGCAGCATATCCGTTTTGGCCCGGTGCTGCTGTTCAACCGGCTGCAGCGTTTCGCCTACTGGCCCGATCCGCGCAATAGCGTGGCACGGCAGATGGCTGAACTCTTCGCTGCCGGCAAGCTGCCGGATTTCGGCATCGGCTCCATCGCGGTCCAGGGCCTCACGGCACTGGAGCGCGAATTGTTCGATGCAGCGGAAGTGACCAAGTTGCGGGCAGAGCCGTTCCGCTGCCAATGGGTGCAGGCAGCGGCCAGCAACCTCGCCACCATGGCAAGCGATGTCCGCGCCGATTGGGGCGCCGGTCGCGGCTATGCCGAGCAGTTCATCGCCGCCAAGGGCAATCTGGTGGTCTATGCCGGACCGGACGAGGCAACGCAGGACCTGTTCAAATCGCTGCATACCGCCATCGAACTGGTGGCCGACCACAAACTGGCGCGACCACTTGGCAAGACACCGCGTGAGCAAAAGCCGATGGCCGCGGAATACTGGCGCAGCGGCCAGTCCGGTGCCGCCATCGCCATCAATCTGGCCGCCGCACGCGATCTCTTTGCCCAGGCCATCGCGCCAAACCTTGCCGACAAGGCCCAGGCAGCCGAGCTCAGCCGGCGCTTCGAGGATCTGGCCCAGCGCACGCACGGCCTTGATTTCGAAAGCGCGTTGGCCAATCCGGCGCAGCGCGCGATGCTGGACAAGCTGCGCGCCGATGCCGGGGCGCTGAAAAATCTGCTGGCGGAAAAGCTGGCGCCGGCATTGGATATACAGGTGGGCTTCAATGCGCTCGATGGCGACTGAGGCGATTGCACCGAGCCGGCGCGGCCTGCTGCTCGGCCTAGCCGCACTACCGCTGTTTGGCGCCGCAGCGATGGCTGAGACATCCCTGGTCTTGCTGGCCTGTGGCGGCGATGCCGAAGGTCAGGCCAGTTTCGGCCTGGATGCGACAGGCGATGTGCTGTGGCGCCACACCTTGCCAGGACGCGGCCATGGTATGGCCATGGCACCGGATGGCAGACATGCCGTGATCTCCGCGCGGCGGCCAGGACAATGGCTGCTGCAGCTTGATCTTGTGAGCGGCCACAGCGAAATCTGGCCCTGCGATGAACTCGCCTATGGCGGCCATGTCATCTATCTCGATGCCGCGAGATTGGCGGCAACCGCCAGCGACGCCGATGGCCAGGGCTGTATCGCCGTGCTCGATGCCAAGACCGGGCAGCGCACCGCGCTCTGGCCGACCGGTGGTGTCGATCCGCATGAATTGCTGCTCGTGAAGGGCGCACTGGTGGTCGCGAATGGCGGCGACGCGCTGGAACCCTCCAATCTGGTACGGCTTGATCCGCGGACCGGCGCGATGCTGGCGCGAACAGAAGTACCGGCGGAATTGCGCCGCCTCAGCCTGCGCCATATGGCGGCCCTACCCGATGGCAGCGTGGCAGTGGCAGCACAGGATCGCGGTGCCGCCGACCCGGCCGTGCCGCTGCTGGCTTTCTGGCACGGCGCGGATATCCGCTGGGCCGCGCTGGGCACCGAGCAGGGCGGCATGCGCGGCTATTGCGGCGCTGTTGCCGCATTGGGGCAAGAGAAGCTATGCGTCACCTCACCGCTCGGTGGCCAGGCTGTGCTGCATCCTGCCGGCAACGTGTTGCGTCTGCCCGATATCTGCGGGGTGACGGCCTTGCGGGATGGTTTCGCCCTCAGTGGCGGGCGCGGCGACCTGCTGCTGCCCGATGGCAGCCAGCGGCGCCATGCCATCGCCTGGGATAATCACCTGCACGCCCTGGCGGGCTAAGACTCAAGCGTTGCTGAGAATCCGCCGCGCCTGCAGCAGGTGCGGCACATCCACCATCTGGCCATCGAGCTGCGCCGCACCGATGGCACCATCCTGTAAAACATCGACGACGCGTCGCGCCCAGGCAATCTCCGCTGCCGTGTAGCTGAAGGCTGTGTTGATGACGGCCACCTGCGACGGATGGATCGCCGCCTTGGCGCTGAAGCCATCACGCCGCGCCACGCCCGCTTCCGCCGCCAGGCCTTCCGGGTTACGGATATCGGTGTAGACCGCGTCGATCGGCACCACGCCGGCGGCGCGGGCGGCAAACAGGCAGAGGTTACGTGCCAGTTGGAATGGCGCGGTGTAATGGCCCTCTGCATCGCGGTTGCCGCTGCTGCCGATGGCAGCAGCGAGGTCTTCCGCACCCCAGAGCAGGCCGGCGAGACGCGGATGTTTCCAGGATTGCGCCGCCAGCGACAGCGTGCCGGCAGCGGTTTCCGAACAGATCGCGATAATGCGGGTCCGCCCGGCATCCGCCGGTGCTTCCAGTCCGGCCAGCAGCCGCGACAGCCGCTCGACATCCTGCGGCCCTTCCGGCTTCGGCAGCATGATGCCATCGGGCCGCGCTGGCATCACCGCCGCCAGATCATCGCCATGCCAGCCGCCATCCAGCGGATTGATGCGGACATAGAGCCGCTGTTCCGGCCGGCGTGGCGTCGCCAGAGCTTCGGCCACGGCGATGCGCGCTGCCGCCTTGGCGTCCGGCGCCACCGAATCCTCGAGATCGAGGATCACCACATCGGCATCGCCGGTCAGTGCCTTGGCCATCATCTTGGCCGAGGCACCGGGGGCGAAAAGCAGCGAGCGCATCGCAATCAGGCTTTCGCCTGATCGACGGGCTTCTTGCGCATCAGTGCCTGACGCTCACAGCTCGCCACCATCTCGCCATGCTGATTGAAGGTTTCATGGAAGAAAGTGACAATGCCTTCCTTGGGCCGCGACTTGCTCTCGCGCTTGTTCAACACCGTGGTGCGTACGCGCACGGTATCACCCTGGAATAGCGGCTTGGGGAATTTCACATTGGTCATGCCGAGATTGGCCAGCGTGGTGCAGAAAGTGGTGTCGTTCACCGACATGCCGACCATCAGGCCAAGCGTGAGCAGGCTGTTGACCAGCGGCTTGCCCCATTCTGACTTGGCGGAATAATGCGCATCAATGTGCAACGGCTGCGTATTCATGGTCAGCAGCGAGAACCACATATTGTCGGCCTCGGTGATGGTGCGGGTCCATTCGTGATTGAACACCATGCCATCCTTGAACTCTTCAAACCATAAACCGGCCATCAGCGTGTCTCCTCTTCTACTGCCAGGTCAATCTCGATCAATGTGGCACCAGCCGGCACGATATCGCCTGCGGCATGACGGATGCTCGCCACCACACCGGCCTGCGGCGCGGCAAGCGTGTGCACCAGCTTCATCGCTTCCATCTGCGCTACGGCCATGCCGGCCTCGACACGGTCGCCGACCTTGACGTAGATCTGCGCCACGAGGCCATGCAACGGCGCCGTGATGCGGTTGCCATTGGCGGTCTCCGCCTCCTGGGCGCGCGGCGCTTCGCTTTTCAGGACAATTTTCGCCTGAATCGCCAGACCCTGACGCGCAATCAGCAGCTTGCCGTCTTCGCGGCGGCAAACCAGACGCTCCGGCGTCCCCTGCGGCGCAAAGCTCAACCAATCGGCGCCGGCAGCAACAGCGCCAATCGCCACGCGCTCGCCATCAATCACCGCTGCCGCGCCCTCACGGCCCTGATGCAACTCCATCTCCACGCTGCCGTATTCATCTTCCAGCAAGGCCGTGACCAGGACTGGACGCGCTGCTGCCGTCACACGCAGCGGATCGCGCAGCAGCCACGGATTGGTCCAGCCATTCGGGCCCTGTTGCGGGTGCTGCGCGCCGGGGCTGCACCAGGCCGCCAGCGCAGCAGCGCGCAACAGGCGCAGTTCGGCTGCATCGGGCTTCCAGCCATCGGGATAGGATTGCGTGATGAAGCGCGTTGTGGCACGCCCCTCGGCAAACAGCGGCTGACGTATCGCGTCGCGCAGGAAAAGCTGGTTGCTCGGCAGGCCCAGCAGGGCAAGGCCGCGCAGGCCGCCTTCCAGCTTGTCGAGCGCGCTTTCCCGTGTGCGGCCATGGGCGATCAGCTTGGCCAGCATCGAATCATAGTAAAGCCCGATCTCGCTGCCATCCGCGACACCATTATCGAAGCGCAAGGCCGACGGGCCGGCGATATGGGCGATACGACCGGTCACCGACTGAAAGCCGAGATCGGGACGTTCAGCGGTAAGCCGCGCCTCGATGGCGTGGCCATGGACCCGGATCTGTTCCTGGGTCAACGGCAAAGCCTCGCCGGCCGCGGCGATAAGCTGCCATTCCACCAGATCGATGCCGGTGATCGCTTCCGTGACCGGATGCTCTACCTGCAGGCGGGTGTTCATTTCCAGGAAATACGGCTGCTCATCGCCGGCTTCCATGATGAATTCTACCGTGCCGGCGGAATCGTAGCCGATAGCCTGGCCGAGCTTCAGCGCCGCAGCGAATAGTCGCTGGCGTGCGATGTCGGGCAGGTTCGGCGCCGGCGCCTCCTCCAGGATCTTCTGGTTATTGCGCTGTACGCTGCAATCGCGCTCGAACAGATGCAGCAGATTTCCCCGGCGGTCACCGATCAACTGCACTTCCAGATGGCGCGGACTGCGGATGTATTTCTCCAGCAGCACGCTGGCATCGCCAAAGGCCGATTGCGCCTCGTTGCGCGCGGCTTCCAGTGCCGCAGCGAAATCGGCGTCGCGCTCGACCAGCCGCATGCCGCGACCGCCGCCGCCGGCCGAGGCCTTGATCAGCACCGGGAAGCCAATCTGCTTCGCCGCCGCCAGCAACGTCGCCGCATCCTGGGCATCACCATGATAGCCCGGCACCGTAGGCACGCCGGCGGCTTCCGCGATGCGCTTGGCCTCGATCTTCGACCCCATCGCCGCCACCGCCTTGGGCGCTGGGCCGACAAAAATCAGACCGGCAGCCTCGCAGGCACGCGCGAAGGCGGCATTCTCCGAGAGAAAGCCGTAGCCAGGGTGGATTGCATCAGCTTCAAGCTGCTGCGCGGCAGCGATGATCGCTGGAATGCTCAAGTAACTATCCCGGGCGGGCGCCGCGCCAATACGGACGGCGGCATCGGCCAGCCGCACATGCGGCGCCTCTGCATCGGCATCGGAATAGACCGCCAGGCCGCGCAAGCCCAGACGCTTGCAAGTCTGCAATACGCGCACGGCGATTTCACCGCGATTGGCGACCAGCACGGAACGGATCGGACGAGGGGAGTATGCGAACATGATCCTCTCCCTCACATCCGGTAGACCGGCCGATTGCCGGTATCGTGCGGTTGCATGGCGCCGATGGCGAGGCAGAGGCCGAGCACGCCACGGGTATCCTGTGGCTCGATCAGGCCATCGTCCCAGAGCCGCGCCGTGCAGTAATAGGGGTTCGACTGCTCATCGAACATCTGCCGCAGCTTGGCCTCATAGGCTGCCAGTTCCTGCTCGCTGGCCGGATTGCGCGAAATGCTGGAGCGGCGCAGATCCATCAGCACCGAACTGCCGACATCCGGGCTCATGGTGCCAAGCCGGGCATTCGGCCACATGAACATGAAGCGCGGGCGGAAACCGCGACCGCTCATGCCGTAATTGCCGGCTCCATAGGAGCCGCCGGTGACCAGCGTATAGCGCGGCACCCGAGCATTGGATACGGCATAGACCAGCTTGGCGGAATTCTTCGCGATACCACCGCGCTCAGCTTCCGAGCCGACCATAAAGCCGGTGATATTCTGCAGGAATAGCAGCGGGATCTGGCGCTGGTCGCAGAGCTCGATGAAATGCGCGCCCTTCAGGGAGGAGTCGGAGAACAGCACGCCATTATTGGCGATGATGCCGACCGGCAGGCCCTGGATATGGGCAAAGCCACAGACGAGCGTGTTGCCATAAAGTGGCTTGAATTCATGGAATTCACTGCCATCGACCAGCCGCGCGATCACCTCGCGCTGATCGAAGGGCCGCGTCAGATCAGCACCGACGATGCCAGGAATATCGGCGGCATCATAAAGCGGCGCCTTTGCCGGCTGCACCACGGCATGAATGGTCTGCGCCCGCTTGAGCGCGGCGACGATATCGCGGGTCTTGGCGATGGCTTCCAGTTCATCGCGGGCGAAATGATCCGAGACGCCGGAAACGGTGGAGTGCATTTCCGCGCCGCCCAGGCTGTCGCGGTCGATGATCTCCTTGATCGCTGCTTTGACAATCTGCGGCCCGCCGAGATGCACGCTGCTATTGCCCGCCACCATCACCACCTCGTCGGAAAGCGCCGGGATATAGGCGCCGCCCGCCGTGCATTCGCCGAACACGGCGGCGATCTGTGGGATGCCGGCAGCCGACATGCGGCATTGCCGATAGAAAGCACCGCCGAAATGATCCTGATCCGGAAACACCTCATCGCCCTGGGACAGGTTGGCGCCGCCGCAATCGACCAGATAGACAATCGGCAGGCGGTTCTCGAAGGCGATATCCTGGGCGCGGATATGTTTCTTGATGGTTTCGCGGAAAAACGAGCCACCCTTGGTGGTGGCATCGTTGGCGATGATCATGCAGATGGTGCCGCGGATACAGCCGATGCCAGTGACCAGGCCGGCGGCGGGCACCTTGTTGTCGTAGAGACCCCAGGCAGCGAGCGGCGAGAGTTCAAGGAATGGCGACATCGGGTCGACCAGCAGGTCGATGCGGTCACGGGCAATGATCTTGCCACGCTCGCGATGGCGCTTGACCATGGCTTCGCCGCCACCGGCCAAAGCCCAGGCATAGCGTTCGCGCAAGGTGCCGAGCAGGCCGTCATAAACGGCCTTGTTGGCTTTGAAGGCAGCGGAACCGGTATCGATACTGCTGGAGAGGATGGCCATGGTGTGACCTATTCTTGTGCTTGAATCATGGGGAGGCGTGACGCAGATCGCGCAACAATGGCGCGTCGGCGGGAAGGGTATCGCTGGGGACGATTTCGATATGGTCGAGTTGCAGGCGCGTGAGGCTGGTGAAAGCCTGGCGTAGCAAAGGTGTTACCGCTGCCTCGCTTGCCGCACCGGCAAGTGTGATCCTGGCCGTAATGGCATCACGATGACCTGTGCTGCCCACTTCCACCACGGCCCGCGCAAGGCCCGCGACGCGACGCGGCAAAGCCTCGACATGGCTGGGATAGATGAAGATTTCGCGCGCCTTCACCGCTTGGCCGACACGGCCTTGAAGGGCGCTGATCCGCGCCGCACCGCCATCGCTGGCGGTTTCCGTCGCTATCGCAACATCGCCCGTGCCGAAGCGGATCATCGGCCAGCCGCGCGACAGTGTCGTCACGACGATTTCGCCAGCTTCGCCCTGGGGCAGCGGCGCACCGCTTTCCGGGTCGCAGATCTGCACGAAGCGCTCAGGATGGATGCTGTAGCCATCCTTGCCCGCTTCCTCATAGCCGATCAGGCCGAAATCGGCGGTGCCATAGCAGGACCAGATTTTGATACCGTAGGTTTCTTCCAGCCGGCGGCGCTTGGCCGACCAGTCACCGAATTCACCGCCAAGGAAGGCGTGCCGCAGGCTCCAGGCATGTGGCAGCTTATGCCCCTCGCCTTCCAGCCGCTCGATCAGGGTCTGGAAAAAGGCCGTGGAGCCGAGAAAAGCTGTGACCGGCAGTTTCAACAGCAGGTCGGCTTGCAGATCGCTGTTGCCGGTGCCGCCTGGAATCACGCCGGCGCCGACATGGCGCAGGCCCTGATCGAACAGCAGCCCGGCCGGCACCAGATGATAGGCCCAGGTGTTCAGCGCCAGATCGCCTGGGCCGAGGCCGGCAGCACGGAACATGTAATCCATGCCATGGCCGGTTTCGTCGGATTTGAGCGACGGCTCGAAGATCGGTCCCGGCGACACATATATATGAGCGATTTCCTGAAGGCCGCAGGCGAGATAGCCGGCAAAGGGCGGCTCGGCCTGCTGCGCCGCCATCAGCGCTTCCTTCTTCAGCACTGGCAGCCGCGACAATGCTGCCGCATTCACAATATCCGCCGGCGACAAGCCAGCCGCCTCGAAGCGGCGGCGCAAAGCCGGCGCCAGCGCAGCGGCGTCGCTGTATACTTCGCGGATATGATGAAAGCGGTCGGCCATGTTCAGCCCAGCCAGCGCTTGCGGCGGCGGTAATGCTTCACGTCGCGGAAATTGCGCCGCTCCTCGCCGATCGAAAGCCCGAGATAGAATTCCTGCACATCCTGGTTCTGCTCGAGCTGGGCGCGCGTGCCATGCAGCACGATGCGGCCACCATCCATGACATAGCCATAATCGCATTGCTTGATCGCGGCACGGGCATTCTGCTCGACTAGCAGCACGGTCATGCCTTCTTCGCGATTGATACGACCGATCACCTCGAATAGCTGCTCAACCAGCATCGGCGCCAGGCCCATGGAAGGCTCGTCCAGGATCAGCAGCTTCGGTGCCGCCATCAGGGCACGGCCAATCAGCAGCATCTGCATCTCGCCGCCCGAGAGATAGCCGGCGGTACGGCCAAGCAGATCGGGCAGACGCGGGAAATAATGGTAGACGCGCTCGAGATCGCGCTTCACCGCTGCGAGGTCGCTGCGGCGATGCGCGCCGATGCGCAGGTTCTGCTCCACCGTGAGGTGCTCCAGCACCTTGCGGCCTTCCAGCACCTGCACGATGCCCTTGTCGAAAATCGAGATCGGGTCGCGGTTGGTGAGGTTTTCACCGTTGAAAACGATGTCGCCGGCCGTCACCTCGCCGAGATCGGCATGCAGCAGGCCGGAAATCGCCCGCAGCGTGGTGGTCTTGCCGGCGCCATTGGAGCCAAGCAGAACCACCATCTTGCCGTCGGGCACTTCAAGATTGGCACTGCGCAGCACCTGGATGACGCCACCATAGACGACATCGACATTGGTCAGGGTCAATCCCATGGCCGCGTCTCCCGGATGCTGCGCAATACCATTATCAACTCACCACTTCTCGAAAGCCGGAACCGGCAGCCATTCCTCGGTCAGCGGCTGGATCTTGCCATCCACCACCACCTGAGCCTTGGCCTTGATGGCGCCGATCGGGAACGGGGCGCTGTCGTCGAAATCCAGCTCCGGCAGCACGCCGAGCAATTCCTGCTCGGTGAACTTGTTGGCGAGCAGGGCGTCATACATCGCCTGACCGGTCACCTTGTCCTTGCCGACCTTGGCAACGGCCTTTTCCAGCACGCGGAGCGCCAGCAAAGCCTGGGCCGCGGACTGCGTGGTAATGATGCCCCACTGGCCGTTGCCGACCTTGTTGGCTTCATAGATATCGCGCAGCGGCAGCTTGGGCTGATTGTCCGGCGTGAACGAGAAGGCCGAATAGGAACCGTTCATCTTCTTCAGATCATAGCCCTTGGCGACCTCGGTAAGGCCGTTATGGGTCGAATTGATGATCGGCACCTTGGCATTCAGTTCTTCCAGCGCCGCCGCCGTGGCGGTGACCTGGGCCGTGGTGCCACCCACCAGGATGACATCCGGCTTCTTCTCCAGCATGGCGCGGATGTTGCTGGTCATCGACACCGGGCTGGCAGCCACCCATTGCGTATCCACTACCTCGAAGCGGTCCGGATAGGTGGCGGCGAATTTTTCGACGCCCTTGACCTGATCGACGAAGCCGGCCGCCGTCTGGGTCGAGACCGCGCCGATCTTCAGCTTGCCGCCCTGCTTCTTCTGCAGGTAATCCAGCAGGCCAACGAATTCATGGCTGTAGGTCGGGCGGATCGAGAAATGCCAACCCTGCGGCTTCCACACCATGCTGACCATCGCGGTGCCGATCAGCATCGGCACCTTGTCGTTCGGCAGGCGGGTCATCAGGGTGGTGAGATCGGGCGAGCCGAAGCCGAGATGCATGATCGGCTGGTCGCGCGACAGAATGGTCGGCCAGGTGCGGGCGATCACGGCAGCGTCATAGCGCATGTCGTAGATCTTGATATTCACCTTGACGCCGAGCTTGGCACCGACTTCCTTGTTCCACCAAGCGGTGACGCTTTCGATGCCGGACATGGCATTCGGCATCACGTCGGCGAAGGGGCCGGAGAAGTCGGCCGAGGCCGACATGGTGTACTCCGCCGAATAGGCGGGCAGTGAAACCGCGGCCAGCATCGCTGCCGCAGCAAAAGTGGTCCTGAACGCCATTGTTTCCTCCTGTTTTTATTGAGAGGCCGACGGCCCCTGCTCTAGTGCCGCGCTCACTGGCGTGGGAACGGCCATAGCTGGAACGCAGCCCGGAGCACCGACCAGCGATGCGCCAAGCCGCGCGGTTCGAAGATCAGCGCCAGCAGGATGCAGGCGCCGAGCACGATATTGGTGGTGGCGAAAACCGCGCCGCCAACGGCATGGGACTGACCGCGCATGACCATGGTTGCCACTTCATGCAGGCCTTCCTGGAACAGCGTGATGAAGACCACGCCGAGAATGGCGCCAACCGGGCTGTGCACGCCGCCGACGATCAGCATGCCGAGATACCAGACCGAGGCGAACAGCGTGAAACTCTCGATGGTGACAAACTGTAGGAACCATGCGGTACACGCCCCAGCAATGCCGGCGAACAACGACCCGGCGAAGAACGCCGTGATCTTGTAGCGCAGCACCGGAATGCCCATGACTTCGGCTGCCACGTCGTTGTCGCGCACCGCCTTGAAGGCGCGGCCCAAGCGGCTGCGATGCAGGTTGAACACCGCATAGCTCGACAACAGCATCAGCACGAAGGTGAAATAATAGAACTGCTTCGGCGAGCCGATATTGTAGCCGGCGATGCTGAGCGGCTGCACCGGCAGACCGACAAGGCCGCCGAGCCAGTCCTGCGGCAGGCCGAGAATGACGATGGGAAACAGCACCTGCGCCGCCAGCGTGGTGAGCGCCAGATAGAACCCCTTCACCCGCGCCGCCGGCAGCGCGAACAACACGCTGACCAGGCCGGTGATGATGGCACTCAAGGGCAGCACGGCCCAGAAAGGCAGGCCGAGGCTGCTGAGCTTGGCGGCGGCGAAAGCACCGACACCAACAAAGGCCGATTGCGCGATATTGATCTGCCCGGCCATGCCGACCGTGACATGCAGGCCATAGACTGCGATCAGGGTGATGAATATCTGGGTGCCAATGCCGACCAGATAGGGACCGGAAAGCAGCGGCAATGTTGCCAGGGCGAGCAGCAGCACGGCAACACCGAGCCTGGCGCGGCCGGTCTTGAGGATCGCCGCCTCGCCGGTATAGGAACTGAAATGAATGCCGGTCGGGAGCATGCTTAGAGCCTCTCGATCTTCTTCCAACCGAACAGACCCTGGGGGCGGATCAGCAGAACGCCGATCATCACCACGAAGGGCAGTACGTTGGAGGCAACGCCGTTGGTAAGGGGGTCGAGATAGGTCATCGCTACCGCCTCGCCGATGCCGATCAGCACACCGGCCAGCGGCGCACCCCGGATCGATTCAAGGCCGCCAAGCAAAGCGACGGGCAATGCCTTGAAGCCGATGGCAGCGACTTCCAGGGATACGATGCGGCCAGAAAGAAAGACGATGGCGCCGAACGTGGCAACCACGGTGCCGAGAATCCAGGCCACCGCAATGGCGCCACGCACCGAGACACCGAGCGAGAGCGCCGTGTTGTGATCCTCAGCCACCGCCGCCAGGCGCAGGCCGCGCCGCGAGCGGGTGAAGAAAAGATGCAGGCCGATGGTGAGCAGGATCGTGAAAATCGCACCGATCAGCAGCTTGGTGGTGACCACGAAGGGGCCAAGCTGCAACGCGCCTCCCGGCAGGAAAGCCGGGAAAGGCCGGGTTTCCGCGGTCCAGACAAGTTGTGCCGTACCGCGCAGCATCACCAGCAACGCTATACTGGCCATGAAGATGGCAAAAGCCGGCTGCCCGATCAGCGGCCGGAACACGAAGCGTTCCAGCAGCAGGCCGAAGGCGATGCAGGCGGCAATGGTGATCAGCAGGCCGAGCCAGAGCGGCACATTGAAGCCGATGGCTTTCATGCCGAGCGTGAAGGTCCACAGGAACAGGGCGCCGAACACCAGCACCTCTCCCTGGGACAGATTGACGATCTTCGAGGCGCGGTAGATCACCACGAAGGAGATTGCGACCAGGCCATAGACCAGGCCGACCAGGGTACCGTCGATCAGTACCTGGAGGAATTTGATCATGGCATTGCCCCCACTACATTCACCGCCACCCGGGCGCGCAGACGGCTGACGCTGCCATCCTGGTATTTGACCTGTATCTCGCTGTCGCAATGGCTGGCGCCCTGATAGAGCGACTCGATCAGATCGTTGTAGCGTTCATGGATCGCCTCGCGGCGCAGCTTGCGCGAGCGCGTCAATTCAGACTCGTCGGCGTCCAGTTCCTTTGGCAGGGTGGCGAAACGCGTCACCCGCGCCCCCGGCGCCACCAGACGGTTCACATTGGTGATGATCGCGGCAATTTCAGCGCGGATTTCCGGCAACTGGCTCAGCTCCGTGAAAGTGCCGTAGGCCAGACCCTTCAATTCCGCAAAGCGGCCAGCGATCTCACTATCGATATTCACCAGGGCGGTGACGAAATCGCGCTCGGCATCGCCAATTACGATGGCATCGCGGATCATCGAGGCCGCGCGCAGATGATTCTCGATGAATTGGGGCGGATAGGACTGGCCGCTGCGCAGCCGGCGCATGTCCTTCAGGCGGTCAAGGAAAATCAACTGTCCGCGCTCATCCAGCCGCACCGCGTCGCCGGTGGCGAAGCCATTCGCGACTTGGCCTAGTTCCTGGGTCGCGGTCTCGTTCTTCAGGTAACCGGAGAAGGCCGGCAGGCGCAGACGAAGTTGATCCTGCTCATCCACCCAGGCTTCCATCGGCTCGGCAATGCTGGGATCGCAGGGCATCAATTCGCCCATGGTCTCCGGGCGATAATGCGAGCCGCGGCGATGCGCCGAGACCAGGCCGAGTTCGGTGGAGCCATAGAGATTGCCGAGCGGCACGCCGAAAGCATGGAAGCGCAGGAACAATTCCGCCGAAAGACCGGAGCCGCCGCTAAGCACACCGCGCACTTCGGAAAGCCCGAGCAGGTCGCGCACGCCACGCAGGATCAGCAGATCGGCCAGCGGCGCCAGCAGCAGCCGGTCCAGCCAGTTGCCCTTTCCCATGGCACGCTTGCGGCCTTGCGCCACGCCCCAGGCGAACAGCCAGCGGCGCAGCGTGCCAGCATCCATCATGCGCGCCTCGACGCTGGAGGCGAGCATTTCCCACTGCCGGGGCGTGAACATGAGATAATGCGGCCCGGTCTCGCGCAGGTCGCTCTGCACCGTCTCCGGTTTCTCGGCGTAATACAGCGTCATCGGCGCCAGTAAGGCGAGGCCGATGCCGAAATACTGCTCGGCAGCCCAGGCCGGGGAAATGTAAGACAGGTATCGCGCGCCAGGTTCGGTGCCGAGTGTGCCCATCAGGCGATAGGCGTTATCGAGAATAAAGGCATGCGACAGCATCGCGCCTTTCGGGCGCCCGGTGGTGCCCGACGTGTAGCAATAGACCGCGACATCATCCTGCCGGCCCTGATCGATCTCGGCATCCAGCCAGGCATCGTCACGATGTGCCGCACCGCGCTCGAGCAGGATATCCAGGGGATGCAGCTTGTCCTGCTTGTAGTCCCACAGGCCACGGCCATCGATATGGAAGATGGCGCGGATCGCCGGGGCGCGCGGCAGGATGGCAAGAATCTTGTCGACCTGTTCCTGATCCTCGCCCACCACCATGGCCGCCTCGGAATGCTCCAGCAGGTAGCCGAGTTCATCCACCGAGGCATCGGGATAAGCAGAAACCGTGCGGGCGCCGAGACAATGCGCCGCGAGTTCGAGCAGGAACTGCTCTTCCATGTTCTCGGATACCAGCGCCAGTACCTCGCCGCGCTTGAGGCCGCTGCCGGCCAGGCCACGGGCATAGAGCCGTACCCGGCGGTTCACTTCGCTCCAGTCATGCATCCGCCAGATGCCGGCGCGCTTGCTGCGGATCGCCGGCTTGGCGGCAAATTCACGAGCACGGTCGCGCAGCAATTGCGGCAGGGTGCGGCCGGCGGCATTGCGGCTGTCATTGACCGGGGTGGCGCGCAAACTCTGCATCGCTATTCCTTCCCCAGATAGGCGGCGATCACCGCCGGATCACTGCGCACTTCCGCCGGCGTACCGACGGCAATGACACGGCCGAAATCAATAACCGTGATGGTGTCGGAAATATCCATCACCACTTCCATGTCATGCTCCACCAGCACGATGGGGATGGCACGGGCATCGCGGATATCCAGGATGTAGCGGGCCAGATCGCCCTTCTCTTCCGGATTCATGCCAGCCATCGGCTCATCCATGATCAGCACCTCGGGATCCAGCGCGATGGCACGGCCGAGATCGACGCGCTTGCGCAGGCCGTAGCTCATGTCGCCGACCGGCGCATGGCGCAGTTCCTCGAGTTCCAGGAACTCGATGATTTCCTCGGCCTTGGCGGCGTATGCCGCTTCCTCGCGCGAGACGCGGCCCCAATAGAGCAACGCATCCAGCAGCCCGGTGCGCATCCGGTTATGGAAACCGGTGAGGATGTTTTCCCGCGCTGTCATGCTGGGATAGGTCTGGATGCCCTGAAAGGTGCGGCCGATGCCGGCGGCGGCCCGCCGGTTCGGCACCAGAGCCGTGATGTCGCGGCCCTGGAAATGCACCGCACCGGTCTGCGGCCGGTAGAAGCCGGACAGGCAGTTGAGCAGGCTCGACTTGCCGGCACCGTTCGGGCCGATGATGGCATGGATCTCGCGCGGGCGGACACGGATCGAGACCTGCTTCAGCGCCTCGACGGCGCCAAAGCGCAGGTTCAGATCACGCGCCTCGAGTACGAGGTCGCTATCTGCGGGAGCGGTGGACATCAGCCGAAACTGACATCCAGGCCGCATTCGCGGGCGATTAGCAGTTTCTGAATCTGCGAGCTGCCGTCGCCGATGGTGCAGACGCGGTTGTCGCGCATGTAGCGCGACACCGGGCAATCATCCATGAAGCCCCAGCCGCCATGAATCTGCACCGCCAGATTGGCGCATTTCGAACCAGCCTCGGTGGCATGATACTTGGCCATCGAGAGATCCATCAGATTGTGGTGGCCGTTATCGACGCCCCAGGCGGCGCGATAGGTGACAAGGCGTGCCGAATCCACCAGCAGCGCCATCTCTGCCACCATGTCCTGGATCATCTGCAGCTTGCCGATGGGACCGCCGAAAGCCTGGCGGGTCTGGGCATACTTGATCGAGTGATCGAGGCAGGCCTGGGCCAGGCCCAGCGAACAGGTGGCAAGGAAAAGACGCGCCGCCTGATAACCCTTGTGCAGCACGAAGCGGCCCTTATGCGGCTGGCCGACAACATAGTCGCCGCTGATCTCGCAATCGCTGAAATAGAGCGGGCGGGTATCGGAGGAGCGCCAGCCCATCTTGCGGTATTTCGGGCCGCGCGTGTAACCGGGCTGATCGTTCGGCACCAGGAACAGGGTGTAATTCTTGGTCGCGGCCTCGGCCGGGCTGCTCACCGTCAGCAGCAGGGTGAACAGCGAAAGCTCGGTGCCGGCATTGGTGATGTAGGCCTTTTCACCGTTAATCATCCAGCGGTTGCCAGAGATCTCGCGCGCACGGGTCTTGAAGCCCGCCGTGTCGCTGCCCGCATCCGGCTCGGTGCCGGCAATGGCGCACATGCGCTGGCCGGTGACGATTTCCGGCAGCCACTTCTCCGCCTGCTCGCGGGTGCCGAAACGGGCCAGGGTGAGGCCGGTGGCCATGCTGACCATAGCCGAGACAGCGAGCGACTGATCCGCGCGCGCCACTTCTTCCAGCGCCAGAACTGCATCGAACACGCCGAGGCCCATGCCGCCGAGTTCCTCGGGGAACGGGATCGACATCACGCCAAGATCACCAAGCTTCTTGAACAGGTCGGCCGGGAATTCCCCGGTGCGGTCCAGTTCCTCGGCCCGCGGCGCGATTTCCGCCTGGGCAAATTCCCTGACCTTGGCCTGCAGATTCTGCTGATCCTGCGTGAGTTCGAAGTTCATCTAATCGCCTCTTATGCTCGGTGATGTGAAGGGGGTTAGAACCTGATGCAGCTCGGCCTGCAGGGCCGGGCCGGGATTGGCGGTGAAAGCGCGCAGGGCCAGATCGATCAGTGCTTCGGAAGCCTGATCAGCGGTCCAGGGGCCATCGGGCGAGTACCACTTGGTGACCCAGTGCACGGCACCCAGCAGCATGAACACCGCCATCTTCGGGTTCACCGGCAGGATGCTGCCGTCGCGGATGCCTTCCTCGACCAGTTCGCGGAGCTGTTTTTCATAAGCATCGCGCAGCGCGATAATCGGGCCGGCGGTGCCTTCGGCCAGCGCGTTCTCTTCCAGGATCAGCACCGGGACGCCCAGGTCGCTGATCACGGTGCGCAGGTAGCCGGTCATGCCGATGCGGATTTTTTCCAGGCCATTGCGGCCCTCGCGCATGCCGATGGCGAGATGCTCGTTGGCAATCTCCATCGCCTCTTCGTGGCAGGCGCAGAGCAGGTCGTTCTTGTTGTTCACATAGCGATAGAGGGCGGTCTTGGTGACGCCCAGGCGCTCGGCGACGTCGTCCAGCGTCGTGCCGTGGCTGCCGCGGCGGTTAAACACGCGGGCGGCTTCGCGGATGATCGCTTTCCGCTTGTTGTCGGTTTGCTCGGCGCGGCTTGGCACCGCGTTGGCCCACTTGGTCATCTTTCCTCCGAACCAGGGTGAGTGGCTGTCAAAGCGCCATCTTGCCTGATTCGTGCCGATAGTTACACGTAAGAACCGAGAATGCAACACTAGAAACTTTAGTTACTGTATGTTCACAATGAGCCTTAAATCAGGAGGGAACCCAGAATCATGACCAAGAAAATGGCGGATCGCCGGGAAGAAGTTGCTCTGCTCTGTGGCGGCACGGCCGGAATCGGCCTGGCCAGCGCACGGGCCTTACTGGCCGAGGGGGTGAAAAAAATCATGCTGGTCGGCCGCAAGCCGGAACGCGGCACGGCAGCCCAGGCCGCCCTGGCAGCCGAATTCCCCGGCGCCGATATCCGATTCTGTGCCGCCGATCTCGGCCAGCCGGAAGGCGCCGAGGCGGCAGTGCAGGCCTGCCTGGCGGCGTTCGGGCGCATCGACACGCTGCTGAGCTGCGCCGGTGGCGACCCGATGCCGCGCCTGCTGCATGAAACGCCGCTGGCCGACTTGCCGCGCATCATCGGCGGCACGTCGGCCAGCGTGCTGCTGCCGGTGCGGGCCGCCCTGCCGGCGATGATGGCGCAGCGTGGCGGCAGCATCATCTGCATCGCCTCCGACGCGGCAAAAGTGGCGACACCCGGCGAGGTCTGCATCGGCGCGGCGATGGCGGCGATCGTGATGTTCTGCCGCGCCTTGGCCATCGAAGCAAAACGCAGCGGCATCCGCGTCAATTGCCTCACCCCCAGCATCGTGCGCGATACGCCGCTCTATGATGCGCTGATGAGCGATGCCTTTGCCGGCAAGCTTTTTGCCAAGGCGGAAGGCCTGGCCAAGCTAGGCGTGGTGGTGCCCGATGACCTCGCCGCCGTGGTGGCGTTTCTCTCCAGCCCCGCTGCCGCACGGCTCACCGGCCAGACCATCAGCGTCAATGGCGGCATCTCGGCGGCCTGAGCCACAAGCCCCCTGCCGCCTGCCGCCCGCCGCCCGTAATGGCGCTTCACCAATGGCGTGCGCGGCAGGGGGCGACTCAATTGTGGACACACACCGGCCGCTTTTGAAAAAAGAAGTATACATTTCTGCTTTTATGGGGCTACGATGTATTACACATCGTGGCCGAGGCGTTGCAGGCGCCATGACCGCTGAGGGCGGCTAAATCGGGACCACGGGGCGTTTGGGCGCATTTCCCAACCGGCAGAGGGGACCGACATGTTTCGCAAGATTGACCGCAGGCAGCTTCTCACCGGCTCGACGGCGATTGCCGCCGCGAGCCTGTTCCCGATGCCCTACTTGATGGCGCAGACCAATTTCTTCGAGCCGACCCGCGTGCGCACCACCCATGCGCCCTATGTCTCGGCCGGCCCGTATTTCATCGCCCAGGCCAAGGGCTACTTCAAGAAAGTGGGCCTCGACGTCACCTCCACCAGCTTCATCGATCAGGCCCAGGCGATGCCGGGCCTGGCGGCAGGCGAATTCGACATCACCGGCGCCACGATCAGCGCCGGCCTGTTCAACCTGATGGCCAAGGGCACCCCGGTGCGTCTGATCATGGAAGGCGGCCGCGAAAGCCCAGGGATGGGCTCGAACGCCATCCTGGTGAGCAACGAGACCTACGCCGCTGGCTTCACCAACCTAGCCGGCTACAAATTCGCCAAGGGCCGCAATTTCGGTGTTTCGACGCGCGGCGCCGTGGCGCAGTACCTGCATTACACGGCGCTGGAGCGTGCCGGGCTGACGCCGGATGACGTGAGCTGGCAGTGGGGCCTGGATACCCGCAACAGCCTGGCGCTGATGCCGGCCGAGCGCGTGCATGTGATCAACATTCCGCTGCCCGGCGCCTATGCGGCACAGAAGCGCGGCGTCGGCAAGGTGGTGACCTGGAGCGACGAGATCGCGCCGAATTTCGTGCTGGCCTGCCGTGCCGCCAGCCAGAAGTTCCTTGCCGAGCGCTATTCGGCGGTGGTGCGCTTCATCATGGCGATCCTGCATGCCAATGCCGAATTCAACGCGGCGGCGCAGAACGGCAACCCGGAGGTGCTGAAGATCATTGCCGAAGGCACCGGCCTGGAGCCGGAAGTGATCGATGAATGCCGCCCGCGCTGGACCCAGATGACACCAGATGGCATCCCGAATGTGCAGTCGATCATGAACCAGCAGATGTTCTGGAAGGACAAGACCGATCTGCTGGCGCGGCCGGTGCCGGAAGACAGCCTGTTCGATCTCGGTGCCGTGCGCGAAGCCAAGAAGCGCCTCGAGGACAAGAACCCATTCATCTGATCGGATCGGGAATCTGATCCGGATAGGCGTTTCCAGTCGGTACTAAGGTGCGGGATGCTGCAGGCGATTGAAGTTTCGGGGCTGACCCATCGTTGGCTGAGCAAGACACGGCCACCGACTTTGGCCTTGAGCAATGTCGACTGCCGCTTCCCGGCCGGCAAGGTGACGGCAATTGTCGGCCCCAGCGGCTGCGGCAAATCCACTTTGCTGCTGATGCTGCGCGGCCTGCTCGAGCCGAGCCAGGGCAAGATCAGCTTCGCGTATCAGTCGGGACAGAACACGACTTATGGCGCGGCGCCGCAGATGGCGACCGTGTGGCAGGCCTTCAACCTGCTGCCCTGGCGCACCGTGCTCGACAATGTCGCTTTCGGCCTCGAGCTGGGCGGCATGGGCAAGGAGGAGCGCTATCGCCGCGCGGCGGAAGCGATCAAGGCGGTGGAGCTTTCCGGCTTCGAGAACCATTTTCCGGGCCAGCTTTCCGGCGGCATGAAACAGCGCGTCGGCCTGGCGCGCGGCCTGGTGCAGGCGCCGGATGTGCTGCTGCTGGACGAGCCGTTCGGCGCGCTGGACGCGCAGACCCGGCTTTACCTGCAGGAACAACTCGCCACGGTGGTGGAGCAAAGCCGCAAGACGGTGATCCTGGTCACCCACAGCATCGAGGAAGCGGTGTTCCTGGCCGACAAGGTGCTGGTGATGACCGCGCGGCCCGGCCGCATTGCCGCCGATATCGATATCGACCTGCCGCGTCCGCGCGGCATCGAAACGCAGAACAACCCGGCCTTCGGCAAGTATTTCTCCGACATCTACGGCCTGCTGCGTGATGAAGTGAGAAAATCCATGCTGGCAGGTGCGTAAGCCATGACCGAGAAGCACGATCCGATCAAGGCCAGCCAGGTTCAGCAGGACGACGAAGCAGCCTATGCCAACCAGCGGCTGAAGGACGAATACCGCCTCTATGGCCCCATCGCGCTGATCCTGTCGCTGGTGGTGTGGGAAGCCTTCGTCGACATCTCGAAGATTCCGGAGCTGTACCTGCCGGCACCGTCGCTGGTCGTGGTAACGCTCTACAAGCTGTTCGTCGACAAGGGGCTGCTCTACGACCTCTATGTCACGCTCTACCGCATTTTCGGCGGCTTCTTCCTCGCCAGTTTCGTCGGTGTCGGCCTTGGTATCCTGATGGGCACATCCAAGCGGATGAACGCCATCCTCGATCCCTTCGTTGCCGCGATTTATCCGCTGCCAAAAATTTCACTGGTGCCGTTGCTGATCATCTGGCTTGGCAGTGGCGACGCTTTCCAGATTGTGCTGAGCGCCTTGGGCTGCGTCTTCCCGATCCTGGTCAATACCATTCTCGGCGTGCGGCAATGCGACGAGGGCCTGGTGCTGGCGGCGCGCGACCTCGGCGCCAGCCACAGCCAGATCCTGCGCAAGGTGGTGCTGCCGGCGGCAATCCCCAGCATCTTCAGCGGCCTGCGCCTGGCACTTGGCATCGCCATCATCCTGGTGGTGGCGGCCGAAATGCAGACGGCGCGCTACGGCCTTGGCGCCAAGCTCAATCTTGCCGGCCAGATCCTCGAGACCGGCCAGGTCTTCGCCATCCTGCTGCTGCTGGCGATCCTGGGCATTCTGCTTACCAAAGGGCAGCAGGCGCTGGACCGGCTGCTGAGCCGCTGGCGCGCAAACTGAGTATGGCTATTTGATTATGAGCAAGAAGGCAGGTTCGAGATGAAGCGCACCCTGGTGAAATGCGGTTGGCTGGTGAGCTGCGACCCCAAGATCGGCGATCTGGTTGATGCCGAATTGCTGCTGGAGGGCGACAAGATCGTCGCCGTGGGCAAGAACCTGAATGCCCAGGTGGATGCGGTGATCGAAGCCAGCGACATGATCGTGATGCCCGGTCTGGTCAACGCCCATATCCATGTCTGGCAATGCGGCATGCGCGGCATCGGTTCGGAGTGGATGAGCGCCGACTATCACGGCAACATGCATGGCAACATCGCCACCCGCTACAAGCCGGACGACAACTATGTCGCCAATGTGGTGGGCAGCCTGACCCAGATCGATGGCGGCGTTACCACCGTGCTCGACTGGTGCCATAACCTGACCTCGCTGGAACATGCCGAACGCTCCATCGACGGCCTGGAAGAGACTGGATTGCGCGCCGTGTTCGCCCATGGCACCGCCAAGCCGCCGACGCCGCCGGGCGGCCTGCCCTATACCCATATCGCGCATCCGCGCGACCGCGTGAAAGCCCTGCGCGAAGGCCGGCTTTCAAGCGACGACGCCCGCATCACCATGGCAATGGCGATCCTGGGGCCGCATTACTCGGTGGCGGAAGTGGTGGAACAGGATGTACGGCTGGCCAAGGAATTCGGC
Source organism: Ferrovibrio sp. MS7 (assembly GCF_038404985.1). NCBI lineage: Bacteria > Pseudomonadati > Pseudomonadota > Alphaproteobacteria > Rhodospirillales > Rhodospirillaceae > Ferrovibrio > Ferrovibrio plantarum. The sequence goes on from NZ_JBBKBA010000001.1 coordinate 257,234, forward strand.
CTGCTGGCAAGCTCGCATGCCACCCGCCGCCATGCCGATTGCGTGACGCCGAAAGGCTATCTGCAATTGGCCAAGGCCGGCCTGCTGGGGCCGGACCACAATATCGTGCATGCCAATTATTTCGAGGATGATGAACTCAAGGCCGTGATCGATTGCGGCGCCTCGATCACCGCGACGGTGCTGGTGGAACTGCATGGCCATGCCGCCGATCCGCTGACCGGCCGCGTGCGCGCCATGGGCGGCATGCCCTCGCTCGGCATCGACGTGGAGCCGATCGTCACCGCGGAATTCTTCCGCGAAATGCAGGCAGCCCTGCTTTACCTGCGCAATGCGGAGCATCGCGCCTATGCCGCCGCCGGCAAGCCGCCGTCGCAGGTGATCCCGGTGCGCTCGCGCGAGGCACTGGAATGGGCCACCATCGGCGGTGCCCGCGCGCTGATGCTGGAAGACAAGATCGGTTCGCTCACCCCGGGCAAGAAGGCCGACGTGGTGATGCTGCGCGCCACCGATTTGAACCTGTTCCCGGTGCATGACCCGGTATTTTCCATCGTCGAGCAGGCCCATGCCGGCAATGTCGATACCGTGATCATCGATGGCGTGATCCGCAAGCAGGGCGGCCAGCTCGTCTATGGCGCCGAAGCCCTGCGGCGCAAGAAGACCGAGCTGCTGGCTTCCGCCGAACGCATCATGCGCGAAGCCAAGTTCACCCTGAAAGCGGCCTAGAGCGAGACCCGGCATGACCCGCACCCTGATCAAATGTGGCTGGCTGGTTTCGGTGGATCCATCCATCGGCGTGCTCACCGATGCGGAATTGCTGATCGAGGATGATCGCATCAAGGCCATCGGCAAGCCGCTCAATACCCAGGCCGATGTGGTGATCGACGCCAGCGACATGATCGTGATGCCGGGCCTGATCAACGCCCATATGCATACCTGGCAATCCGGCCTGCGGGCCATTGGCTGCGAATGGGTGCATCTCGATTACTTCAAGTATCTGCACGGCAACATGGCGACGCTGTATGGGCCGGAGGATAACTACCTCGGCAACCTGATCGGCGCGCTGAACCAGATCAATTGCGGCGTCACCTCGCTGTTCGACTATTGCCACAACATCACCTCGCTGGAGCAGGCCGAACGCTCCATCGATGCCCTGGAGGAAAGCGGTATCCGCGCCCTGTTCGGGCTCGGCAATGGCAAGCTGCGGCCTGAGGAAGAAGCCAAGAACCCGTTCGAGAAGCGGCCGCATCCGCGCCAGCGCATCGACCATCTACGCCGCGGCCGCATGGCCAGCAACGAGCAGCGCGTCACCATGGCGCTGGCAATCTCGGGCCCGCATTGGGGCGATTACGATACCGCCATATCGAACCTGGAACTGGCCAAGGAATACGGCCTGCTCTCCTCCTCGCATGCCACCAAGCGCAAGAAATTCTGTGTCGTGCCCGATGGCTATATCCGGCTGGCCAAGGCCGGCTATCTCGGCCCGCACCATAATATCGTGCATGGCAACTATCTCGATGACGAGGAACTGAAGCTGCTGGTGGATTGCGGCGTTTCCTTCACCGCGACGGTGCAGACCGAATTGCGCGGCTATGCCGCCGATCCGCTGCCGGGCCGGCTGCGCGCGCTCGGTGCGCTGCCCTCGCTTGGTGTCGATGTCGAGCCGCGCGTTTCGGGCGAAATGTTCCGCGAAATGCAGATCGCGCTGCTGCACGCCTTGTCCATCGCCCAGCGCAACAACGAATACGAAGGCGCCAAGCCCTTCGAGCGCGTGCCGATCCGCAGCATGGAAGCCCTGGAATGGGCCACCATCGGCGGCGCCCGCGCCATGGGTCTGGAACAGGTGACCGGCTCGCTCACGCCCGGCAAGAAGGCCGATATCGTGATGCTGCGTGCCAACGACCTCAATCTCTTTCCGGTGCATGACCCGGTTTACAGCATCGTCGAACAGGCCAATGCCGGCAATGTCGATACCGTGATCGTGGATGGCGCCATCCTGAAGCGCGGCGGCAAGCTGCGCTTCCCGCCCGGGCTGCTGCGCCAGCGCATGAGTGAACTCTCCGCCTCCGTCACGCGGCTGATGAACGAAGCGAATTACAAGGTGGCCAGAGCAAGTTAGGTGGGCGAGTTAAGTAGACGAGTTAGGCAGCCCCGTTAGACGGCCCAGTTAGACGGCAGCGGCCTTGGCGCGCGGCGCGCGGCGGCGCTTCTGCGGCTCCGCCGGCAGTTCCTCGATAATATTGCGTTGTGCCAGGGCGCGCGCGGCGGTGTTCTTCACCGTCATGATATGGGTGCGCATCAGCTCTTCCGCCTTCTTCGGCTCGCGGCAGAGGATCGCCTCGAAGATGGCATGATGATCCATATGGCGCATGCGTACCCGCTCGAGGCCGAAACCCACCACGTTATGCGCCGAGGTATGTGGTACCCGCTGGAACAGCCGCACCACATCCACCACCACGCGGGAATTCGCCGCTTCATGGATGACGCGATGGAAACGCCGGTTCGCCTCGGTATAGACCGAGCGCAGCGTCTGCACGTCGACGCCGTGGCGGTTCAGTGCGTTATCGACCAGGGCCAGGGCCTGTTCGATCTCAACCTGCTGCGCCTGGGTCAGGCCGCGCTCGGCGGCCAGCCGCGCCGCCAGGCCTTCCGCCAGGGCGCGCATTTCGTAGGTGTCGGTGATTTCAGACAGGGTGTAGGCACGCACCGAGTAACCACGGTTCGGCGTGTAATCCAGCAACCCCTCGCCGGCCAGGGTCTGCAACGCGGCACGGATCGGCGTGCGCGAGACTTTGAACTGGCGGCAAAGATCGAGTTCAAACAGCCGGGAATCCGGCGCGATACGGCCATCAAGCAGGGCCGCGCGCAACAGGTCGGTTACGGTTTGCGACCGTGGCCCGTCATTAGCTTCAAGCCTCGCGCCCAGAACTGCCTCCATCCGAAACGTATAAACTGCCGAAACGTATACAAACGGCGCTTTTTCATGCGCCAACCCGCCGTTCAACGCCACCGGCAATGCATTCTAACCGATGGCTTGGATGATTGTATTATATTCTACGCCGATTAATGCAAAATGTATTCATTATGGCCATTCAGCAACAGGGCTTTGAACCGCGCAGCCAGCCCGACTTGCCAAGCTAGGCTCTGCTGCTTAAGGTAGCCGTGTTACCGAATGACGCGGGAGAGCGTGGACGGAGGCTTCTCCGTTCACCGCCGACGGAGCAACGCCCCGGAAACTCTCAGGCACCAGGACCGCGCCGTTCTTTGACATCTGGAGAGAGGCGCTTAAGTGCGCCCACCGAAGGGGAAGCTTGGCGGTACGTCCGCTGGGTAAGCTCTCAGGTACAGCGACAGAGGGGGCCGTTTGCGCGAAATCGTGCATGGCATGCGCCATGCAAGGCTGATCGTGGGCGGTTCAACCCCTGTTGCTTTGGAGAGCCTTTAAACATGACCAAGATCGCCGTAATCGGCGCCGGTATCACCGGCGTTACCACCGCCTATGCGCTGAGCCTGCGCGGCTATGATGTCACCGTGTTCGACCGCCACCGCTATCCGGCGATGGCCACCTCCTATGCCAATGGCGGTCAGCTATCCGCCAGCAATGCGGAAGTCTGGAATAGCTGGGGGACGGTGCTGAAGGGCCTGAAATGGATGTTCCGGCCCGAGGCGCCATTTCTGCTCAACCCGTTGCCGACCTGGCACAAGCTTTCCTGGTTTGCCGAATTCATCGCCAATATTCCGAAATATGGCCTGAACACGGTGGAGACCACCCGCCTGGCGATTGCCGCACGGCAGCATCTGCTGGCCTGGGCGGAAACCGAGAAGATCGATTTCGACTGGCAGCCCAAGGGCATTCTGCATGTCTATCGCCGCGAAGCCGACCTGGCGGCAGCACGGCGGGTGAACGCTCATCTGACGCGTGGCGGCCTGGAGCGGGTGGAAGTTTCGCGCGCCGATATCCGCCGCATCGAACCGGCCATCGCCATCGACTGCCTGGGCGGCTTCTACACGGCCTCCGATTCCACCGGCGACATTCACAAATACACCCGTGGCCTGGCGGATGCGGCGGCACGACGAGGTGTCTGTTTCGTGCAGGATGCCGAGGTGTTGTCGCTGGCTGCGCAGAACGAGCATGCGCTTGTCACCTGGCGCCCGGCTGGCGACGAGGCGGCGCGGACCGGTCCGGTGGAATCCTCCAGCTTCGATGGCCTGGTGATCTGCGCCGGCGTCGCCAGCCGCGCCTTCGCCGCCATGCTGGGCGACCGCATCAACATCTATCCGGTAAAGGGCTATTCCATCACGGTGCCGCTGGAAGATGAAAAGAGCCGTGCGGCAGCACCCTATGTCAGCCTGCTCGATGATGCCGCCAAGATCGTCACCAGCCGATTGGGGCCGGGCCGCCTTCGCGTTGCCGGCACGGCGGAGTTCAACGGCGAGAACTACAATATCCGCAACGACCGCATCCTGCCGCTGACCAACTGGGTGCGCACGCTGTTTCCCAGTGTGGCGACAGACCGCGTGATTCCCTGGGCGGGCTTGCGGCCGATGACACCGAGCATGCTGCCGAAGGTCGGTCCGGGCCGCCGCCCGCGGGTATTCTACAATACAGGCCACGGCCACCTCGGCTGGACCCTATCGGCAGGTACCGCCGAAGCTGTTGCCGCCAGCATCGCCGGCGCCAGACTCTGAAACAGTAACTAGCTTTGAACAGCAAAACGCCGCCGGATCGAAATGATCCGACGGCGTTCCGCTGCTCCACGCGATCAAGCGAGATCGAAGCGGTCGAGATTCATCACCTTGGTCCAGGCGGCAACGAAATCGCGCACGAACTTCTCCTGTGCATCGGCGCTGCCATAGACTTCGGCGATGGCGCGGAGTTGCGAGTTGGAGCCGAACACCAGATCGGCGCGGGTGGCGGTCCATTTCACCTCGCCGCTCTTGCGGTCGCGGCCTTCATACACATTGTCGCCCGCCGGCTTCCATTCGGTCGCCATGTCGAGCAGGTTGACGAAGAAGTCGTTGCTCAAGGCTTCCGGCTTCTTGGTAAAGACACCATGCTGGCTCTTGCCCGTATTGGTGTTCAGCACCCGCATACCGCCAAGCAGCACCGTCATCTCCGGCGCCGTCAGGGTGAGCAACTGCGCCTTGTCGATCAGCAACTCCTCGGCGGAGACGCTGTACTTGCCCTTGAGGTAATTGCGGAAGCCATCGGCAATCGGCTCCAGCACCGCGAAAGATTCAACGTCGGTCTGCTCCGCCGAGGCATCCATGCGGCCCGGCGCGAACGGCACCGTCACCGCGACGCCGGCGGCCTTAGCCGCCTGTTCGATGCCGGCATTACCGGCCAGCACGATCAGGTCGGCCAGCGACACCTTCTTGCCGCCGCTCTGCGCCGCGTTGAAACTGCCCTGGATCGCTTCCAGCGCCTTCAGCATCTTGGCGAGCTGAGCCGGCTCGTTCACCGCCCAATCCTTCTGCGGCGCCAGGCGGATACGCGCACCATTGGCGCCACCGCGCTTGTCTGAGCCACGGAAAGTGGAAGCGGACGCCCACGCCGTCGACACCAATTCGGAGACCGAAAGCCCGGCCGACAGGATCTTGGCCTTGAGTGCAGCGACATCCGCATCGTCGATCAGCTTGTGATCCACAGCCGGGATCGGGTCCTGCCACAGCAACGCCTCAGCAGGCACTTCCGGCCCGAGATACCGGGCGCGCGGCCCCATATCGCGGTGCGTCAGCTTGAACCAGGCCCGCGCGAAGGCATCGGCGAACTGGTCGGGGTTTTCCATGAAGCGGCGCGAAATCTTCTCATAGGCCGGATCGAAGCGCAGCGCCAGGTCGGTGGTCAGCATCGACGGCGCATGGCGCTTCGACGGATCATGGGCATCGGGCACGGTATTGGCACCGGCGCCATGCTTCGGCTTCCACTGATGCGCACCGGCCGGGCTCTTGGTCAATTCCCATTCATAACCGAACAGGTTCCAGAAGAAGTTGCCGCTCCACTTGGTCGGCGTGGTGGTCCAGGTCACTTCCAGACCGCTGGTGATGGTGTCACCGCCCTTGCCACTGCCGAAGCTGCTCTTCCAGCCAAAGCCCTGATCCTCGATGGCAGCCGCTTCGGGATCGGCACCGACATGGGTGGCCGGGCCAGCACCATGGGTCTTGCCGAAGGTGTGACCGCCAGCAATCAGCGCCACGGTCTCTTCGTCATCCATCGCCATGCGGGCGAAGGTCTCGCGGATATCCTTGGCCGCCGCAAGCGGATCCGGATTGCCGTTCGGGCCTTCCGGATTCACATAGATCAGGCCCATCTGCACCGCAGCGAGCGGATTCTCCAGCTCGCGGTCGCCGCTATAGCGCTTGTCATCGAGCCACTTGCTCTCGCGGCCCCAGTAGACGTCCTGATCCGGCTCCCACACATCGGCGCGGCCGCCGCCGAAGCCGAAAGTCTTGAAGCCCATGCTTTCCAGCGCCACGTTGCCGGCCAGGATCATCAGGTCGGCCCAGGAAATCCGGCGGCCGTATTTCTGCTTGATCGGCCACAGCAGGCGCCGCGCCTTGTCGAGGCTGACATTGTCCGGCCAGCTATTCAGCGGCGCGAAACGCTGCTGCCCACGGCCACCGCCACCCCGGCCATCGCCGGTGCGGTAGGTGCCGGCGCTATGCCAGGCCATGCGGATGAACAGCGGGCCGTAATGCCCGAAATCGGCCGGCCACCAATCCTGCGACTGAGTCATCAGGGCGCGCAGGTCCTGCTTCAGGGCGGCATAGTCGAGTTTCTTGAATTCCTCGGCATAATCGAATCCCGGCCCCATGGGATCGGATTTCGAGGAATGCTGGTGCAGCAGCTCCAGCTTCAATTGGTTCGGCCACCAATCCCGGTTCGACGTGCCGCCGCCGGCCGTGTGGTGGAACGGGCATTTTGCTTCGGCTGTCATAGCTTCCTCCCTGCTGATCTGGATGACTTCACTGCTCGGGAACTAAGATTAGAATTATTCTAAAATAGGTCAAGCCCAGACACCTGAAATCTCCCGATCCCGATTAAAGAAACGCCGGAAAATAGAGAAATATTTCGGATGAATTGCCACGAATGGCCGCGGATCAGGAAGACCGGTGGGCAAACAGGCCGGAAAATACCGGCTGCTTTCACTGTACCGCCTCACGGCGTATTGCACATGACGAAACGCACAGGCCTGGTCTGCTTTTCCAGAAGCGGAACAGTGATGGCCCTCAGTTGGCCGGGATCAACTCGCGCACATGGCGCTCGGCCACGTCAACGAAGGCGGCATCATTGATGTGATGTGGCACGCGGATCAGGTGATGCGTGTCACTGGCGGTGAAATGCCGCTCGAAGGCGGCGAACAGAGCGGCATTGGCGGCGGGATCGTGAAATTTCTGCCCCGGCGCATCCAGTGCCGACACACCGCCCTCCGGCAGCAGCAACCGCACCGGCCCGGCCGAGGCGTTCAGCTTGGCGGCAATCCAGCCGGCGATCCTCTCAAGCTCGTCTGCCGTGGTGCGCATCAGCGTCACATTGGCATTATGCGCGTGGAACAGCCGCCCCTTGTATGACGCCGGTACGGTATTCGGCGCCCAGAAATTCACCATGTCGAGCGCGCCACAGGAACCGATCCAGGGAATTCCGGTTTTAGCCACCACGTCGAAGCGTTCCGGCCCGGCAGTACAGACACCGCCGAGCAGATGATCCGCCGCTTCCGTGGTGGTGAGATCCACCATGCCTTGCAGCAGGCCGGCGCCGGCAATCGCCTCCAGCGAGCGCCCGCCTGGCCCATTGGCATGAAAGACCTGGCATTCATAATCGCCGCCAAGCCGCGCGGTGAGTTGCTGGATACACGGCGTGGTGACGCCGAACATGCTCAAGCCCAGTGCCGGGCGCGTATCGCTCGACGGCGGCACGGCACGGCTCATCATCCCGGCCAGCGCATGCGCGGCATTGGCCAGGATCACCCGCGAGAGGCGGTTCAATCCGGCAATATCCGTTACCGGATACATCATCGTGATGTCATGCACGCCGACGAAGGGCGCGACATCGCCCGCAGCCAAAGTCGATACCATCAACTTGGGTAGGCCGATGGGCAGGCTGCGCATCGCCGGTGCGATGATCGAAGTGCCGCCTGAACCGCCGAGCCCGATGATGCCGCCAATATCGGTGCGCGTGGCGATGAAGCGCTGCAGTGCCTCGGTCATCGCCGTCACCGCCCTGCCGCGATCACCCGCCTGAAACACCGCGCCACGGCCCTCGGCATGATACTCGGCTATGGCTTCAGCCGGGAAATCCGCATCAGCCGACGGCGACCGCGTGCCGACATCGACCGTGACGGCGCGCAGTCCGGCTTGGCCCAGCAACTGCGCCACATAGCGCAGTTCCTCGGCCTTGGTGTCGAAGGTGCCGACGACATAGGCGGTGCCGGCCATGGCGCGGCGCCCTGCCCTACTTCTTCTGCCGCGCCACTTTCACCGCGCCCTCGAAGGCGAAGCGGAAAGTGTCGCTCACCGTCTGGAACACCTGGGCGGCATCAGCCGGCGCCACATCATATTCCGCCCACCATTCGCCAAAGGTCTTGTTGCCTTCGGTAATGGTCCTGAGCCGCATCTCAGCGACATAATTCTGCACCGGCAGCGTCGCTTCGAGGATACGGTAGCAGCAGACATGTTCACGGTCGGAGAGCGTGAGCAATTCTTCGCGGATATGGCCACCCTCATGGGTGTGGAAGCTGCGGACGCAACCAATCTGGTCGGATGGCAGGCCGCCTTCGATCTCGCTCTTGGAGAAGAACGGGTGATAGACCGGCAATGCATTGAAATCGCGCAGCACACCCCAGGCCTGTTCCAGCGGAATATCCATCACGGCGCTTATATAGACTCGTGCCATATTCGTGTTCCTCCCTATTGCTTCCGGCCTATTGCTTGCGGGCCTTCAGGCTTTTGAAGCCTTTTATATGATTGGTAATCGCGATTTCCACCGGCAACCGCTCGACACTGCTGGCACCGTAGAAGCCGTTGCAATGGTGGCTGTTCCGCAGCACGAAGTCGACATCCTCGGGCGAGGAAATCGGCCCGCCATGGGCGATGATGATGACATCCTTGCGCACGCGCCGCGCCGCTTCCGCCCAGTCATCGATCAGCTTCACCGACTCGGCCAAGCTCTTGGCGGTGGTGGCACCGATGCTGCCACCGGTAGTGACGCCCATATGCGGCACGATGATATCGGCACCTGCCTTGGCCATTTCCACGGCTTCATCGACGGAAAAGACATAAGGCGTGGTCAGCAGGTCCAGTTCATGCGCCTGGCGGATCATGTCGATCTCGCTGGCATAATTGATGCCGGTTTCTTCCAGGCTGATGCGGAAAGTGCCGTCGATAATCCCTACAGTGGGGAAATTCTGCACGCCGGAGAAACCCAGTTCCTTAAGCTGCTTCAGAAACACCGGCATGATCACGAAGGGATCGGTGCCATTCACGCCGGCGATCACCGGCGTCTTCTTGCAGACCGGCAGGATCTCGCCTGCCATCTCGACCACGATGTCGTTGGCATTGCCATAGGCGAGCAGGCCGGCAGAGGAAGCACGGCCCGCCATGCGATAGCGGCCGGAATTGTAGACGATGATCAGGTCGATGCCGCCGGCTTCCTCGCACTTCGCCGAAATGCCGGTGCCGGCGCCACCGCCAATGATCGGCTCGCCACGGGCGATCATGGCCTGGAAGCGTTCGAGAATGGCAGCGCGTTCAAATCTGGGCATTTTTTTCTTCCTTGGCAGGGATAACAGCTTGAGCAGGAGAAACAGCCGGCAGCTTGAGCTGCAGCAGGTGATTGAGTTCGCCGAGCACGCCGCGGCGGAAGGTGAGCACGCAGGCAATGAAGATCAGGCCGACGGCCACCGTGACCCAGGCGCCAAGCGCATCGAAATAATGGCGCAGCGCGGAAATCATTACCGCGCCGATGGCCGGACCGAAAATCGAATTCATGCCGCCGAGCAGGGTCATCAGGATGACATCGCCGGACATATGCCAATGTACGTCGCTCAGCGACGCCAGGCGGAAGACAATGCATTTCAGCGAGCCGGCAAGACCCGAAAGGCCAGCGGAGAGCGCGAAGGCCATGATCTTGTAGCGTTCGACGGCATAGCCGAGCGAGCGGGCACGCGGCTCGTGCTCGCGGATCGCCCGCAGCACTTCTCCGAACGGCGACTGCACGATGCGGTGCACCAGCCAGAAACCGCCAATGGTGCAGGCCAGCACCACGAAATACAGGCTGGTGTCGTTGTTGAGATCAATCAGGCCCAGCAGCTTGCCGCGTGGAATCGGCTGCATGCCATCCTCGGCCCCCGTGAAAGGCGCCTGCAGGAAGGTGAAATACACCATCTGTGCCAGGGCCAGGGTGATCATGGCCAGATAGATGCCCTGGCGGCGGATCGCCAGCGCGCCGATGGCAGCGCCAAGCCCGGCCGAGAACAGCACACCGGCGATGACGGCGATTTCCGGTGTCAGGCCGAGATCGCGCAGCACATAGCCGGTGATATAGGCCGAGCCGCCGAAGAAAGCGGCATGACCGAACGAGACGATGCCGGTATGGCCGAGCAGCAGGTTGAAGGCGCAGGCGAACAGCGCGAAGCACATCACCTTCATCAGGAAGATCGGATAGATCAGCTTCGGCACGAACGGCACGATCAGCAGCAGCGCCAGCAGCAGAAGCAGCAGGCCGCGCCGGAGCATGGGCGAATAAAGCAGGGCCGCCATCACGCCGCCCCCTCGCGTCCGAACAGGCCGGCCGGACGCAACAGCAGCACCAGCGCCATGACCAGGAACACCACCGTGGTGGAGGCTTCCGAGTAATACACCTTGGTCAGGCCCTCGACGACACCGAGGCCCAGCCCGGTGATCGCCGAACCGACCACGGAGCCAAGGCCGCCGATCACCACGATGGCGAAAACGATGATCACCAGGTCGGAACCCATGGATGGATTGACATGCTGGATCGGCGCCGCCAGCACACCGGCAAAGCCGGCCAAAGCCACGCCGGCGCCGTAGGTCAGGGTCAGCAGCAGCGGCACATTGATGCCGAAGGCCTGGGTCAGTTCCGGCCGCTCGGTGGCGGCACGGAGATAGGCGCCCATGCGCGTCTTCTCGATCACGATCCAGGTGCCGGCGCAGACCACCACAGCCACCAGGATGACGAACCCGCGATAGACTGGCAGCATCATGAAGCCGAGATTCCAGGCACCGCGCAGTTCGGCCGGCGTGGCGAAGGGATGGCCGGAGGAACCCATGGCAACGCGGAAGCCGCCTTCCAGCACCAGCACCATGCCGAAAGTGAGCAGCAGGCCGTAAAGCGGATCGAGGCGATAGATGCGGCGGAGCGCTAGGCGCTCGAACAAGATTCCGATGATGCCGACGGCAATCGGCACCAGGACCATCGCCCACCAATAGCCGACACCGAAATGACGGCCGATCAGAAAGGCCACGAAAGCGCCAACCATGAAGAAGGCGCCATGGGCGAAATTCACGATGCGCAGCAGGCCGAAGATAATGGCTAGGCCTAAGCTGAGCACGGCATAGAAGGCACCATTGACCAGACCGAGCATGATCTGGCCGAGAAAGGCTTGGTGCGGGATACCGAAGATGTCCATCCGCCGCTTGAGACTCCGCTACGGGCACAGGGATACGGCTACGAAACGCGATCCGGGCCGGCCACCCGGGACAAGGCAGCCGGCCCGGCGGGTAAGCGTTGTTACTTCTTCACCAGGTCGCACTTGCTATCGGCGAGCGGCTGGAAAGCCTGCTCCGCCGGGATCGTCGCCACCGGCTTCAGGTAATCCCACGGCGCCTTGGATTCCGCCGGGGTCTTCACCTGCCAGAGATACATATCATGCATGAAGCGGCCATCGACACGCACCTTGCCCTGCTTGGTGAACATGTCGCTCACCGTCATCTCGCGCATCTTGGCCGAAACCTTGTCGGGATTGTCGGTGCCGGCTTCCTTCACAGCGTTCAGGAAGAACATGGTGGAGGAATAATCCGCTGCCTGGGCCATGTTCGGCATCTTGCCAACCCGGTCGTAAAACCGCTTGGCGAATTTGCGCGTGTCGTCGTTCATGTCCCAGTACCAGGCATTGGTCAGCAGCAACCCTTGCGCGGTCTGCAGCCCGAGCGAATGCACGTCCTCGATCCACAGCAGCAGGGCCGCCAGCTTCTGGTTCTTGGTGGCGCCGAATTCCGCCGCCGCCTTGATCGCGTTCACCGCGTCGGCGCCGGTGGAGGCAACACCGATGATTTCCGCCTTGGACGCCTGCGCCTGCAGGATGTAGGACGAGAAATCGGTGGTGGCGAGCGGGTGGCGAGCGGCGCCGACGACGCGGCCCTTGTTGTTGCGCACCACATCCGACACCTGCTGCTCCAGGCCGATACCGAAGGCGAAATCGACGGTGAGGAAGAACCAGCTCTTGCCGCCCTGCTCCACCACGGTCTTGCCGGTGCCATGGGCCAGCGAATAGGCGTCATAGGCATAGTGGATGGCATAGGGTGAGCAAAGCTCGTTCGTGATGCCCATGTTGGAGGCGCCGTTGACGATGATATGGCGCTTCTTCTCCTTGGCCACGGCGGCCACCGCGCGGGCAACGCCGGAATTGGCCAGATCGTTGATCAGGTCGACACCTCCGGTATCGAACCATTCGCGCGCCTTGGCGGCGCCGACATCGGGCTTGTTCAGGTGGTCGGCGAAGATCACATCGATCTTCTTGCCCAGCACGGTACCGCCGAAATCCTCGGCCGCCATCTTCACCGCCTCGACGGCGCCTTTGCCGGAAAGATCGTTGTAGATGCCGGACATATCGGCGAGCACGCCAATGCGCACCACATCATCGGAGATCTGGGCCGTGGCAGCACCGCTGCCGAGGGCCAGAACGGAGGCAGCCGCCACCGCCAGTCGCAGACTGTTTCGCATTATTTTCCTCCCAAGTTTACTGGTTTACTGTTTCCCGGTTATTATTGTTTTCCACTCTACCTGATGCCATTAAGGGTTTTACATGGCTGGTTTACACGAAAACCTATCTGAAACACACATTGTCGGCCGCAACACGCATCAGCTCATCGTGCGCGCGGAAGAGTGCAGTGCACTGGCCACGCGGCAGATTTCCCATGTTGGCGTGGGTGATGCTGCGGTGCCCTACCGGATCGTCCGCACACATCTCAGCGGTACTTATGTGCATGCCAGCCTGGGCGGCGAGGGCCGCATCCTGCTGGATGGGCGCTGGCGGCCACACCGCGCCGGCATGGTATCTCTGGCCCCCGCTCATGTGCTGCACGCGTTCCACGCCATTCCGTCGAAACGCTGGCAATATTGCTGGGTGCGCTACATGCCGCAATCGCCGCGCTCGGCCATCGGCTTCATGGCGCCGGTGATGGCGCAATTCGATGCCGAGGCGCTGCAGCATGCCATTCTGGGGCTTTACAAGGAGGTGCAGGGACCGGCGGATTCCGGCTCGGCGATGCTGTGGATCGACCTGATCGAGCATTACATCAGCCGCTTTGCCGAGCCACTGCAGCGCGAAGACCGGCTGCGCGCCCTGTGGGAGAAAGTCAGCGGCGATCTCGGCAAGCCTTGGACCGTGGAACGCCTGGCAAAACTGGCGAATATCAGCGGCGAGCATCTGCGCCGGCTGTGCCAGTCCAGCCTCGGCCGCAGCCCGATGCAGCAGCTCACCTACCTGCGCATCCAGCATGCCGCGCACCGACTGGCGACCACGGCGGCGAAGATCGAGGATATCGCGCTGCAGGTCGGCTACCAGAATCCCTTCGCCTTCTCCAACACATTCAAGCGCATGACCGGCTTCCGACCGTCGCATTTCCGCAACCGGCGCCAGGCCGGCAGCCGCGAGCTAGACGCCTAGCAGGCCAACCACGCGCTCGAAATCGCCACCCATCGCGGCATTGTCCAGGGCATCGACGATGCGGCCGCCTTCCATCACGTAATGGCGGTCGGCCACTGTGGCAGCGAAACGGACATTCTGCTCCACCATCAGGATGGTGAAGCCATCCTCTTTCAGCCGCCGGATCACCCGGCCAATCTGCTCCACCACCACCGGCGCCAGGCCCTCGGTCGGCTCGTCCAGCAGCAGTAATGGCGCACCGGTGCGCAGGATGCGGCCAATGGCCAGCATCTGCTGCTCGCCGCCGGAGAGTTTCATCCCAGGGCTTTTCAGCCGTTCGCGCAGATTGGGGAACAGGTCGAGCACAGCTTCAGCGCTCATGCCGCCCGGCCGCACCATAGGCGGCAGCAGCAGATTTTCCTGCACATTCAGCGTGGCATAAATGCCGCGGTCTTCCGGGCAGAAGGCAATGCCGCGGCGTGCTATTTCATGCGGCGGCAGGGCAATGGTTTCAGCACCCTCGAAGCGGATCGAGCCGGCGCGCAGCGGCACAGTCCCCATGATCGCCTTGAGCGTCGTCGACTTGCCGGCGCCATTGCGGCCCAGCAGCGTCACCAATTCTCCCCGCCGTACCTCGAGGTCGACCCCGTGCAGGATATGGCTCTGGCCATACCAGGCATGCAGATCGCGGATTTCCAGCATCGCATCAACCATACCGCCCTCACGCATGCCAGCCTCACGCATGACCGGCTGCGCCGCCGATATAGGCCTCGATCACGCGGGCATCCCTCGAAACCATGTCGTAATCGCCCTCGGCAAGGATTTCGCCGCGCGTCAGCACCGTGATGCGGTCGCAGAGATCGGCAACAACGCCGAGATTATGCTCGACCATCAGCACCGTGCGGCCCTGCGCCACCTTGCGGATCAGCGCCGTGATGCGGCTGATATCCTCATGCCCCATGCCGGCCATCGGCTCGTCCAGCAGCATCACTTCTGGTTCCAGCGCCAGGGTGGTGGCCAGTTCCAGGGCGCGCTTGCGGCCATAGGAGAGATCGGCGGCAGGGGCGTCGGCGTAATCTTCGAGGCCAACCGCCTCCACCAGTTCCAGCGCGCGTGGCTCTAGGTCGCGCAATACCGCCTTGCTGCGCCAGAAATCATAGGAGCCGCCGCGCCGGCGCTGCACCGCCAGGCGCACATTCTCCAGCACAGTGAGGTTGGCGAATACGGCGGATATCTGGAACGAACGCACCAGGCCGAGCCGTGCCACGGCATCGGCACCCAGGCGCGTGATGTCACGGCCATTGAAACGGATGCTGCCGCCACTCGGCTCCATGAACTTGGTCATCAGGTTGAAGCAGGTGGTCTTGCCGGCGCCGTTGGGACCGATCAGCGCGTGGATCGAACCGCGCTTCACCGCCAGATTGACATTCGATACCGCCTTGAAGCCGCCGAATTGCTTGGAGAGGCCTTCGGCCTCCAGCACATGCTCTGCCACAATGTTCCTCCTGATGCGCCGGTCCTCTCGCGGGACTGGTCGGGCAATAGGCCGGTGATTTAGACGCTTCCGCACGCCGATGCCAACAGATTTTTTCTGACGCAGCTCTGTACGCGCCCAGCCTGACCGGCACCCAGCCAGAGAAACCATACCTAGATATGAGGTCGAAAGCCCTTCGTCTGGTTTCGCGCGGCGCCGCCTCCCTGCATCCTGACTCCATCAAAGCAAACCGCACCAGGGCGGTGAGAAAACAAACGGAGCAGCCAGATGGCATTAAGCAGCAAGCCCGCAACGACCAGCCCGGACAATGGCATGCGCAGCATCGCTGCTAATGACGCTTCCTCAACATCATCACAGGGCGAACGCGTCACCATCGCGACACCGGATGGCAGCTTCTCTGCCTATCTGGCACGGCCGAAAGCCATGAAGGCGCCGGCCATCGTGGTGATCCAGGAGATTTTCGGCGTCAACGCCGACATGCGCAAAACCTGCGACGGCCTGGCCGCCCAAGGCTACCTGGCGATCTGCCCTGATCTCTACTGGCGGCAGGAAGCGGATGTTGAATTGTTCGACAAGACCGAGGCCGACTGGAACAAGGCGCTGGCGCTCTACACCGCCTTCGATGTCGATGCCGGGGTGAAAGACATTGCCGCCACCATCCGATTCATGCGTGGGCTGGATGGCGCTTCCGGCAAGGTCGGCGCCATGGGCTACTGCCTCGGCGGGCTGCTGGCCTATCTCACCGCCACCCGCACCGATGCCGATGCCAGCGTCGCTTATTACGGCGTCGGCATCGACAAGCTGATCCATGAGGCCGGGACCATCAAGCAGCCGCTGCTGGTGCATATCGCCGAGGAAGATGAATTCGTCTCCAAGCAAGCCCAGGCGGTGATGCAGCATGGCCTGGAAGGCCGCAACGGCGTCGAAGTCCACAGCTATCCGGGCATGAGCCACGCCTTCGCCCGCAACAACGGCATCCATTACGACCACAAGAATGCGGAACTGGCGAATAGCCGCACACTCGCCTTCTTCCGCGCCACCCTGACCTGACATTCCCGCAAAAAAGGAACTGCACCATGAGCAATACCAAGCCCCCGCATCTGACTCATGCCAACGGCGCGCCGGTTTCTGACAATTTCAACATCATGACCGCCGGCCCGCGCGGCCCGGCGCTGCTGCAGGATATCTGGCTGATCGAGAAGCTGGCGCATTTCGACCGCGAGGTGATTCCGGAGCGCCGCATGCATGCCAAGGGTTCGGGTGCCTATGGCAGCTTCACCGTGACCCAGGACATCACCCGCTTCAGCAAGGCCAAGATCTTCTCCGAGATCGGCAAGAAGACCGACCTGTTCGTGCGTTTCTCCACGGTGGCCGGCGAACGCGGCGCCGCCGATGCCGAGCGCGATATCCGTGGCTTCGCGGTCAAGTTCTACACCGAGGAAGGCAACTGGGACCTGGTCGGCAACAACACCCCGGTATTCTTCCTGCGCGACCCGCTGCGCTTTCCGGACCTCAATCATGCCGTGAAGCGCGACCCGCGCACCGGCATGCGCAGCGCCAACAACAACTGGGATTTCTGGACCCTGCTGCCGGAAGCCCTGCACCAGGTGACCATCGTGATGAGCGACCGCGGCATCCCGAAAAGCTATCGCCACATGCACGGCTTCGGCAGCCACACCTTCAGCTTCATCAATGCTGAAAATGAACGCTTCTGGGTCAAGTTCACCCTGAAGACGCATCAGGGCATCGCGAATTTGACCGACGCCGAATCAGCGGCCTTGATCGGCAATGACCGCGAGAGCCATCAGCGCGATCTCTATGGCAGCATCGAAGCCGGCGATTTCCCGCGCTGGACGCTCTATGTGCAGGTGATGCCCGAGGCCGAGGCAAGCAGTTACCGCCTCAATCCCTTCGACCTGACCAAAGTGTGGCCGCGCAAGGATTATCCGCTGATCGAGGTCGGCGTTCTGGAGCTGAACCGCAACCCGGAGAATGTCTTCGCCGAGGTGGAGCAGGCCGCCTTCTCGCCGGCCAATGTAGTGCCCGGCATCGGCTTCTCGCCGGACAAGATGCTGCAGGCCCGCCTGTTCTCCTATGGCGACACGCAGCGCTACCGGCTTGGCGTCAACTTCAACCATATCCCGGTCAATGCGCCGAAATGCCCCTTCCACAGCTATCATCGCGACGGCGCCATGCGCACCGACGGCAACCAGGGTGCCCGGCTCGGCTATGTGCCGAACAGTTATAAGGAATGGCAGGACCAGCCGGCGCTGAACGAAAAACCGCTGGCCGCTGGCGATGCCTGGCACTGGGATCACCGCCAGGATGAGGATTATTTCAGCCAGCCCGGCGACCTGTTCCGGTTGATGACCCCGCCGCAGCAGCAGGTGCTGTTCGAGAACACCGCCCGCGCCATGGGCGACGCCGCGCCAGAAATCAAGCAGCGCCACATCGACAACTGCACCAAGGCCGATCCGGCCTATGGCGCCGGCATCGCCAAGGCGCTCGGCCTCAATGTCACCGCTGCCGCCGCCGAATAGGCACAAACCGGTTTACCCTCGAACCTCAAGGATATCCGACATGATCATCGCCACCGCCAAGCCCGCGAAAACTCTGCTCAACGGGCCCGACCACGCTCTCATTATGATCGATTTCCAGTCGCAGATGGCCTTCGCCACCAAGTCGGCTGACATCGTTGCCCTGCGCAACAACGCCGCCATGGTTGCCAATGCGGCGGCGGGCTTCAAGGTGCCGATAATCCTGACCACCGCCGCTGAGAAGACCTTCTCCGGCCCGATGTTCAGCGAGATCACCAATGCCTTTCCCGGCCAGGCGATGATCGATCGCACGACGATGAATACCTGGGAGGACGAGGCGGTGATCAAGGCGATCAACCGCCTCGGCAAGTCGCGGCTGGTTTTCTGCGGCCTGTGGACCTCGGTCTGCATTGTCGATCCGGTTCTCTCGGCCCTGGAACAGGGCTTCGAGGCCTATGTCATCGCCGATGCCTGTGGCGACGTATCCGAGGAAGCCCACCAGCGCGCCATGGACCGCATGGTGCAGGCCGGCGCCCGGCCGCTGACGGCCTTGCAGTATCTGCTGGAACTGCAGCGCGACTGGGGCCGCCTCGCCACCTATGACCTGACCACCGGCATCGCGAAGAAATATGGTGGTGCCTACGGGCTCGGGATCATCTACGCTAAGGCGGTGCTCGGTGAACACACTGCCGAAGCGGCCGAATAGACGGACATGATGAGGGGGCGAGTCATGAAACATTCACCGATTGCCGCAACAGCCTGGATTGCCTTGCTTTCCGGCCTGCCAGCGGCGGCAACGGCGCATGTGAAGTGGTTCGCCCCCTATATCATCGATGCCCCGCCGGAAACGGTGGGGGATGTGGTGCGCAATCCCTGGCTCTGGACCGGGGTTGCGCTGACCCTGGTGTTTTTCATCATCACGCGCTTCATCGAGGCCAGCCGCTTCGGCGCCGTCGTGCAGGATGGCCTGGATCGGATGACCAATCCGCTCTGGCTGCGGCTTGATGATTATGTGCGGGCCTTCATCGCGGCTTTCTTCGTCGCCATCTTCGCCGTCGGCGGCGTCTACCTCACCCCGGATCTCAAGACCCCGGCCGAGTGGGTGTCCTGGCTGCAATTGCTGCTGGCGCTGTTCATTTTCTCACGCCGCACCATGCCGCTGGCCGGCATCGGCATCATCGGCCTGTGGCTGTTGGCGATGCGCGACTATGACCTGTTTCACCTGCTGGATTATCTGGCACTAGGCCTCGGCGTTGCCGCCTATCTCATCCTCGAGCCATCCTCGCGCGAAAGCTGGCGTTCGCACCGTTTCGAGGCATTGCGCTGGGGCCTGGCCATCGCGCTGATGTGGTCCAGCCTGGAGAAATTCGCCTATCCAAGCTGGTTCTACCCGTTGGTGGTGGAAAAGCCGTTCCTCACCTTCGGCATGCCGCGGGATATCTTTATCCCGATGGCCGGCGTGGCGGAATTCACCATGGGCTTTGGCCTGCTCTGGACGCCGCTGATCCGCCGGCTGTCGGCGATTGCGCTGCTGGTGATCTTCACTGCCGCCGTCTGGCCATTCGGCCGCACCGACCTGATCGGCCATGGCCTGATCATGGCGATCCTGGTGGCGGTGGCAGCCGATCATTGCCGCACCAACCAATTCCTGGCGGGATTCAAGGTCGCGCCGCGCAACATCCCGCTCGGTCTGGCAGCCGCCATGGCGCTGTTCGTCACCGGCTATTGGGGGCTGCATGATGCCTTCTACGATTACAGCCATGTCGACCGCTCGGCGATCATCCGCTCGACCCATTCGCATAATCCTGAATATCCGCACGGCCCGCGCGCCGAGGACAGCCCGATCGGCGCCCCGCCGACACGCAGCCCAGTGCCAGCAAAATAAACGGATGGACGTAGCCGGCCTGTTCGCCGGCCTACGCGGGCGACAGGCCAAACACAAATCTTCTTAATGCCAAGCATTAATCTTTCTCGTTTGATTCCAGGCTGGCGACAGACAAATCTTCGTTTCTGCGTTTGCCTCCCCAGGCACGCTCCTACAACCAGAAACCAAAACGGCATGGCTTCGCTCGCGGCCAATGCCATAGGAGTCCGTATGCTTCGTCGCACCCTTCTCGCTTTCGCGGTGGCCGGCCTGTCGCTCGCCGCCCTTCCCGGCTTTGCCCAAAACCAGGCGCCACTCAAGATCGGCGTTTCCGCCGGCCCCTATGGCGATATTCTGCGCTTCACGGCTGATCTGGCTGCGAAAGAAGGCCTGAAGGCGGAGATCATCGAATTTTCCGACTGGGTGCAGATCAACGAGGCACTGAATCGCGGCGAACTCGACGCCAACAATTTCCAGCATATCCCCTATCTGGAAAACCAGGTGAAGCAGCGCGGCTACGAGGTTGTGCCGCTGGATGCCAGCATCGTAGTGCCGATGGGCCTCTATTCCAAGAAGTTCAAGTCGCCGGCCGACCTGCCGCGCGGCGCCCAGATCGCCATCCCGAACGATCCCAGCAATGCCTCACGCGCGCTGTTCCTGCTGCAGCAGGCCAGCATCATCAAGCTGAAGCCGAATGCGCCGCTGAACGCGACCCAGATCGACATCGCGGAGAATCCGCGCAATGTGAAGCTGATCGAGCTGGACGCGGCGCAGTTGCCGCGCAGCCTGGATGATGTTGCCGCCGCTACGGTGACGCTGAACTACGCCGTGCTGGCCGGCCTCAAGACCAAGGACGCCGTGACGCTCGAGAACGAGCAGTCGAAATGGCATCTGGTCTGGGCCGCGCGCAAGGACCGCAAGGATGACCCCCGCCTCAAGCGTTTCATCGCGCTCTACCGCTCGGCCCCGGTGAAGGAGTTCATCCAGACCAAGTTCGAGGGTTCGATCATCCCGACTTGGTAATAAAGACCCTGCTTGGGCTTTCCTCAGGGCGGCGCCGCAAGCGCCGCCCTTTCTCGTTCTTGCGGCCCGACTCAAACTGATAACTGTAGACAGTTTATAGTTTGTGTGGTTTATTTCCTGACTGTCACAGCTTCATTTTTCCTAGAAAACAAACATTCCTAGAGGAAACAGCCGAGGATGAAGCAGGCTGAACAAGCCGTCCAGGCAAGGCCATCCAGGCCGGGCAGAAAGCCGGCTTGTCTCCGGAATGGGTGTCGTTTTCGCTACTCCCGCAGGATCCCATGAAACTCAACGGTGGAAAATTCGTCGTCACCGGCGGCGCCAGCCTGATCGGCTCGCATGTCGCCGAACAGCTTCTCGAGCAGGGCGCGGCACAGGTCGTGCTGCTCGACAATTACGCGCTCGGCAGCCCGGACACGGTGCGCTTCCTGCTCGGCAATCCACGCGTCAAGCTGGTGCGCGGCGACCTGCTGAACGTCAACGAATTATTCGATGCCTTCGAGGGCGCCGATGGCGTGTTCGCCATTGCCGGCTTCCTCACCTTGCCCTTGAGCCAGAATCCCCGGCTCGGCCTGGCGGTGAATGTCGAGGGACAGCAGAATCTCTATGAAGCCTGCCGCTACCGCAATGTGAAGAAGGTGGTGTTCTCCTCTTCCATCGCTGTCTACGGCGATCCCGCCCCGGGCCTGATCGATGAAGCCTCGGCCTCGCATCTTGCCAGCTTCCAGCCAGCCACGGCGCTCTATGCCTGCACCAAGCTGATCGGCGAAAATCTCGGCAAGCTCTACAGTCAGCGCCATGGCATCCAGTCGATTTCGCTGCGCTATGCCACGGTCTATGGCGAGCGGCAGCATTATCGCGGCATCAATGCGCTCTACATCATGGAAAATTACGACCGCATCAAGCGCGGCGAGGCGCCGGTGATTCCCGATGACGGCCTGGAAGTGCACGATTACGTGCATGTCTCCGATGTGGCGCGGGCCAACCTGCTGGCCATGGCCTCCGATGTCACCGGCGAGAGCTTCAATGTTGCCACCGGCGTCGCCACCACGCTGAACCGCATTGTGGAGATTCTGCTGCAGGTGAGCGGCAGCCCGCTCAAGCCGGTCTACAAGCAGAATACCGCCCAGGTGCGTTCCAGCGTCACCAATGAACTGAATTTCAGCCGCGACAAGATCGCCAGCATGCTGGGCTGGAAGCCGGAAGTGAGCATCGAGGATGGCATCCGCCGCCTGCTGGAATGGCGCAGCCGCGAGGATGCCCAGCTTGCCGCAGGCGACTAAGAGGCTCGCCGCCGGAGACTAGTTCTCCGGCGCCAGGCTGAGGGTGCGCATCAATTCCTCGACCGAGATCGTTTCAAGGCGGAGTACCGCATCGCGGATACGCTCCGCCTTGTCGCGCGGCACGCTGAGCGAGGCTGAGGCCATGAACTTCGCCACAACGTCCTGCTGCTGGAGCATGCGCTCACCGGCGCCGCTATTCACCCGCACATGCCGCGTCAGCTTGCGGCCGCTCTGCGTCATCACCGTCACGCCGCCGGAGAAATAGGTCGGGAAGGCGGTATCGGGATCGACAGCGCAGCGCACCCGGGCCGACAGCGCCAGCACCTGCGGATCGGCCAGCGCCTCTGGCTGCAAGTCCGGCAAGCCAAACCCGCCCTTGAGCAGGCAGGCCGCGACCACGAACTGAGTTGAGAATTTCGCCTCGTAATCGGAAGTTGGATGCTCTTTCTGCGCCGCCGGCTCGGCAACGATATGCAGCGTCGGCTGCGGCAGCAAAGCCTCCACCGCCGCGATCTCCTCGCCCGCCAGTTCATGATGCAGCAGGATCGCCGCATCGGCGCAGCCATGGATGAAATGGCAGACCGGATAGGGCTTCATCGCGGTATCGGCGAGATGCCATTTGCTCCCCAGCCCAGCCGCCACGGCGCCGATATCGGCCTCATTGGCATGAGCCTGGAGATGGGTTTCAAGCAGGCCAAACTTGCCTTCCAGCGGCCGCGACGGCGCCACGAAACCATTGGCCGCCAGCCGCGCCGCCGTGATGCCGGCCACCGCTGCCCAGCCGGGATGCAATCGCTTGGTCCAGGCACCTTCTTCAAGAAACACCTGCACGCCGGAAGCAGTGCTGGCGGCAATGCCCTGGGCCATCATCATCTGCGCGGCATCGAGGCCGAGCAGCTTGGCAGCCGTAATGGCCGAACTGAAATGCGCCACCACGCCGGTGGCATGGAAACCGACATGATGGAAACCGCCCTTCACCACCAGGCCGATGCGGATGGCGGTTTCCATGCCGGCGGCATAGGCGGTAAGCAACGCACTGCCATGCACTTTAAGCAACTCACCGAAAGAGAGCGCCACCGGCAGGCAGGCGGCGGTGGGATGCACGATGCTGTTGAGATGGGTATCGTCGAAATCCAGGCCATGCAGCAGCACGCCGTTGACTAACGCGGCATCGCGTACCGGCAGGCGTTCGCTACGCCCGATCAGGTGGCAGGACCCTGCCTCGCCATGGGCGGCGGCGCCAGCGGTGACACGGCCGGCGAAGGCATAGGCATTGGACGCCAGGCCGCAACCCAGCGCATCCAGGATATGCAGCTTGGCACGTTCCAGCACGTGTGCCGGAATATCCTCGAAGCGCAAGTCCGCCGCAAAATTCGCGAGATGTGCGCTGGCAGAAAGTTCGGCGTTTTTTTCGATGCGCGCGTGCTGCGTCATGGTCCTGCGAGCCGGATTGAATTGTGGGGAGGCTTGAAAAAAGCCCGGCCTGACGGCCGGGCTTTTCCCGATACAGTGGCGGATGCTCAGTCAGCCTTGATGCTGGCCTTCTGCACCACAGCGGCCAGTTCGGCGGTCTCGGTCGCCACCTTCTTGGCGAAATCCGCCGGGCTCTGGGTCAGGATGGTGCCCTGCGGCTCCAGCTTGGCACGCACCGCCGGCACGTTGGTGGCCTCGCGGATTTCCTTGTTCAGCAGCGAGACAATCGGCTCCGGCGTCGACTTCGGCAGGAAGATGCCAACCCAGAAGCTGACATCGAAGCCGGGGAAGCCGAGTTCGGCGACAGTCGGCACATCGGGGAGCGCCGGCAGCCGTTCGGATGACGACACCGCCAAAGCGCGCAGCTTGCCGGCCTTGACATGCGGCACGCCGGACAGCGTGTCGAAGATCACGGTCACTTCCTTCGACAGCGCCGCCACCTGTGCCGCCGCAGCACCACGATAGGGCACGTGGATCATCTTGATGCCGGCGCGGTCGGAGAGCAGTTCGAAAGCGAGGTGGGTGATATTGCCGTTGCCCGCCGAACCATAGGGCACGCCTTCCGGCTTCGACTTGGCGAGATCGATCAGGTCTTTCAGCGTCTTGATCTTGCCGCCGACCGGATCATCCGGATTCACCGCCAGGATCAGCGGCACCGATACCACGGTGGTGACGGGCGCGAAATCGCGCTGCGGATTATAGCGCAGGTCCTTGAACAGGGTCGGGTTGAGCGTGATGGTGCTCGAATTGCTGACGAAGATGTTGTAGCCGTCGCCTGGTGCCTGCGCCACGGCCTCTGCCGCCAGCATGCCGTTAGCACCAGTGCGGTTCTCGACATAGAAGGACGTCCCGAGCTTGTTGGTGAGATGCTCGGCGATGATGCGCGCCACCACGTCGATGGTGCCGCCGGGCGTGAAGCCCACCATCATGCGCACCGGCTTGTTCGGATAGGTCTGCGCCAAAGCTGCCGTGGATGCCAGGGCAATGCCTAAGCCCATCGCAGCGGCCAATACCTTCTTAAATCCTACCATTGCTGTTTCCTCCCATTGCAATGTGTTGGCTTGATTGTCGCGGCGGCGCTACAACGCCGCCTCGGTACCGAGAATGTTGGTTGCCTGGCTGGAAAAGACGCCGCCACTGCCCTGGCAGAGTGCCAAGTCGGCACCCTGCACCTGACGGTCGCCGGCTTCGCCGCGCAATTGCCGGATCGCCTCGGTGAGCGTGAACAGGCCATACATGCCGGGATGGCAGCATGACAGGCCGCCGCCATTGGTGTTCACCGGCAGGCTGCCACCCGGCGCGATGGCACCGCTGGAGACGAAACGCCCGCCCTCGCCCTTGGGGCAGAAGCCGAGATCTTCCAGCAAAACAATCGTGCTGATGGTGAAGGCATCGTAGAGCGCCACCACATCGATATCCGCTGCCGCGACCTTGGCCTCGGCGAAGGCGCGGCGGCCGGTTTCGCTGGCTGCCGTGCGGCACACGTCTTCCATGGCGGAGACCTGCTTGTGCCAATGTTCGGCAGCGGCCCCCAGCAGGTAAACCGGCTTGCGTCGCAGCGAACGGGCGCGGTCGGCGCGGGTCATGATCACTGCCGCCGCGCCATCGGTGACCAGGCAGCAATCCAGCTTGCTGAGCGGATCCGAAACCATCGGCGAGTCCAGCACGGCATTGAGGGTGAGCGGATCGCGGGCAAAAGCTTCCGGGTTGAGTTGCGCCCATTGCCGCGCCGCCAGTGCCACAGCGGCCAAATCCTCGCGCCGCGTGCCGTATTCATGCATATGCCGCGCCGCCGCCAGGGCATAGGAACTGACCGGGAAGCGCGCTTCATACGGCGCCTCGATTTCCGACCAGTTGCCGGCCACCGCGGTCTGCAGCTTGCCGAGAGCGCTGCGCTGGTTGCTGGCATAGCAGATCAGTGCCACATCGCAGAGACCCGCATCCAGCGCCAGGGCGGCCTGCTGCACATGGCAGAGGAAGGATGAACCGCCGACGCGGTTGTTGTCGGAGAAGCGCGGGCGCAGGCCGAGATATTCGGCAAAGGCCAGCGTGCTGAGAAATTCCGTCTGCATGCCGGCGAACAGGCCATCCACCTGGCGCAGCGAGATGCCGGCATCCTCGGCGGCCTGCCTTGCCACCACCGCCATCATCTCAAGAGCCGAATGACCGGCCGCGCTGGAAATGAATCCGGTCGCTGCACCCACAAAGGCGGCCTTGCCGCGCAGACTGCTCATGGCGCGGCCTCATCGACATGGAATACCGGCGCCGGCTGGCCCTTGATGGTGGCGAGCGCAAGGCGCACGCGCTGGCCGATCCTAACCGCTTCCGGCGCCAGGCCGTCGACGCGCGACATCAGCCGCACGCCTTCATCGAGATCGATCAGTGCCACATTATACGGCCCGCCCTTGTCAGCCGGGCGGCGCACCACGGTGGTGGAATAGACGCGGCCAAGACCTGAAGGGACGACCCAGCCTAAAGCATCGGAGGCACAATGCGGGCAGATGGCACGCGGATAGAACACATGCCGCTCGCAGGCGCGGCAATGCTGGATGACAAAGCGGCCAGCCTTCAGTTCGGCCTCGTAATGCGCCATGGCGGCGTGTTCGGCAGCCATGGCTTTAGCCCGTCGCCAGTTCTGCGCGGCAAGCGCGTGCGGCGCACAGCCTTCGCGTGGTGTAGACTTCAACCCTGTTCGGCATACCAACGTTCCAGTCGATTGCTTTCCATCCGCGCGGCGCCAGCCCTAACCGCCTGGGCTTTTCAGCGCGGAAATCCCTGCGTTTTCTTCCCTGCTCTCTCTAGACTGAAAACTGTCTACAGATTACATTGTCAACAGTAGTATTCCCTTCGGGGAGCGTCAAGCAAAATGGCGCAGATAAGAAAACGCAGAACGATTCGGGTGGACGCGTCATGAGCTTGAGGCAGGGTCAGCCAGCTATGGGGCAGCCTAATATGGGACTGGCGGCACGGCGCGCGGCGCGGCTTTCGCTCTATGCCCTGTTCGAGAAGCAATGCCGGCTGCACCCGGAACGCACCGCCCTGGCCTACCAGGACAGCAGCCTGAGCTATGCCAGGCTGCGACAGCGCGCGGAAAGGCTGGCGGCTTTGCTGCACGACCAGGGCCTCAAGCCCGGCGACCGCGTCTGCATCCTGAGTGAAAACCATCCGATCTTTCTGGAATTGTCGCTGGCCGCTTTGCGGCTGGGCATCATCGTGGCCACATTGAACTGGCGGCTCTCGGGTCGTGAGCTGGCGCATTGCATTGCCCTGGTGGAGCCGAAAACCATCCTGGCCTCAGCCCGCCACCGTGCCAGCCTGGACGGCATCGGCCCATCCGGCAATCTGCTGGAGATCGGCACCACGCTGGAAAAGCAGCTAGACGGCCCGCTGCCGGCCCTGCCGCCGATGCCGGAAAGCGATCCGGAAGACGGCCTCTTCATCATCTATACCAGCGGCACCACCGGCCTGCCCAAAGGCGCATTGCTGAGCCAGCGCGCCATGCTGGCGCGCCTGATGGTCTATGTCACCGATTATGGCGTCGATGGCGGCGACACTTTCCTCGCCTGGTCGCCGCTCTTTCATATGGCTTCGGTGGAGCTGGGCCTCGGCACCCTGCTGCTTGGCGGCAAGGTGGCGGTGCTGGATGGTGCCGAGCTGCCGGTGATCTGCGACTATCTGGAACGCGAGCCGCTGAGCAACCTGATCTTCTTCCCCGGCATGGTGGAGCAGACCCTGGCCTATCTGCGACAACGACGGCCCCAGGTGAAGCGGCTGAAGAAATTCGGCGCGCTTGCTGATCTGTTTGCGCCGCGCGAGATCGCGGAAATGACCGCGCTGCTCGGCGTGCCTTTCACCAACACCTTCGGTTCCACCGAAACCGGCATGCCCCCGGCCTCCGCTGGGCGCCTGGCCGCTGGCGTGGCACCGACCGATTTCGCCAAGACCGAAAGCCTGCTCTGCGACGTGCTGCTGGTGGATGAAGCCGGCCAGCCGGTGCCGGATGGTGAACCGGGTGAATTGCTGATGCGCGGGCCGACCCTGTTCAGCGGCTACTGGAACGCGCCGGAAGCGACAGCGGAGGCCTTCGCCGGTGGCTGGTATCATACCGGCGACGTGTTCGTGCGCCGCCCGGATGGCCGGCTCGATTATGTCGACCGCCGCAAATACCTGATCAAGTCCGGCGGCGAGAATATCTATCCCGCCGAGATCGAGCGGGTGGCGCTGCTGCATCCCAATATCGCTGAAGCCGTGGTGGTGCGGCGGCGCGATGCGCGCTGGGGTGAAGTGCCGGTGCTGGTGGTGGCGGCGGAAGGCGAGGCGCCGGCAGCCGAAGAACTGATCGCGCTCTGCCGCCAGGAACTGGCGCCCTACAAGCGCCCGAAGCAGGTGTTGTTCGTGCCCAAGGGCAGCCTGCCGCGCAACAATACCGGCAAGGTGATCCGCCCCGAGGTGGAAAGCTGGGTAGCGGCGCAGGCGGCCGAGGAAATCAGTGCCTGAAGGCGTTCAGCGCGGGCGCCGCTTGTACATGATGGTGACTTCCATTTCCTGCACTTCCTCATTGCGCTGATTGAGGAAGGCGCGGGCGAAAGTGACCACGCCGCGATCCGGCTGGCTGGTCTCCTTCTTGGCGGTAACCGTGGTGCGCACGCGGATCGTGTCGCCATGCTTCACCGGCAGCTTCATGCGCCACTTGTCGATGCCGAGCAGCGCGATCAGCGTGCCGTCATTGATGCCGGAAGCGTAGTTCAGGCCGGCGGCAACCGCGAAGACCAGCGGGCCATGGGCGATGGGCTCGCCGAACGGCGTGTTCCTGGCATATTCGAAATTGGTATGCACGTCGTTGAAGTCGCCGGACAGGCAGGCGAAATTCACGATATCCGTGGAAGTCACCGTGCGCTGGCCGGTATAGAGCACCTCGCCGATGGTGAAATCCTCGAAATAGCGCCCACGCGGCGCCGGCTTCTGTTCGCTCATCGTCGGTCTCTCCTGCCCCATACGCCTATCCGTATTATAGGCCCATCAGCTTGGCGATGATATTGCGCTGGATTTCGTTGCTGCCGCCGCCGATCGGCCCAAGCCGCGAATCGCGGAACAGGCGCTGCATGTCATGCTCCATGGAATAGCCGGCGCCACCCATGATCTGCATGCCAATATTGGCACAGTCAAAATCGTTATCGGTGGCAACCAGCTTGCAGATGGCGGTTTCCATCCGCGCATCATAACCGGCATCGAGCATTTCCGCCGTGCGGTAGGTGACCAGGCGCGCCACCTCGGCCTTGATCCGCATATCGGCCAGCTTGTGCTGGATCACCTGATGACTGCTGATCGCCTGGCCGAACTGCACGCGCTCCATGGCATAGTTCTGCGCGATATCGATGGCCTTCTGGGCATTGCCGGCGCCACAGGCGGCGATGCTCATGCGTTCGAGATTGAGACCGCGCATCAGCTTGCGCCAGCCCTTGTTCTCCTCGCCGATCAGATTGCAGGCCGGCACCCGCACTTCGTCGAAGAAGATCTGGTTGGTATGGGTGGTGTGGCGGCCCAGGGTCTCGATCGGGCGGATGGTGACGCCCGGCGCCTTGGCATCGACCAGGAACATGCTGAAGCCGTTATAGGCCGGCTGCGCATCGGGATCGGTCTTCACCACCAGCACGATATAGTCGGCGACATGGGCCGAGGTGATGAACCATTTCTGACCGCGGATGATGTAGTCGTCGCCATCGCGCACAGCGTAGGTCTTGATCGCGGCGGCATCCGAACCAGTCTGCGGCTCGGTCAGCGCGAAGGCGATGTAGATCTCGCCCTTGATCATCGGCATCATGTATTGCCGCTTGAGATACTCGCTGCCGTTATGCAGCAATTGCAGACCGGCATAGATCACGCTGGTCATATACGTGGTGCCGAGGCAGGCATAATGATAGGACAGCGTTTCCAGCAGCACCGCGATATCCTTGTAGCCGCCGCCGAGGCCGCCATATTCCTCGGGATAAG
Source organism: Ferrovibrio sp. MS7 (assembly GCF_038404985.1). Taxonomy (NCBI): domain Bacteria; kingdom Pseudomonadati; phylum Pseudomonadota; class Alphaproteobacteria; order Rhodospirillales; family Rhodospirillaceae; genus Ferrovibrio; species Ferrovibrio plantarum. The sequence continues at coordinate 286,783 of NZ_JBBKBA010000001.1, forward strand.
GCAGGCCGAGCCAGCCATCGCGGGCCATCGCCTGATAGGCCTCGGTGGGCCAGCCGGCGGTATTGTCGAGTTCGCGAATCTTCTCGTTCGGCAAATGCTTTTCGGCCAGCGCCAGCAGGCTGCGGCGCATCATCTTCTGCTCGTCAGTGAAGCCGAAATCGTTAAATAAAGGCATTTTCCTTCCCCTTACGTGACGTACTGGCGCGTAATTCCCGGGCGCATAGCGTACTGGCTGGCCGCTTAGCAGCCTACATACACCGGCCATCTCAACATGTCATCTGCTTACTGTTGACATTTTGACCCTTGCCCGTTACCAAGGCTAAGGGATCGAAACGCCGTGATGTGCCGGGAGTCCAGCCTTTGACCACGCCAGAGCCTGACCGCCGCATGGGCGGCTGGGAGGGAACCGGTTACGACGCCATCGCGGTCGGCCAGACTTTTCCCCCCTATCGCCTGGCCGTGGACGCCACCGCCATCGCCGATTTCCGGCGCTGCCTGGGCGAAAAAGTGGACGGCATCGGCCCCGGCACCCGGATTCCGTCCTTCCTGCTCAACGAGCTGCGTGCTTTCAAGAGCAATGTCTACTTTCCGCCCGGCGTGCTGCATGCGCAAGAGGAACTGGAGATGCGCGGCGCCGCCCTGCTCGGCGAGGGATTGATCACCATCGTGCGGGTGGCCGACAAATACATCCGCAACGGCAAACGCTTCATCGTCATCGAACAGGCCGTGCAGGCTGGTACTGAACGCCGCGACGTGCTGCTGGTGCGCCACATCCTGTATTGGCCATGCTGAACCCCGCCAGCCTCACCCCCATCAGCCTCACGGTCGGCCAGCGCCTGGAGCGCCCTGGCCCAGCGCTTACCCAGTGGAGCTTCACCACATTCGGCCGCCTGCATGGCACCGATGCGCCAATCCATACCGATCCGGAATACGCAGCGAAAACACCGTTCGGCGGCACCATCGCCCATGGCATGATGCTGCTGGCGGTATTCGAATCCTGGCTCTGCGACCTGTTTGGTGCTGCCGCCTGGGATAATGGTGCCAATTTCCGCGCCAAGCTGCTCAACACCGTGAAGGCCGGCGAGCCGACCACCTACAGCCTGGAAGTGACCGGCCGCGATGCCACCGGCATTACCCTGGCACTGGCGCTGCATAGCGGCGAGCGCCTGCTGGCCATCGGCGAGGCACGGCTGGCATGGCCGGGAGGCGAACCATGATGAAAGCCAATCTGCCGCGCCTGATGCGGCCGCGCTCGGTGGCGGTGATCGGCGCCTCCGAGAATGCCACGCGCATCGGCGGCCGGCCGATCCGCTACCTGCTGGATGCCGGCTTTGAAGGCCCGATCTATCCGGTGAATCCGAATTACCAGACCGTGCAGGGCCTCACCGCCTATGCCTCGCTGCGCGATGTGCCGGGCCCGGTCGACATGGCGATCATCGCGCTGCCCGCCGTGCCGGCTATGGCGGCGATCCGCGATTGCGCCGCGAAACAGGTGGGGGGTGCTGTACTGTTCAGCGCCGATTTCGCCGAGGCCGGCGCAGAAGGCCGTACGCGGCAGGATGAGCTGAGCCGCATCCTGCGCGACGCCGGCATCGCGCTGCTGGGGCCGAACTGCCTCGGCGCCTTCAATGTCGCGCACCGTTTCTATGCCAGTTTCTCCGCGATCTTTGAGAGCGGCTTTCCGCAAGGTGGCGATGCTGGCATCATCAGCCAGAGCGGCGGCTTCGGCAGCCATCTGGCGAAAATCGCGTTGCAGCGCGGCGTCAAGGTCGGGCAATGGCTCACCACCGGCAATGAAGCCGGCATCGATGTCGGCATGGGCATCGAATGGCTGGCCAGCCAGCCCGATATCCGCATCATCATGGCCTATGCCGAGGGCGTGCATGCGCGCGAGACCCTGGTGGATGGCCTGGAAGCGGCACGCCGCGCTGGCAAGCCGGTGCTGTTCATGAAATCCGGCACCAGCGCTGTGGGTGCGGCGGCGGCGCAGACCCACACGGCGGCGATGAGCGGCAGCGACGCGGTGTTCAGCGGCATGCTGGAACAATATGGCGCGGTGCGCATCCCGCATACCGAGGCGATGGTGGATGCCGCCTACCTGCTGCAGCGCGCGCCGCGCCCGCGCGGCAACCGCGTCGGCCTGATCAGCATTTCCGGCGCCGTCGGCGTGCAGATGGCCGATACCGCCGCGCAATGCGGCCTGGAGGTGCCGCCGTTGCCCGATGCAGCCCAGGCCGCGCTCAAGGCGATCAATCCTTATGCCGCAACGCGCAATCCGGTGGATGTGACGGCGCAGGCTTTCAACAATCTCGATCTGGTGCGCGACAATCTGGATGTGGTGCTGCGCCAGGAGGGGCTGGATGCCCTGGTTGCCTTCTTCACCGTCACCGCCGGCTCCAAAAGCATCGCGCCGAAACTGTCACAGATTCTCTCGCCGCTGCCGCACCAATATCCCGACAAGCCGATGGTGCTGTGCATCGTTGCCGATACGGAAACCGTGGCGCGCTATGAAGCCGCCGGCTTCGCGGTATTCGAGGACCAGTATCGTGCGGTGAGCGCGCTGGGTGTGATGGCGCGGCTGCGGCCCGCACCCGAACCGACGCTACCCACGCCCGATTTCGCGGCGGCAACGGCTGCCCTGCGCCGCCATGACGGCACCGAATTCTCCGGCAAGGCGGTGCTGGCGGCACTCGGAATCAATGTACCGAAGGGCGGCGTTGCCAGCGATAGCGGCCGCGCTGTAGGCATCGCGCTGGAAGCCGGCTTGCCGGTGGCGGTGAAAATCCACAGCGCCACGATCCTGCATAAGAGCGATATCGGCGGCGTGGCGCTCAATCTCGCCACGCCCGATGCCGTGGCGGCGGCGGCCTCCGGCATGCTCGACCGTTTCGGCGGTGCCGTGCTGGTGGAAAAGATGGCGCCGAAAGCCGCGGAAGTGATTCTGGGTTTCCAGCATGACGCCGAACTCGGCCCCATCGCCATGATCGGCATCGGCGGTGTGCAGGCGGAAATCTACCAGGATGTCGCCTGCCGGCTGGCGCCAGTGAGTGCGGCGGAAGCCTTGCGCGCATTGCAAAGCCTGCGCGGTCGGCGGATTTTCGAGGGCTTCCGTGGCCTGCCGGCGGCCGACCTGCCGGCATTGGCCGCGATGATCGAGCGCCTGTCGCTATTCTTCGCCGCCCATGCCGCCGAGATCGACTCGCTGGAGATCAACCCGGTGCGCGTGCTGGCGCCGGGCCAGGGCGCCATCGCCTGCGACGCCGTGCTGCTGCGGCGCTAGCTTAAATTTTCGAAAGTACCTTGACGATCTTGGCGGCGTCGTTGCCTTGCTCGTTATCCACCAGCTTGTCCTGCGCCTCGCGCACATCGATATGGGCGCGGGCATTGCGCAGGTGGCGGCGCATTGCCGCCTCGGCCATGTCCGGATCGCGGCTGGCAATCGCCTCGACGATGGCCTTGTGCTCGTTCAACGCCTGCTGCGCGCGGCCGGTGCGGGTGCTGGACTTGAAGCGGTAGACGCGAAGCAGGTCGTAGAGGCCATCGCACAGCATCTCGGTGAGCCACTTGTTGCGCGAGCCCTTGGCAATGCAGAAGTGGAAATCCTCATCCTTCGGATTCTGGTAATAACCGGTACCGCCCTGCAGGCCCTTCTGCCGCTCATGCTCCGAGAGCAGGTTCTTCAGTTCCTCGATATCGCTATCGGTCATCTCGGTGGCGGCAAGGCGGCAGGCCATGCCTTCCAGCGCCTCGCGCACTTCCAGCAGCTGCTTCAGATCATGGATCGAGATATTGGCGACGCGGACACCGATATTCGGCGTGCGCTCCAGCAGGCGGCGGCCTTCCAGGCGGCGGATCGCCTCGCGCAGCGGGCCACGGCTGACGCCGAGCGCACTGGCCAGCGCCTGCTCGCTGATGCGGCGGCCGGGCTCAAGCTCGCCGGCAACGATGGCGGCTTCCAACCGTTCGGTCACGGTATCCACCAGCGATTGCCGCTGAACCTGATTGGTCAGAATACTGCTCATGGCTGTATAACCACTTCATTGTCCCCCGCGTCGCGGTTGGGTCCGCCGACCGCGCCGATTCCTGGTCGAGTATATAGTACCCTTGTCGGCAGTTTGCACCCTGTTTCGGTCACATCCCAGTCATCAGGCCTGCCGCATCACACCCGGTATAACACCTCGCCCTGAAACAGCCGGCGTGCCGTGCGGTAAAGGCTGGCCTGCGGCACGAAGGCAGCGCCGTCGCGCAGTTCCGCCGCCGCATCCACCAGCAGCATGCCGGAGGGATGGCCGACCCGCAGCGGCCCGGACTGGTCCGGTCGCAGCATCTGTTCCGCCAGGCTGCCTGGCACCCGACAGGCCGCCGCCAGGCAGAGCCCGCCGGTGATCGGCACCGCGCGGTGCGGCTGGCCGACCGAGATCATCCGCACCAGGATATCGGTTTCCTGGGCGCCATAGACCCGACCCGACAGGGCGGTGAATGCCTGGCTTGGCGCAATCGCGGCGATCTTCGGAATGCTGGGCATACGCGCCGCCGCCGCCAGGTCGGGCGTCAGCCCCATGGCCACGGAACCGGCCAACCGGATCGCCTCCAGCCGCTGCATCAGCGTGGCATCCTTTTCGAGCGCCGAGGGGGTTTCGGTGCCACTCAAGCCGAGATCCGCGGCACGCACGAAAATGCAGGGATTGGCGGCATCGATCAGGCTGGCCTCGATTACACTGCCATCCGAGAGGGTCAGGCGATCCACCGCATTGCCGCTCGGCAGCAGCTTGCCGGTCTTGGAACCGCCGGGCGCCAAAAAATCCAGACGGATCGGCGCACCGCTGCCGGCCACGCCATCGATCTCGCAATCGCCATCCACCGCCGCCATGCCGCCCTGCACCGGGAAGGTGGCGACAATGATCTTGCTGGTATTGGTGTTGTGCACACGCACGCTGACCATGCCATCGGCCGGGGCGCGGATGATGCCTTCATCGATGGCGAAGGGACCGACCGCGGACGACATGTTGCCGCAATTGCCGGCATAGTCGACCACTGCCTGATCCACCGATACCTGGGCGAAGGTGTAGTCGATATCGGCATCGGGTCGGCTTGGCGGGCCGATGATGCAGATCTTGGACAGCGACGAGACGCCGCCACCCATGCCATCGAGCTGGCGCCCATTCGGATCCGGCGAACCGATGGCGGCGAGAAAGATCGGCGCCCAGTCGTCGCGCCGTGCCGGCAGGTCGGCCTGGTGGAAGATCAGCGCCTTGGATGTACCGCCGCGCATGAAAACCGCCTTGAGCCGCCGCTGCATGCCCGCCTCCGCTTCAGCTTTGCGCGTTGCGCCAGGCAATATAGCGCCGGATGCCTTCCTTGGCATCGATCTTCGGCTTCCAGCCGATTTCCTTCTCGGCCTTGGCGCGACTGAAATTCAGCTTGTCCACCGCCGAGGAACGCACCGCGCGCTTGTCTTCCTGGTAGACCGGCTTGAGATTCTTGGCGCCATAGGCATCCAGCACGATGGACACCACCTCGGTCAGCGTGGTGTCGACACTGGTGCAGATATTCAGCACATGATTGCACGACTGGCTGATCATGGCATCGCGGCAGGCCTCGGCCACGTCGGTGACATAGATATAGTCATGCACTTCGCTGCCATCGCCGACGATCACCGGCGCCTCGCCACGCCGCACCTTCTCGCAAGTCTCGGCAATGAACACGGCATTCACCGCGCGCCAATGCTGGCGTTCGCCATAGACAGAAGAGAAGCGCAGCGCATTGAACTGCAGGCCATGGCTGCGGGCATACTGCGCGCAGAGCCCCTCACCCATGATCTTGCTGGTGCCGTACATGATCGAGGCTGGCGGCAGGCCGGCCATGGTGAAGGGGGTTTCCTCGGTGATGACATCGGCGGTGGAGCCGCCATAGGTGGAAACCGAGGACGAGAAGATGATGCGGCGCACCTTGGCAATGCGGCAGGCTTCCAGCGTGTTGACCAGGCCGCTGGTATTCACCGCGATGCCGAGCGACGGGTTCTGCGACATCGGCAAAGTGAGGAAGCCGGCCAGCGCGAAGACGCCATCGACACCCTGCAGCGCATCAATCAGTTCGTTCAGCCGCAGGATATCACCACGGATCAGCTTGACGCGCGGATCATTCAGCAGATGCGCAATGGTCTCGGGCGTGCCGAGCGAGAAATTGTCGAATAGCCGCACCTCACGCGCGCCATCGGCGAGCAGCACATCGGCGATATGCGAGCCGATCAGGCTGGCACCGCCGGTGATCAGATAGACGGCATCCTTGACACTGTAAGCCATTCCCGTTTCTCCCGAACCTACTGCTTTATGCTGTCTTACTTCTTGTTTTTATCCTGAGGCATGCCCTGCGGCGTGATGGTCTTCACGATGCTGGCATCCAGGGCTTCATACTCATGGTAGCCGATGGCGTCGTAAAGCTCGGCGCGGGTCTGCATCTTGTCCATGATCTTGTGCGTGCCACCATCGCGTTGGATCGCGGCATAGAGTTCTTCCTGGGCCTTGGCGGCGACGCGCAGTGCGCTCACCGGCCAGATCACCATGCGGTAGCCCATCTCCTCGAATTCCTTCGCGGTGAAGAAGGGCGTGCGGCCGAACTCGGTCATATTGGCTAGCAGCGGCGCCTTCACCTGGCGGGAGAATTCGCGGAACATCTCGGCGGAAGTCAGTGCCTCGCAGAAAATCGCGTCGGCGCCGGCCTCAAGATACATCTTGGCCCGCGCCACGGCGCCATCCAGGCCTTCGCTGGCCACCGCATCGGTGCGCGCCACAATCACCAGGTGCTTCCGCGCCTTGGCCGCCGCTGCGACCTTGGCCGCCATGTCAAAGGCGCTGGCCAGCTTCTTGTCATTCAGGTGGCCGCATTTCTTCGGCAGTAACTGATCTTCGATCTGCACCGCGCCGGCACCGGCTTCCTCGAAATTCTGCACCATGTGCATGACATTGAGGACTTCGCCATAGCCGGTATCGCCATCCACCAGCACCGGCAGGCCTGAAGCCCGGGCAATCTGGCGCAGGAAGAAGCAGACATCGTTGATCGAGATGATGCCGAGATCGGGCAGGCCCATCGAGGCAGTCATGGCCGCGCCGGAGAGATAGAGGGCCTCGAAACCGGCAGCCTTCGCTTGCAGGGCGGCGAGGCCGTTATGGGCGCCGGGAATCTGCAGGATCTGCGGCCTGGCGAGCAGGTTGCGGAATGCCAGGCCAGCCGGTGTATCGGGACGTTCGGCGCCGATCAGATAGGGCATGAAGCGTCTTCTTTCGCTGATTTCACGTCTTGAGCACGAATGGATCGCGTTCCTGCGACGAGAAATCGATCATCACGTTCTTGGTCGTTGTGTATTCCTGCAAGGCCTGTTCGCCGCGCTCGCGGCCGAAGCCGCTTTCCTTCATGCCGCCGAACGGAGCCTGCGCCGCCAGGGCACGGTAGGTATTCACCCACACCACGCCGCTTTCCAGTGCCCGCACCATGCGGTGCACGCGGCCGACATCGCGGGTCCAGACGCCGGAAGCCAGGCCATAGGCAGTACCGTTGGCAATCTGAATCGCCTCGGCCTCATCCTTGAATTTGATGATCGCCAGCACCGGGCCGAAGATTTCCTCCTGCGCCAGGCGGGCATCGGGCGCCACGCCGGTGAAGATGGTCGGCTGCACGAAGAAGCCCTGCGCCAGGACGCCATCGCGCGCCGCGTCGCCGCCAGCCACCAGCTTGGTGCCGGCCTGCTTCGCCGCCGCAATGAAATCCAGGATGCGGTTGAACTGCTGCTCATTGGCAGCCGTACCCATCTCGGTCGCCGGATCCATCGGATCGCCGAGCTTGATCGCGGCGGCACGCTTCACCAGGCGGTCCACCACCTCGTCATGCACCGCCTCATGCACCAGCAGGCGCGAGCCGGCGATGCAGGTCTGGCCGGTGGCACCGAAAATGCCCGCCAGCGCGCCGGCCACCGCCTTGTTGAGATCGGCATCCTCGAAAATGATGTTCGGCGATTTGCCGCCGAGCTCCATCGTTACCGGCACCAGGTTGCGACCGGCGGCGGCGGCGATCTGGCGCCCGACCTGGGCGCTGCCGGTGAAGCTGATGCGGTTGAGCCCCGGCAGTTCGGTGAGTGCACGGCCGGTTTCGCCATCACCCGTCACCACATTGATCACGCCCTTGGGAAAACCGGCCCTCTCCGCCAGGGCAGCGAATTCCAGGGTCGTCGCCGAGGCATGTTCGGACGGCTTGATCACGGCGCAATTGCCCGCCGCCAGCGCTGGCGCCAACTTGTTGGCGAGCAGCGAGATCGGCGAATTCCAGGCGGTGATCAGCGCCACGACGCCGATCGGCACCCGCATCACATAATCGAATACATCCGGCTGATCGAGCGGAATCACGCTGCCGTAGATCTTGTCGGCATAGCCGGCGAAGAAGCGGTATTGCCGCGCTGCGAACAGCATCTGCGGCTTGGTCTCGCGGATCACCTTGCCGTTGTCGGTGGTTTCCAGCCGCGCCATGCGGTCGGCGTCCGCCTCCAGCAATTCAGCCAATTTCAGCATCAGGCGCTGGCGCTCGAGACCAGAGCGCGCACTCCAGTCCGGAAAGGCACGCCGCGCCGCCGCCACCGCATCGGCCACATCGCTGGCCTCGGCCTGGGGAATCGATGCCCAGGCCTGGCGGTTGAAGGGATTCACCGCTGGAAAGCGGCGCCCCTTCGCGCCATCGCGCCAGGCGCCATCGATGAATAGCTGATACTGCTTCGGCTCACTCATAACGCGGCGTCCCGTGCCTCAGTTCTTGCCCTGCACATAGGCAGAAGCGCTTTCACCGGCCAGCTTGCCGAACACCGAGCCCGACATCAGGCCGGTGCCACCCGGATAATTCTCGAAGAACAGGCCGCCCACCAACTCACCGGCGGCATAGAGGCCGGGGATCGACTGATCGGTCATATCCTGCACTTCGCCCTTGGTGTTCACCTGCAGGCCACCGAAGGTGAAGGTGATGCCGGTGGTGGTGACATAGGCGACATAGGGCGGCTTGTTGATCGGCAAAGCCCAGTTCGACTTCGGGACCGGCAGACCGGTGGTCTTCTTGCCGTCCAGAATCGCCGGGTTATACGGCTCCGGGCCGCAGGCGGCATTATATTCGTTGATGGTCTTTTCCAGCGCCGCCGGATCGAGGTCGAGCTGCTCGGCGAGGCCGGCAATTGTGTCGGATTCCGCCTTGGTCACTTCCTTGATGCGGTATTCATCGCGCAGCATCTTCACCGTCTGCTGGTCGAAGATCTGGATCGCGGTGCGGCGCGGCTGCTTCATGATCTCGCGGCCGAACTTGGCGTAGGTCAGGTTGCGGTAATTCTCGCCTTCATCGACGAAGCGCTCGCAATCGAGATTGACCATGATGCCGAGCGGGTAGGAATGCTTCTGGAAATTATCCAGCACCCAGCGGTCGCCATAGGGCGGTGCCGAGATATCCCATTCGCAGGCATGGCAACTCGACCAGTTGCCATAAGGGCGCGCGCCGATCGCCAGCGCCATGTTGATGCCTTCGCCCATATTATGCCGGGTGCCGCGCACGCGGCAGAGGTCCCAGCCCGGGCCGAGATAGCGCACGCGCATTTCCGGATTGGATTCGAAGCCACCGCAGGCCAGGATCACGGCCTTGGTCTTGATCTCGGAATAGCCATCCTTGCTGCGCACCTTGACGCCGGTGATGACGCGGTTCGGCTCCTGGATCAGGCCCACCGCCGCGGTGCCATAGCGGATTTCGATGCCGAGCTTCTCGGCGCGGGCGATTTCGGCTTCCACCAGGCCGGCGCCGCCGCCCACAGCCTCGATATTCACACCGCCGTAGAAGTGATGCTTGCCATCGACAATATAGGACTGGCGGCCGAACATCGGCACGAACCGGATGCCATGGCTGCGCAGCCAGGCCATGGTCGGGCGCGAGCGGTCGACCAGCAGGTTGGCCAGCGATTCATCCGACTGGTGATGGGTGATTTCCATGAGCTGATCGTAGAAGAACTGCCGCGTATGCTTGGGCAGCACGATCTGGTTGCGCTCGGCATCGGAAAGGTCGGTCAGGATGTCCTGGCATACATCCTCAAGGCCATCATGGGCGAAGCGGAAACCGCCGGCGGTGAAGTAGGAATTGCCGCCGCGCTCGGACTCAGGCGCACGCTCCAGCACCAGAACCTTGGCGCCATTCTCGCGTGCCGACAAAGCCGCGCACAAAGCCGCATTGCCGGCGCCAGCCACAACTACATCATACTCCATCGCTTCCTCTCCCTTTCGTCGCTTTCTCCGAGCCCCGGTGCAGGATAGGCTCGCGCAATTCGGTGATTCCGGATACTAGAACAATATCGCAAACTGTCAACAGTTTTCAGTCTGTCGGTCCTCTGGCGGGCCAGGCAGTGAAACTCTCCCGCGTCGCCGGGCCATCGCCGAGCGCCGCCAGCATGGTTTTCAGCTTCGCCTTGGCGATCTTCTCCACATTGGCGCGGGGGAATTCCTCCACCACATGCACTTCGCGCGGCACCTTGAAGTCGGCCAGGAGCTTACGGCATTGCGCCGTCACCAGGGCCGCCACCGTATCCGGCGCTGCATCGGCCAACGGCCCGCCGAGGCGAACGAAAGCCACCGGCACCTCGTCCAGCATGGCATGGGCCTTGGCCACCACCGCCACTTCCTCCACGCCCGGGATGCCGGCAATAACCCGTTCGATCTCGGACGAGGCGACATTCTCGCCACCGACCTTCAGCATGTCCTTGAGCCGGTCGGCGAAACGCACCGAGCCATCCTCCAGCAGCGTCACCTGATCACCGGTATTGAAGAAACCCTCTGCATCGAAGGCCGCCGCGGTGGCCACCGGGTCGCGGTAATATTCCTGGAACAGCGACACGCCGCGCTGGCCGGCGATATGGATCGTGCCGGTCTCGCCGCGCTGCACCGGACGGCCATCGGCATCGAGGATGCGGATCGAGTATTCCGGCGCGGCGCGGCCGATGGCGCCATAGGTCACTGGCAGATGCGGATAGCCGATGATACCCTGGGTCAGGGTCTCGGTCATGCCCCACCAGCTCAGCGGCTTGATGTTGAACTTATTCACTACCAGGGGATCGGAGAAAGCCACACCCCAGCAGCGGAAGTAATGCGCGCGCGGCACTTCCACATTGGCCAGCGCGCGGTAGCAGAAGCCGGTGATCGAACTCCAAGTGCAGCGGTTCTTCAGCGCCACCGCCCAGAAACGGCTGGAACTGAAACGTGGCTGCAAGACCAGGGTGGCACCCGCCCAGAAACTGGCCAGCCAGGAATAGGACAGCGCATTGGTATGGAACAGCGGCAGCACACAATGATGCACATCGCTCGGCAGCAGGCCTTCATGGCTGGCACTGACCCGCGCCGCCCAGAGTGCATTGGCATGGGTCCACAGCACCGCCTTGGGCCGGGACGTCGTGCCGGAGGTATATTGCACCGCCAGCGGCGATGAAGGCAGGACCGGGGCGCGGCTTTCCGGTGTGACCGCAGACAGCAAGCTGTCGAACCGTTCCGAACCGGCCTGTCGCGCGGCGAAGCTGGCCGGCTCGCCGGAGTCATTGTCCGTCACCACGATCCAGCGCGCGTCGCGGCAGGCGGCCTGCACCATGGCGGCATGGCGTGGCTGAGTGATCGCCGCGATGGTACCGCTATGCTCGAAGAAATAGCCCAGTTCCTCGGCCGAACAGCGCGTGTTGGTGGTCACCGCCACGGCGCCAGCGATGCCGCAGGCACACCAGCTCAGCAGGAATTCCGGGCAATTGTCGAGATGCACAATGATGCGGTCGCCCGGCCGTACGCCGCGCTGGCGCAACCCTTGAGCCAGCCGCTGCGCCAGGTCGTAGAATTCGGCATAGCCGATGCTGCGGGCCGGACGCTCGAAGGGCTCAAAGACGATGAAGGGGTGATCGCCGCGCTGCTTCGCCTGGGTGGCGAGCAGCCATTCCAGATTCTGGCCCTCGAAGGGGCTGAAGCAATCGGCGAAAGGTCCCACGGTGTGACTATGCTCTCAGGCTTCAGGCATCCGGCTCGAAGACCGGCAGCTTGCCACCTTCGAAGGGCAGGAATTGCAGCCGCACCCGCTGGCCGATGCGCAGCGTATCGAAATCGCAATTGACGATATTGCTCAGCATCATCGCGCCTTCATCCAGCGCGATATAGGCCATGGCATAGGGCACCGGCGCCTTGCGCATCACCGAGAGCGAGTAGATTTCGCCCTTGCCGGCGCTGTCGCGCCATTCGGTCTGGTCGCTGAAGCAGAGCGGGCAGATCGAACGCGGATAGTAATGGTACTGCTGGCAGGCGTTGCAGTAGCGCAGCACCAGGCGTTCCTCGCGCGCAGCAGCCCAGAAATGCTCGGTCTCCGGGCTAAGCGTCGGCACCATGATGTCGCGGATGGCAGCGGCTTTGCTCATGGCTGGTTCACTCCCGCTCGAGGATCAAGGTGGCACTGCAATGGCGGTTGGTAAGTGCCGAACCGCCGATGGCATTGGCCAGGGCCAGGCGGCAATCCTTCACCTGCACCTTGGGATGCGCCTCACCGCGCAACTGGCGCACCGCTTCGATCACCTTGGTCATGCCGCCGCGATTGGCCGGGTGGTTGTTGCACAGGCCGCCGCCATCGGTGTTGAACGGCAGCTTGCCAATGCCGGAAATCAGGTTGCCATCGGCAACGAAGCGACCACCCTCGCCCTTGGCGCAGAACCCGAGATCCTCGATCTGGATCAGCGTGGTAATGGTGAAGCTGTCGTAGAGCGAGGCATAATTGATGTCGGACGGCCTGATGCCAGCCTCGGCGAAAGCGGTGGCGCCAGACTTGGCCGCCGCCGAGACGGTGGCATTAATGCGACCGCCGGCGCTGTGCTTCACCGACTCACCGGTGCCGCGCACCTTGATCAGCGGCCGCTTCAGGCTGCGGGCGATTTCCTCCCGCGCTACGATCAATGCACCACCGCCATCGGTGATGACGCAGCAATCCAGCCGGCGCAGCGGATCGGCGATCACCGGCGAATTCACCACATCCTCCACCGTCACCACCTCGCGCAGCAAGGCGTTCGGATTGTGCTGGGCGTGATGGGAGGCCGCCACCTTGACCCAGGCGAGTTGCTCGCCGGTGGTGCCGAATTCATGCATGTGGCGCGCCGCCGACATGGCATACATGTTGACGACGGTGGCACCGAAAGTG